>SMYC01000147.1 GCA_004356105.1 Acidobacteriota bacterium | reverse complement strand
CCGCTCCGTGGTCCGAGCAACTATGGGCGATGGGCAAACGGGGCCTCCGGCGGGGCTCCGGGCACCCGGGTTTCAGGAAGCGCGAAGTCACACACGAAAGCCAAGCCGCGTGCGCTGGGAAGAAGGTGTTTATTATCAATTAGTTAGCCGAGTTTTCTCCCCAATGCAACCCACAGATTTTGCGGAGGAGGCGAAAAAAACAGCATCGAGCTCATTTTTTGTTTGACAGGTTTTTTGACGCAACTTGACAAAAGAAGCTCGCGCTCGATCTGTTGGGGTCTCTGCACCCGTTAACGAAGCGACAGTGGTGCTCTCCCGTTCGAGGGGACTTCGAAAGTGTTTCGAAGCGTTTGTGTCGGTCACGCGCCAACGCTGAGCGTCTAAAAAGTCCATGCTATAACAATGCATGAGCACCAAAGATGATAGTGAAGAAGATCTCGGCACTATCGGATGACGAGCTTCTCGTTCAACTATCCGATGCCTCGAAGCAATCGCGCCGCGGTGAAGCGGCGCTCGTCGCACACATAGCTGAAGTCGATGCACGGGGTCTCTTTGCCCGCGAGGCTTCGCCGTCCATGTTCCGCTTTTGTATGGACGTCTTGCATTTATCGGAGGCGGAAGCTTATCGGCGAATCAACGCCGCTCGGTTGTCACGCAGGTTTCCCGTGCTCCTCACGATGCTCCAGGATGGACGCATTCACCTGTGTGGCATCGCCGTGATCTCGAAGCACCTCACCGAGGCCAATTGCGAAGAGGTATTCGCAAAAGCCACGCACAAGAGCAAACGTGAGCTCGAAGAGCTCGTGGCGAAGCTAGCTCCGAAACCGGACGTTTCGCCGACGATTCGAAAGAGGCCGGAGCCAAAAGCCCAGAGCGAGTCGTCCAAGGCGTCGGACCAAGCGCGTGAGGAGCCTAAAAAGACCGACCCGCCACATCCCGGCCCGGCAGCCCCTGAAAAACGACCAACAGTCGCGCCGCTCTCGCCTGCGAGTTACCTAGTGAAATTCACAGCAAGCGCCGAGCTTCGCGACAAGCTCGAACGCCTGGCGGCGCTCATCCCCGGCAGTGACCTTGCTTCGGTCATCGACGCAGCCGTGCCTAAGAAATGGCAAGCTCGAGCGACTCGAAGCCAAGCGCTTCGGCAAGACGTATCGTCCGAGAACGAAAGTCGAAGACGGGGAAGCGTCGAAATTCTCGAGCCATCCCAACGAGCTTTGGCCTCAGGGCTTTTCACCCGACGGCACCATCGTGGTGGCCACCGAAGTGAATCCCGGAACCTTGATCGACATCGTGCTGTTGGACGCGGTCGGAGAGGTGCGCTCGCTTCTGGCTTCGCCCTTCACCGAGAACGAACCCGCGCTCTCGCCGGACGGTCGATGGCTAGCCTATACATCGAACGAATCGGGTGAGTTCGAGGTTTACGTGAGACCGTTTCCGAACGTGAATGACCAGAACTGGCAGGTTTCCACGGACGGAGCTACGGCGCCAGCCTGGGGGCCCAATGGGAGAGAGCTCTTCTATCTCCACGGCCACGAGATGGTGGCGGTTCCGGTGGAGACGGAACCGAGTTTTCGGGTCGGCAGACCGGAAACACTGTTTCTGAAGCAGCACCTCGACTTTGGGTGGGGGCGTCCCTACGACGTCGGAGCGGATGGTCGCTTCCTCATGGTGACGCCGGTCAGCGAGGACCAGTTAGAAACGCGAGAAATCATCTTGGTGCTCAACTGGTTCGAAGAGCTGGAACGTCTCGTGCCTTCACAGGATTGATCGCGGAGCGACTTGGTCCAGACCATGCTTCAACGTTCGCCTGTTTGACAGTATTTCCTGAGTCTCTCCATCACCTCTTTAAACGTGGGTCCCGGAGACAGTAGCAAGCTGTTTATGGACTCAAACTCCTTCTCGAACAGGCGGTAGGTCGTGTCGTCGGTGATCGCGAACGGCCTCCGGGACGCAAACTCCTTCGCATCCTCTCCGCGGAGTTTTTCTCGTTTGTAGGTTTGGTAATCTGCCGTTCCGATAAAGCTCCTCACCCGCTCGAGCTCCAACAGCTTGTAGAGATCATAGTAATGCCGCATAAACTGGCGTGGACGGTCTCTGTCTTCGTTCCGATCCCGATGCTGACGGAACCTTTTGCAAATCGTTTGGAGTTATCAACGAACGTGTATTCGGGATTGAAGCATTTGACTGCCCTAGCACGATTATCAATAACATCAACATTTGCCTGAAGAGTCCTCTCCAGTGCCCAGCTGCTAAAATCTTTTGGCTCATTCGGAGCTGTCCGTACGAACCCGATCTCGAGGAGCACCTCGGGTTTCAGCTCAGGTAAGGGATTGAAGTATGAATCGAATTTGAGGCTCACGCCTCCGTTGCGAGCTTTCGCATCGTCGAAGGCCCGGTTCCGTTCCACAGCAATCCCTGGAATCTCGATCTCTTTGGCGACAGCGTCGTAAAACTCGAATCGAGCTTCGATGTGGGCTCGCTTTTCTCCTGTGAGGTTCAATCCCTCCGACGGCTCAAAACGGATATCGATGTCTTCCGAGAAGCGATCGATGCAGCGCCATCCTTTCGAGAGCGAGGTGCCGCCCTTCAGTTCGAACTCAAAACCTTTTTGCTGCAATCCCCAAAGGCAATGCATCACCCAGTAGTCTTTCTCGATCACAAGAGGAAGGACGTTCTTCTCCGCTCCGAGGGTCTCGAACAACGCCTTGGCGTCCGACAATTCGTGGATGAATTTAGGCACGTGCGTCTTGCAAGGCTCGTCGTGCGGCCGGGCGTCCGTATCGCTCTAGCTGTTTTCTCACGCCTGCCTGATCGAACTGGTTCAACTGGGATTTCAAATTCCGAAGTACGAGATCCGTATCGTCGGGCAGCTGCTTGAGATTGTTGAGCATGTCGATGAGGAGATATTCCTTACTCAGTCTTTCCGGATAGGCCGGAACCAAGAGGAACTTGAAGTGTTTTCCGCCCAGCGAGAAATCGCCTGAGCGCTTGTGGTTGTAGACCAGATAGGTGTTGTAGACCTGGGTCAGGCCAAGGCCAAGTTGGTTGTAGTGATTGCGGGAGGTCAGCAGGAAGTCGGCCGTTTTGAGAAAAGCACGCACGAGATCCTTATTGTCCGGCGGAGTGTCGCCGAAGCGATTCGTAGAAGGACGATAGTAGAGTCCCCCCGCTAGTTTCTTCACGTCTCCACTAGCAACAAGCGACTTGAGATCCCTGTCCACGGCCGTCGAGAAGTTTTCGAGGCTTTGGCGCCGATAGACCCGGCCAGGACGCATAGATTTGCTGAGCTTAGCTGCATTTTTCATGGCTTGTTTCGTCAGGATAGTATAGATCGAGTTTTCTATTTTGCAAGTATTATATAGTAAAATACATGCATTTCGGAGCTGATCGCGGTGTTGGTTCGCTTCTACGCTGAACTTTCAGGTTCGCGCAGACCTGATTGAGCAGGTTGCACGTAGGCTGGAAGACGCGTGAGTGGTTCGATCTGCAGGGCGTACTCACCAAGCCAAGTGTTCAAGCCTTGTCCCCTCGTGTTGCTGCGGACGGGCTCGAGCGCATTGCACTTGGTCCAGCCCAAGTAGATCCGCCTGGCGGCGGAAGGTCGACTGCGGGTCCTGCTCGAAAATGCGCTAGAGTTCGGGAAACTTTTCGACGGAATGGAGCGGAGTCCGATATGAAGAAGCTTTCGATCTTGTTCCTCTGCGCGGCCGGCTGTGCCGCGGCCCCGGAGCCCCCACCTGGCCTCGATCTGAGCACCGCAACGCTGATCGATCTGTCCTACACCTACGATGAAGACACCCTCTATTGGCCCACCTCGCCCACGGATTTCATCCTGGAGGAGCTCGATTACGGGCCGAGTGAAGACGGCTACTTTTATGCCGCGTATTCTTTCTGTACGCCCGAGCACGGCGGGACGCATCTCGATGCGCCCATCCACTTCGCGGAAGGTGGCCGCACCGTAGGAGAGATTCCTGTGCGCCAGCTCATCGCGCCCGGCGTTGTGATCGATATGTCGGAGCAGGCCTCTCAGAACCCCGATGCGCGTCTCAGCCTCGATACCGTCACGGCGTGGGAAGAGGCGCATGGTCCTGTCCCCGAAGGTGCAATCGTCCTGCTGCGCACGGGTTGGGGAAGCCGTTGGCCCGAGGCGCTTCCTTACCTAGGAGATGACACCCCAGGTGACGCGTCGAACTTGCACTTCCCCGGCTACGGAGAAGAAGCCACGCGCTATCTGGTCGAGCAACGTCGCGTCGGAGCGCTAGGCGTCGACACCGCAAGCATCGACTACGGCCAGTCGCAAGACTTCATCGCACACCAGATCGCTGCCGCCGGCGGCGTAGCAAACCTAGAAAATGTAGCCCGCGTAGACGAGCTCCCCGAAACCGGCTTCTGGGTCATAGCGCTCCCCATAAAAATCGGCAAGGGCTCCGGCGGCCCGGTCCGAATCGTGGCCCTCATCCCGTGAGTGTTGTACGAACGTTCCTACGGTAGCTGGCGCCACGCGTCTAGAAACGGCGCGAGGTCCCCTTTGAGCACGTCTTTGAGCCGGGGATGCTGCCTGCCCGTACGCGGGTCGCGCGCGCCTGCGCCGTCGCGGCCGTAGACGTAGACGTGGTCGAAATCGCGAATGACTGGGACCACGGACGGGCCGAGCTCGACGAGCGCCTGCGAGAGTTGTTGCATCGCTGGGCCCATCTGGCTCCCGGGGTTCGTCAGGCTCGAGGCACGATGCCGCAGAGAGATCTGGACGAAACGCTTAGTCGATCCGTTCACGATCGAACGGCGCACGACCTCGTGCAGGATTGCGGTTTTGCCAATGCCGGCGGCTCCGACGAGCAGGAAGGAATGGCCCGCCTCGAAGAGGCCGGGGACAACCTCGCCGTGCTCGACGAGTTCTTTCGGGAGCATGCCGACTTGGTCGAATGGGTTCGGCCTAGTGGCGGGATGACTATTTTTCCGCGTTTGCGCGATGAAAAAAATGCTCGATCCTTCTGCGAGGCCGCGTCGGCGCGCGGCGTCGTGCTCGCGCCGGGGGATTGCTTCGGCTTTCCAGCCCATTTTCGTCTTGGCTTCGGCGCATGCGACGAGGGTTTTGAAAAAGCTGTGACTATCCTCTCCGAAGTGCTCGCGACGAGGCCCGCACGTACCGTCATGTCTTGACAAGCTAGCGGCTGCTCCCGTCTAATATCTATATAGCTGAAAAATTCGCGTAAACGTTTGTTCAGAGGGGGCGATTTCGCCGCTTCTTCGACGGGAGCTCGAGAGCCGAACCACATGAAGTCACAACTGCTCGTTGTCGATGACAACGAAGGCAACCGGGACATGCTGTCCCAGCGTCTGATCCGCAAGGGTTATGACGTCGAGACCGCCGAGAACGGGCCAGATGCGTTGGCGATGGTCGAAGCGGGGCAGTTCGACCTCATTCTTCTCGACATCATGATGCCAGGGATGAGTGGTATCGAGGTGCTCCGAGAGTTGCGCGTGAAATACTCGACACGTGACCTACCGGTCATCATGGCTACGGCCAATGACAGCGCTGAAAGCGTTGTGGAAGCTCTCGAATGCGGCGCCAACGACTACGTCACCAAGCCGATCAATTTCCCCATGGCCTTGGCGCGCGTCGAGTCCCAGCTTCGTCAGAAAAATGCGGCGCAAGCGGAGGGGACCGAGGCGGATGCGGGTCCGGGCACGACTATCGCCGGGAGATACGTTCTCCAGGAGCGACTCGGTGCGGGCGCCTTCGGCACCGTCTACAAAGCAAGACATATCGATCTCGAGAACGAAGTTGCGGTGAAAATTCTTCACGCGAGCGTGGGGCTCGAACCGGAGGCCGTCGACCGTTTCCGTCGGGAAGGCGTCTCGGCTTGCCGGGTCCGGCACCCGAACGCCGTTACCGTGCTGGACTTTGGCGTCATCAGCACGGGACTGGCCTATTTGGTGATGGAGCTTTTGGAAGGCCATTCGCTTCAAGACGAGCTCACGGAGAAAAATACGTTACCGGTAGAGCGATGCTCCGAGTTGCTTGGCCCTATATGCGCGATGCTTTCGCAAGCTCACAGCGCTGGGCTCGTCCATCGCGACATCAAACCGGCGAACATCTTTCTGCACTCGGACCGCTCAAAGGAAGTCGTGAAGGTGCTCGACTTCGGGATTGTTAAGCTCTTGGACGACGTGGATCCGGACCACCAGCTGACGGCCGAAGGCCGCGTCCTCGGGACACCGGCCTACATGGCCCCCGAGCGCTTCAATGACGAGCCGTATGACGGATCCGCGGACGTCTATAGTGTGGGGATCATGCTCTACCGGATGCTCGCGGGTAAGCTTCCGTTCAACGACAGAGACCTCGTGAAGCTAGCCATGATGCATATGACCGAAAAGCCCGAGCCCCTTCGCAGCCTCAACCCGGAGGTCCCAGCCTCGGTCGAAAAGGTCGTTCTCAACGCGCTTGCCAAAAGACCCGAAAGCCGCCCAAAGCCCCGCGAGCTCCCAAGACAATTCGCGCGCGCCATCTCGCGAAGCGCCTAGACGCGCACCTCAGCTAGCGGTTCTATCGCCCAGAATCAGCTTCCGCCCGTGCCCCTTTTCGTGAACACGCTCAGAAACCTCAGAGCTAACGTAACGAGACTCGGCTGGCGCGTCTTTGTTCGCCATCTCGTTCGAACGAGATGGCGCAGCGCATGCTTGCTGCCGCTTTCTCCGCCGCTCGAGCTTCTTCTTCGGGTCCTTCTTGTCGAGCGCGATGTCGATCGCCTTCTCCAAAATATCGGCGATCCGCGCCTGAGCGTTGACAACCCCCAATACCTCCGCTAGCCGTTCAAACTTGTCCTTAAACTCCTGGTTGGTCGTAACGGCGTTTTTTCGACCCCGCCTTGGGGGCTTCCAAGTTGAGTCTCGCACCCTGCCCGCGTTCTCGCGCGGAGTACCTCGCCCCCTCTCGCGCGGTCGCGCTTTCCCTTATACTCTCCGCCCAGATTGTGGCCAGTTCCGGTCGCGGATATAGAAAGGCAGCTATCCCCATGCTAAAGCGGATCCCCGCCATCTTGACTCTCGCCATCGCCCTAACGAGCGTCACGACCGTCGCACAAAACGACGATTCAAAACCACGCCCAAAAACAGGCCAACCCGCCACCGACGTTCTAGCTTCCGAAGACATCTGGGGCAACCCCACCTTCATCGGCGGCCTGACAAATTCCGGCCCGACCTCGCACAGCGTTTGGTGACCGGGACCTGTGGCGCTGGATCGCGCCCATCGCCGGCTCTTCATCCCCGCTTACGGTAACGGAGGTTATCGAGCCTTCCAGCTCGACGAGAGCGGTCTCCCCGCGGATCGTTCGGCCATGTATGTGATCGGGCGGGAGAGTATCTATGGCCGCCGGTCGAACCCCGTTCCGAGCGAGCGCGAGCTCAACTTTCCCGGGGCGATCACGGTCTTCGATACGTCGACGCAGCGCTTGTTCGGTATCGATCGCTTCAACAACCGTATTCTTGTCTTCCGGGCGCATCCTGACGAAGTGGAAGCCTATCCGGCGGCACAGGTTGTCATCGGGCAAAAAGACCTCGCCTCGACCGAGCGCGGCATCGGTCCCAATCGCACCGGGATGATGGCGTCTGGAGCTCTGGACGAAGAAGGGCAGCGTTTGTTCGTCGCCGATCCTCCGAACCATCGCGTTCTGGTTTTCGACATCCATCCGGATCGCCTCGACACCGATCCCGCGGCCACCATCGTCATCGGGCAAGAGGATTTTCATAGCCGTGAGCGCGGTGTCGGACCCGACCAGCTCGCTGGACCTTCGAGCGTCGCCTATGATCCTGTTTTCAATCGGTTGTTTGTCTCGGATATGGGGAATCATCGCGTCGTCGTCTTCGACGTCCATCCGGATCGCTTGACGAATCATCCGAGCGCCATCGCGGTCATGGGACAACGGGACGCCGTGTCGAGGGAGCCGCGCGCCGCGCTCGACGATTTGAAACCCGAGACGCTTGCTTATGACTGGGTGCACCATCGACTCTTCATCGCCGAGGACCTTCAACACCGCGTGATGGTTTATGACGCGCATCCGGACCGCGTGGGTGGTCCAACCAAAGCGCTAGCGGTGATCGGCCAACCGGACGCATTCTCGACACACCCGGCCGTCGGCCAGGACCGTGTCGCGATGCCGCGTATCGCCGTCGAGCCGGAAACGCAAAAGCTCTACATCTCGGAAGGGTTTCCGGCGGGTAACCGTATCTCGATTTTCGATATCACGCCCGGGAAGCTTCATACGGGCATGTTTGCCTCCGATGTCGTGGGGCACGAAACGACGGCGGGCGGGCCCGACTTCGAGGCACGCATGGCGCAGGGGCACTTGAACGGTAAAACGCTCGCCGCCGCACGCGCCGTGGCGCTCGATCCTCTGGACCACCGCCTCTTCGTGGCGGACGAGTACAACCATCGCGTTGTCGTGTGGCAGCTCGATGGGATGAACCGTGTCGCCGACCGCGCGGCCCAGTGGGTTCTCGGCCAGCCCGATCTCGAGTCCAGCTATATGGGCGACCCGAGCGCTACGAACATGACGGTGCCGCTGGCGGTGGCCTATGACAAGCACTCGAAACGGCTCTTTGTCGGAGATGGCTATCACAATCGCGTGCTCGTCTACGACGCTCGGCCAGGCTCGCTTCGAAGCGGGATGGCGGCCTCCGTCGTTCTCGGCCAGCGAGACTTCGAGACGGTCGAGCACGGCGCGGGACGCGATCGTTTCAGCTTCGGTGTGCGCATGGGTCGCGGCATCGCGTCCCGGTTCATCCCCATGGGTCTCGCGGTGGACGAAGAGACTCAGAGACTTTTCGTCTCGGACGGCGAGAATAATCGCGTGCTCGTATTCGGCATCGAAGAAGAGGGGCTCGCCAATGGCGCTTCGGCGATTGCGGTCTTGGGGCAGCCCGATTTCCAGTCGACCGAGCCCGGGCGGAGCGCCACGGCGCTTCACGAGCCTGGTCATCTAGCCTACGACCCGCAACATGGCCGGCTCTACGTTGTCGATGCGCGCAACCAACGCGTCGTGGTCTTCGACGCCTCGAAGTCCGGCTTGTCGAACGGCGCTCCGGCGCTCGCTGTTTTGGGGCAGCCCGACTTCGTAAGCGGCCCGCCTCCACCTGTCCCGCGCGTGATGGGGGGCTCGGCTCCCGCGAGCTTCGATGACCGGAGCTTTCTCGCGCCCAATGGCCTCGCTCTCGACGCGGAGGCCGGATTGCTCTATCTCACCGATGCGGTCATCCCTGCTGATCGCGTGCTCGTTTTCGACGTCGGGGCGAAGACGCTCGAAAACGGAGCTCCCGCCGTCGCCGTCCTCGGTGCTTCGCAAACCGAGCCGGGTACGCAGCGCTTCTTCGGCGGAAGGAAGAGCTATCCCGGCCAGTTCACGCTGCGGGATGCCCGCGGGATCGCCGTTGATTCGGAGTACGGGCGGCTGTTCGTCACCGGCTCCTTTTCCTCACGGGTCGTCATCTTCAACTTCCCGCGCGCCGCGTGGAGATTCGTGGTTGGCCCGAAGAGCTTGGGCTATTTCCACACGCCGGACGCGATCGATCTCGAGGCGCGCGAGGAGGCGCTCGTGGTGAGGCATGCGCGCATCGTTTCGGATGGCGTCGATGTTTCTGGCACGGCCCTCGTGAGCGTCAGCGAAATGTTCGTCGACGAGCGCACGCAGCGTCATAGCCGTATGCTCGTGAGCGAAGCGGCTTTTGCCGCGAGCTTGCCTCGATCGTCGATGGCCTTTTTCATCGATGGCGCCACCGATCGCAAGCATTGGCTGCACGTTTCGAGCGAGCCGGGGGCTCCCGCGGAGCTGATGTTCCGGCTTCTGGACATGAGCGGTGACGAGCTTCATCGTTGGCAAGAAACGGTTCCCGCCGACGGACAGCTAGGCGTTGTTGTCGAGGAGCGTGCTCGCGAAGTGCCGGAAAGCGCGACGCTCTTGCTGGAAGCGTCGCGTCCGGTGTCGGTGGCGGCTTTGCGCTCGACGCTCAATGGTCGAGGCGATCGGATCCTCGCGCGGATTCCGTCGGCCTCGCGGCCGCGTTCGCAACGACAGGTCCTGCCATGGGTCGAAAACGGAGCGGGGAGTCAGTGGGAGCTCGTTCTCGTGAACGACGGGGATGGCGTGATGCGCGGTGATATCGAGCTGCGTGACCGATTCGGGGAAAGGTCCCCGTTGGGGATGGATTCGGAGCTCATGCCTTACGCCGTGCCGCCGCATGCGAGCCGGCGTTTCCGGAGCGACGGTGCGGGGCCTCGAGCCGAGTCCGGTTATGCGGTCGTGCACGCGGAGGGAGACGGCGCACCCATGGTGGCCGCGCTCGTCCGCCACCGCGACGGCGATACCTGGACGAGCGAAAGTGTCGTTTCTGCGAGCCTCGGCCGCGCCGTGCGCTTTGCGGTCAACGCGGAAAAAACGCTCATCCGTCACGGTGATATCGATACGATTGTGCACATCACGAACGCAGGTCTGAGCGCGGCCCATGTCCGTATAGGTGTCGGAGACGGGAGAAGCTTCGAGCGAACCGTCATGCCCGGCCAACAGCTGAGCGTGAGCATCGGTGAACGTTTTGGAGACGGGGTGCGTGGAATTCTGGAAATCGAGAGCGACGTCGTCGTGAGCGTAACGGCCCGCCAGACGACGGTGAATCTGCGTGGCGAGACCATCGGCGTCGTGCTGCCAGCGCTAACTAACGGTACGAGCTTCGCTTACGTCGTAAACGGCGCGGGACTCGCCACCGAGCTTCGCCTCGCAAATACATCAGCCGTGGAGGCCACGGGCGTCATCGAGCTGCGGCTTCCGGACGGGGCGCTTGCGCGGGACGCCCTCCTACGTTGATTCGAGAAAAGTGTGTACAATAAGTGAATTAGGAGGTCCATCATTACTAGCAAAGTGTTCGTTGGAAATATGAGTTATGAGACGACGAGGGGCGAGCTCGAAACGATCTTCTCCGAAATCGGCGAGATCGTAGAGATCTTCGTTCCCACCGACCGAGTTACGGGTCGACCCCGAGGCTTCGCATTCGTAGAGTTCACGGAGCAAGGCTCCGCCGAGCAAGCGATCGAGCGTTACGACGGCTACGAGCTTTCCGGAAGGAATCTTCGTGTCAGCGCGGCCGAGGAAAGACAGCGTCGTCCGCCCGGATTTTCCGATGGCGGCCTGCCGTCGCCTCGCGGACCGCGCGGGGGCGGTGGTAAGCCGAAAGGCAGCCGCCGGAACATTCGGGGCAGGAAAAGAGGGTTCTAACTTCTCACCGGCCGTATTCATCCGATCCTCAAAAACAAAATAGCTACTAGTTACTCGCCGACAGGTGTCGTCGTTCGCCCTGCGTCGGAGCGGCGCGACACTCATCCACAGAACGACCAGTACTAGCTCAAGGGAAAGAGCTCGGATTCGACGCGCGCGCTCGAGAAGAGCAGAAGCATCTCGCGCACGATGTCGGGATGTTCGGAGGCGACGTCGATACTCTCGGCCGGGTCGTCTAGCAAATCGTAGAGCTCCGTCGGCTCGTTGACACCGTGACGAATGGCTTTGAAGCGCCCGCGGCGAATGGCTTGCTCGCCTTGAAACTCCCAATACAAGTAGTCGTGCACGGGCCCGAGCTCGTTTCCAGTGAGCGTCGGTAGAAGCGACAAGCCATCGATTCCGTCCGGCGTTCTCGCTTGCGCCAGCTCGGTAAAGGTGGGCAGCAGATCCCAGGAGGCCGAGATGCGATCGCTCACCGCGCCCGCTTCGATGTGGCCCGGCCAGCGCGCAATCAGGGGGACGCGGATACCACCCTCGTAGAGCTCGGCTTTTCGGCCGCGAAGCCCGCCCGTGCTCTCGAAGAACGCGCGGTCGACGCCGCCCACCCAGCTCGGACCGTTATCGCTCGAGAACATCACGACGGTGTTCTCGGCGAGGCCCAGCGCGTCGAGTAGCTCGAGCAGTCTTCCGATATCTCGATCCATACGGGTGATCATCGCGGCGTAGGCGGCGCGCGGCTTAGGGTGCGGAAGATAGCCGTTGTCGCCGAGATAGGGCTCTTCGTCAAAGGCGTTCTCGTACTCTGCGAGCGAGTCGCCCGGCACCTGGAGTGCCAGGTGTGGGACGACATAGGGAAGGTAGAGGAAGAACGGACGACTGCGGTTCTCGATCACGAAAGCGAGAGCCTCCTCGGTGAGGAAATCCATGGCGTAGTCGCGGCCTGAATAGCCTTCATAAGAGGACGCGCTCGTGGGGTCCGCGCCTTCCGGTAGCTTCTGACGAGGGGAGAAGTCCTCGTTGTCGAGCCGAACTTTCTCACCGTTGCGCCAGAGATGGGTCGGGTAGTAGTTGTGGGCGATCCGTTGGCAAATATAGCCGTAGAAATGATCGAAGCCCTGCTCGTTCGGATCGCCGCTCGAGCCGACCCAGCCAAGGCCCCACTTGCCGATCGCGGCGGTCACGTAGCCAGCATCTTGGAGAAGAGTTCCGATGGTGACCGTGCCCGCGAGTAGCGGGCGTTGGCCTTCGAGGTCGGGATCGTTCCAGACGTCCCCGCGCTCGTCCATCTCGTCATTGTCGCGGATATAGGCGTGGCCGGTATGGTAACCGGTCAAAATTGTGTCACGCGACGGCGCGCAGACGGGGCTTCCCGCATAGTGCTCGGTGAAACGCATGCCCTCGGCGGCGAGCCGGTCGAGGTTCGGGGTGCGGATCTTGTCTTGGCCGTAGCTGCCGAGCTCCCCGTATCCGAGGTCGTCGGCGAGTATATAAATAATGTTGGGCGGCGGCCTCTGCTCGCCGCAGGAGAGGAGCGCGAGTAGTGAGATGAGGGGGATAGTACGCGGCATGATTCTCGGCCCGGCGCTTAGGGGCTGGTGAACAATAATATGGACATTAGTATTACTTGTTATTGATTGTGTAGTTCCACTTCGGGTGAAGCTTGTGTCTTCGAAGCCGGATGTTATTCATCTCGTCATCGTCAACCTTGACCCCTTTGGGGTACGT
>SMYC01000146.1 GCA_004356105.1 Acidobacteriota bacterium | reverse complement strand
CCTTCCTCGCCACAAGTACCGTAGCGAATGCAGAGCCGATTGTCCAGCGAAAAGTTGACGTCGTCCGAGGGCCGCGACTATGCCAAACTCCGTTATCCTCCGCTCAGCCGTACCTGGAGGGATCGTTGTCCGCCTAGATCACTGGGAAAATGAGCAATTCTCTTGGTTTCAAAAGAGCTGCACCCAAATGGTTCCTCGAGCATGCGGGTGAGGCGCCCCATCATGGATCGGACGTTCGTCTCAGAGTGCAGTATCGCCCGATCGCGAACGTTCCGGACAAATCATCAGCGACCTAGCGAGTGCGCGCACAGGCCTGGCTAACAATGAGTTCGAGGACGGCACAGAGCCTTCGGGAGGCGAATGAGATATCCTGAGGCAGTGGTCGCCTCGGCAACACCTTCGCCGTGCCGCCGCTCATCGCCACGTTATGTGGTCGGCGCCCGACCCGGTAATCGAAACCTGCAGCAGCTGCACAAATATGGAGTCATCCATGAGATTTCTCTTCATACTTACCCTCTCCATGTACGCGTCGAGTGGCTCTCTGGCCCAGGAAACGATCGCGGTTGCCTCGTCTGATAAGCGCGCCCGGTCGGAAGAAGAGCGCAACAAAACACTCGCCCGAGAGTTTTTCGAAGCGCTATGGTTCTCAAATCGCACAGACAGTTTCGATAACTACGTAGCTGAAGAGTATGTGGTTCACGATACCGGCGACCGCAAGAACGTCACGGAGCCGGCCGTCACACAAAAGGAGATCGCCGACTTCCTCCATTCGCAGGGCGACATGACCGGCAGTATCGACTTCCAGATCGCTGAGGGCGACCTTGTAGCGACCCGGTGGCAGTGGAAGTTCAAGCCAACGTCGTTGATGTTCCGCGTATTGGGCGGTCGCGAGCAGATTCCGATCATTAACGTTTTTCGCTTTCGCGACGGCAAGATCGTGGAGATCTGGAACCACAGGCACGACATCGACTCGGCGCGGGGGAACATCCCCTATTTCAAGGGGCTCGGCGTCGGTCTTCTCGTCGCCCTGCCCGGGTGGGCGTTCGCGTTTGCTTCGTGGCGACGTCGCCGGCGCGCATGAGGAGGAGTGATGTCTCTAACCTACGCCACATAACATCTCGTTGGGGCAGACGGCGCCCGGTGTGTTGGGATGAGGGCGCCGCAGCTCAACGAAACGTCGAACAAACCGCTTCGCGGTTGTCCCTCGTCAATACTCGTCAGCTCGTGAAATCAAGGATTTACAACCTGCATGAGTTGGGGGCCGAAGAAGGCGAAACTCCGCCGACATGCTCCGTGTACTCATCTTCCTCGTCTCCCTCGGAGCCCGTGCGTTGCGGGCGATGTGTCGGCGCCGAGCCGACCTTGTGATCGAAAACCTTGCTTTGAGGCAGCAAGTGACGGCGCTGAAGAAAGAGCGCCCCCACCCGGCCACGGCGCGACGACGATCGAGTTTGCCGGGTCGCACTCCGAAGCTCGTGGCCCGCGTGGGCGAGTCGCCTGCTCATCGCCAACGCGGATACAGTAGCCCTGTGGCATCGGGATCGGTTCAGGCGATACTGGGCGAGAATATCCCAACAAAATCCGGACGACCTCGCGTCGACGCCGAGATCCGCCGCCTCATCCGGCTTATGGCGCAAGACGGCTTGGGTGCTCCTCGTATCCCAGCCATCCTGAGCCATGGTCCGGATGAGCCGGCGAATCTTGCCATCTTACAACGCCGATCGAGAGTCGATCCAGTCCTCGAGTGTGACGTTCAACGTTTCGTTGCGCCGTCTGAGAAGGTCGAGCCACGCCCACGGATCGAGGCCGAGTTTACGCCCAGCCTGCGAGAGTGAAAGTCGGCCCTCGCGATAGGCGGTGAATACCTCATCCTCGAGGTCGCGCGCGAGACCTTCATAGAGGAGCTCTCTTATCATGGAAGCCCGGTCTTTTTTTCGAGCCCGGGCCCGACGATCGATCTGTTCGAGTAGCTTGTCCGGAAGACGAATAGTCGTCGGTGTCGTCATCTTTTTTTCTCCTGAATCGCGACGAGGGCCGCTGCGAGCACATCGCGGGAGTAGCGTCCTACGACCGCCAGCTTCTCCAATGCGCGGCGCGCATCAGCCATGCGAATGGCCCCGCATCCCTCGAGGTCCACGATGACCCGCGGTGTGGTGGTGAAGGGAATGTCAAGCAGGCGACAGGTTTTGAGTGCACGACCATCATCCGAGAGCAAAAGGTCCGCTTTTTTCTCCAGGAAGAGTCGGATGGCCTCCGCCTCGCCTTTGCCAAGTGACAGTGGAAGCTTCTCCCTAGAGATCACCACCTCACAACGTAGCACACCCTCGTCTCCGCAGCGTGCAATCAGCTCGGCGTCTGGATGCTCTTCCCTAAGTTTCTCGCCGGCGGCCTCCTCCAGCACCCGTGGTGGGACGAGGAGCGTCACCCGTCCAGCGTAAGTACGCAGGAGAGAGCACTTTGCCAGCAGGATGAGAGAGCTCGCATCCGCTACGACGACTTGCACACATATAGACTACGATCGTAGTCGTTGAGAGTCAAGGACCGCTTGCCGGTCGGGAACTTCCGCGGTCCCGTAGTGTCGTCGTTCATCATTAATTGACCCGCCGGAACGGGAGGCCATCCGGCTCGACGAGGGACGACCAAAAACGAGGTCGAGGCACCAGGGACGCTTCAGGGATCGCGCCGGCGCTACCGCCATCAAGTGTTGCTACGCCGCCTGAGGCATTTGAAAGAAAGGACAAGTCAGATGGCTCGACGAGAAGTTGGTAGATCGATCGAAAGAAAGAGAAGATCGTGCGGCCCTACCTGAAACGCGGGTTCACGAACGAGGTTCTCGACGTCGGCTGCGGCGCGGGAACGTTCCTTGAACAAGATGCGCGTCGTCCACGACGCCCGCGTGACCGGAGTGGACTTCAAGGACTTTGCCGAGGCCGACGGTTTCGAGCACATCGAGTTCCACCGTGGGCTCTTCTACGAGCAGGAGCTAGAACAATCGAAGAAAGGCGTTCGAGGTCAGAACGCACTCGAAGACACTTTCGTTTCCGTACATCAAAGCGGAACCGCGACCCACGGCCAGCGATCCCGTGGACAGTGTAACTGTTGATAAAGAGCTCGCGCGTGAGGCTATCATCTATATCCTCGAATCGGGTGCCGAGGGAACGATTCATATCGAGCAGGTGTTGGAGTACAACCAAGACCCAGGCTATTTGCGAGATCTCCTGCTCTACAGGTTGACTCTGGAGGCCCAGAGGAGAGTCGAGGCCAGCGCGTTGTCGAAGCGAGAGATCATTCGACGTCTGGGGACTTCCGCTGCTCAGTTCTATCGATTGGTTGACCAGACCAACTATCGCAAATCTGTTGATCAGGTTCTCAATCTCCTGCATGTATGTCCCACGGAGCTACGACCCCACCAAGCCGACGCCGCTCGTCATCAGCCTGCACGCCGCGGCGCTTTGGCCGGCCGCTCAAATGGAAACGAGTCAATGGAACAGGGTGGCCGATGAGCATGAGTTCATCGTGGTTTACCCGTCCGGCACGACGATGCGCGGCGACGGCACAGGTGTGCTGCCCAAGATCTGGCTCCTAAAGCCCGAAGCGGTTCTGGAGGCAAATGTCCGATTCATCTCGGAGTTGATTGATACGCTGGAGGCAGCCTACAACATCGACCTGACCAGGATCTATGCAAATGGGTTCTCTAATGGTGGAGCCATGGCCTTTGCACTGTCCTGCAGGCTATCCCATCGAATGGCTGCGGTCGGAACCGTTTCGGCGGCTCAAGACCAACAGCCGTGGAGCTTTTGTGCAGACTCCCGACCGGTGCCGTTCATCAACTTTCATGGAACAGCCGATCTTGTTCCGTATGACGGCGGTCGGGTGTGGGCGTCCCCCAGTCCGTTTCCGAGCGTCTCGACATGGACAGCGAATTGGGCTCGAAGAAACCGGTGCGCACCGAACCCCATCGAATCTGTGGTGGAGGCGGATGTCACCCGCCTCGAATACACGAACTGTGCTAATGACGCGGCCGTGGTGCTCTACACCATCCAGGGAGGAGGCCATACCTGGCCTGGCGGCAAGCCGATGCCGGAGTGGATGCTCGGACGCACTAGCCGCAGCATCGACGCCTCGAGTCAAATGTGGGCGTTCTTTCGTGACCATCGGCTTGTGAGCAAGTAGCAAGACCGCGCTACCGACGGAGCACAGACAGCGCTCTTGCTGGTCAGGAGATAGGATTTCTGAAAAAGTCACCGGTAGAATCGGTTGCATGCGGTGTCCTTTACCGGTTCTCACCATTCTCCTTGGCTCGACGATGCTTCTGCCACTCACGCTGGCCAAGAGCACCGATCTGGTAGAACAATGGAGGGCTCCGCAGCCCGGAGGACCGCGGGCTCAAACCTTGAGGCGATTAGGACAGGCGGCGCAGGAGATGGGATCGCCGTCCCCGCCCATCACTTCAGGGCCGCCGCACGAGCCTCTCAGGCACGGGCGTTTGAAGATTACGCCAACCGCCATCACGAGCATGGCAAGCGCCATGAAGCCGAGGACGAGAAGGAAGAGTGTCATGGCTCTATTCTAGGCACGCCTTTGAAAAGTTGCTCGAACGAAGGGGACGGCCGCTCCTCGATCTCCCCGTCCTCCGAGCGGATCAAGAAAAGCACCGCGAGGTCTTTTTGAACCGCGAGGTCGAATCCGGCGTCGGGGCCGAGGACGAGCAGACCCGAGGCGAGCGCATCCGCGCGCATGCAAGAATGCGCCACGACGCTCACCGAGGCGAGCCGATGCGCTACCGGCCGCCCCGTTCGCGGGTCGATCAAGTGGGAATAGAGTTTGCCGTCGACTTCGTAGAAGTTGCGGTAATCACCGGACGTCGCCATCGAGAGCCCACTCAAACGCACCACACGCTCGAGAGCGCGCGCTCCGGGGATGGGTTTTTCGATGCCAATCCGCCAAGCCTCACCTTCCGCGTTCTTACCCGAGGTGCGCACTTCGCCCCCGATCTCGACCATGAAGTCCCGGACCCCACGCTCGTCGAGAAGCTTCGCGACTTCGTCGACCGCGTAGCCTTTGGCGATCCCGGAGAGATCGCACTCGACGCCGTCGGCGCTCTTGGCTACGGAAGGCGGATCCTCGAAAAGCGTTAGCTGCGCGTAACCGGTTCGCGCTTGCGCCTCGGTAATCTCAGCATCCGTAGGCAGCTCGCTATCGTCTTTGGCGCCGGCGCCAAAACCCCAGAGGCGGACGAGAGGTGCGACGGTGACGTCGAACGCGCCTTGAGTGAGCTCGCTGACGGCCCGAGCTTCACGCAAGACGTCGAAGGTCGACTGGGCGATCGGAAACCGCTCGCCCGCCGGCTGCATGTTGAACCGCGATACGTCTGAGCTCGGGTCGTAAGTCGACATCCATCCGTCGATACGGTCGAGCCGCTGCTGCAGCTCGCGCGAGATCCCGATGCGCTCGCTTTGACTCACCGGACCGGCAACTTGCACGAGATAGGTCGTGCCCATGGTCTCGCCTTCGAACCTCACCGTCTCCAGTGGAGCTAGAGGCGAACAAGCACCGGCGAGCGCTAAGGTTAGAAAAGCGGCGCGAGCACACATACTGATTGTTGAGCGGCGAAACTCGAATACTGGCTACCCAAAATCGTCGTACAAGATGTTCTCGGGCTCGACGCCGAGGCTATCGAGCATGTCGAAACAAGCCTTTAACATGAGCGGCGGCCCGCAGAGGTAGTACTCCACGTCCTCCGGGCTCGGATGGCCCTTCAAGTAGTGATCGTAGAGTACTTGGTGGATGAATCCTGTCTTGCCGGTCCAGTTGTCCTCGGGAAGAGGCTCTGAAAGTGTTAAGTGCCATTCGAAGTTGTCGTTCTCCGCCGCGATCGTGTCGAAGTCGTCCCCATAAAACGCTTCTCGCTTGCTCCGCGCGCCGTACCAGTACGAGACCTTACGTTTCGTGTGGGCGCCGCGAAACAGATCGAAGATGTGGGAGCGCATCGGCGCCATGCCCGCGCCGCCCCCGATATAGATCATCTCGGTCTCGGTGTCTTTCGCGAAGAACTCTCCATAGGGTCCCGAGATGGTGACCTCGTCGCCCGGTTTGAGATCGAACATGTAAGACGACATCTTCCCCGGAGGTACTTCGGGCATGCGCGGTGGCGGCGACGCGATGCGCACGTTGAGCATGATGATGCCCTTCTCTTCGGGATAATTCGCCATCGAGTAGGCGCGCACGACGTCTTCACCAGGCTCCGCCGTCGAGACGTAGCGCCACAGGTCGTATTTGTCCCACTCCTCGCGATACCCCTCTTCCACGTCGATGTTCTTGTACTCGACGACGCCCGCCGGCCGCTCGATTTGAATGTAGCCTCCGGCACGAAACGGAACTTCCTCGTCCGCGGGAAGCTCGAGCACGAGCTCCTTGATGAAGGTCGCGACGTTTCCGTTCGAGCGGACTTTGCACGTCCACTTTCGGATGTTGAAGACCTCGGGTGGGAGCTCGATCTTCATGTCCTGTTTGACTTTGACTTGACAGGACAGCCGCACGCCTTCGCGGGCCTCGCGGCGATTGATGTGATTCGTCTCGGTCGGCAGCATCGCCCCTCCGCCTTCGAGCACGGTGACGGTGCAGACGCCACAACTACCCTTCCCGCCACAAGCCGAAGGGATGAAGAGCTTGTTCGCCGCGAGCGTCCCGAGAAGATTCCCGCCCGCGCTCGTCGTGAGCGCCTTTTGGGGATCGTCGTTGACTGTTATCGTCACGTCTCCGGTGGCCACGAGCTCGCGACGCGCGAACATGAGCACGACGACCTGAGTGACAATGATCGTCGTGAACATGAATACACCGAGGGCGATGGTAAACATCTAGAGCTGAATCCCGGCAAAAGCCATGAAGCCCATCGCCATGAGCCCGGTGAGAAGAAAAGTAATGCCGAGGCCGCGCAAGCCGGCCGGAATATGGTTGTAGCGCAGACGCTCGCGAATGCCGGCGAGAGCTATGATCGCGAGGGCCCAACCCGTTCCCGAGCCAAAACCGAAGACCAGGCTCTCGGCTAGATTGTAGTTACGCTCGACCATGAAGAGAGAGGCGCCGAGGATGGCGCAGTTCACGGCAATCAGCGGCAAGAAGACACCGAGAGCGTTATAGAGCGCCGGGAAGAAACGGTCGAGCACCATCTCGACGATCTGCACGATAGCCGCGATCGTCCCGATATAGGTGAGGAAGCCGAGAAAAGTCAAATCCTGCTCGGCGAGAGACGGTGAGAGCCAGGCGAGCGCGCCCGGCTTCAATAGGTATGTATAGACGAGATTGTTGATCGGGACCGTGACGGTGAGCACGAAGATCACCGCGCTTCCGAGGCCGATGGCGGTCTCCACTTTGCGAGAGACGGCAAAGAAAGAGCACATGCCGAGAAAAAAGGCGAGCCAATGTTCTCGATGAAGATAGCTTTGATCGCAAGGTTGAGATAGCTCTCGAACACTTCTTACTCCGCCTCCACCTGACCCGGCTTCCACGTTCTCAAGATCCAGATAAAGAAGCCGATGATGAAAAAGGCCCCCGGCGAGAGCACGAGCAGACCGTTCGGGATGTACCAGCCGCCTTCGCTCGCCAATGGAAGCACGGGGATGCCGAAGAAGTTGCCCGAGCCGAAGATCTCTCGGATGGCCGCTGTCATCAACAATATGAGCGCATAGCCCAGTCCGTTTCCGATGCCGTCGACGATGCTCAATACCGGCGGGTTTGGCATGGCGAAGGCCTCGGCGCGCCCCATGATGATGCAATTCGTGATGATGAGGCCGACGAAAACCGATAGTTGTTTCGAGATTTCGAAGACGTAGGCCTTCAGTACTTGATCGGTGACGATGACGAGCGACGCGATGATCGTGAGCTGAACGATGATGCGAATACTGGTCGGGATCTGATTGCGGATGACACTCACGAAAAAGTTCGAAAAGGTCAGCACCGCGATGACCGCAATGCTCATGACGACAGCCGTATCCATCTTCGTTGTGACCGCGAGCGCCGAGCAGATCCCCAGAACTTGAAGTGTGATGGGGTTGTTGTTGAACAGAGGGTCGATGAGCGCTTCTCGCGCTGGATCTGCCATTACCCTTTCACCTTGGATTTCCGGAGCCGGTCCAGATAAGCGCCGAAGCCGTTATCGCCGAGCCAGAAGCGAACGAGACGGCCTACGCCGCGGCTCGTCATCGTCGCGCCGGCGAGACCGTCCACGCGGTACGGATCCTCCGACGGGGGACCAGCGCGACCTCGAATCACGGTGATGCGCGGCTCGTTGTCCTCGCCGAAAGCGCGGCGCCCGGCCCAAAGGGCCTTCCACTTCGGGTTGTCGATCTCGCCGCCGAGCCCTGGGGTTTCCTTGTGCTCGTAAAACGTAATGCCCTTGATCGTCTCGAGGTCGGCGTCGAGCGCGATGAATCCATAGAGGGTCGACCAGAGGCCTTTCCCCTCGATGGGCAGGATCAGTAGACCGAACTCGTCATCATCCTCGAGACGGTAAACGAGCGCTTGGTTCGGGACGCGCTGGATGCCTGCGGGGTTCTTCCCCGGCGAGCGCGACGTCTTGGGATCGAGCGAGTTTTTTCTCTGGTCGAAGGTCTGAGGATCGACGTCGCTCTGCTCCTCCCCGGTGGCGAGGTCGACGACCACGGACGTTATCGGCGCGAAGCGAGACTGGATATCCTCCGGGGTCAGCTTTTCGTGATCGGTCGCTAGTCCCGCGGCAATCAGAACGTTACGCTGTTTGTCAAGATAATAGTTCTCGTTTTGACGTTCACGCAGCGAGACCGCGGACGCGGAGACGAGGACCGCGCAAACGAGACAAACGACCGCGGCAAAGAGAACCGTATAAGAAGCACTTCTCTGCATAGCACCCTTAATTAATGTGGGTCTTCGGCCAAATTTGTGGGTAGAAACCGGCCATGCGCCCCTACAGCAGGACTCGGGGTACGGATTTCATCCCGACGTCAGATGTTGCTTTTTTTGGGGATCTGATATGGGCAAGAGGCATGGCCTATGGACGCTGCCGCGATTGTGGAAAACGCCAGAAGCACGTGAGTGGCGTTTAGGGTAGGAGCGAGTTG
>SMYC01000145.1 GCA_004356105.1 Acidobacteriota bacterium | reverse complement strand
GGCGAGCCAGAGGTGCGCGAGTGTTCTCTCGAGACTCGCGCGGGTCCGAAAACGACCGTTACGTAGATCCTGCCGCAGAAACCTACAGAGAGGCTCGACCGACGATAGCGGTCTGTCTATTAAAGCGTTTTTCCCCCTTCCCCAGTCGATCCGGCGCCATATTCATTCCTGCAGACTCATCTCCTCAAACGCGCCACCAAAACCACCCCGTCGCTAAAAACGCACATGTGTGCGGTTTTGAGTTTTTTTCGTCTTGAACTTCGAGTCTAGTGCCTTCTTGTCTGGGGCGAGACGGCCTGTCCCACGATGATAGTATCCGCCGGGAGACCTTCGATGATCGGCCGAACCCTCGCCCCTGGAGAAGATTGGCTCGGGCGGTATGGGTGATGTCTATCTGGCTGAGGACACCAAGCTCTCGCGGAAGATCGCGCTCAAAGTGCTGCCGGAAGAGCTGGCCACCGGGGAGCGGCTCGGTCGTTTCGAGCGCGAAGCTAAGGCGATTGCAGCCCTCAATCATCCGAATATCGTTCATGTCTACTCCGTCGAAGAAGTCGACGGCGTTCACTTCATCACGATGGAGTGGGTGCGGGGGAAGACACTCTCGGAGCTCCTGCCGAAGAACGGGTTCACTCTAGCCAAGTTTTTCGAGATAGCGATTCCGCTCACGGATGGCGTCGCTGCAGCGCACCAAGAAGGCATCACGCACAGAGACCTGAAGCCAGACAACACGATGCAGAGCGACGAGGAGCGTGTGAAGAACCTCGACTTCGGATTAGCGAAACCGGGAGGGGCCTTTCAGGGAGAGGCCGCGGGAAGCGAGGCCCCGACGCAGGCGAAGACTCGAGAGGGCGTCGTCGTCGGTACGCTGACCTACATGTCACCGGAGCAGGCGCAGGGAAAGACGGTGGACGCTCGCTCGGACATCTTCTCACTGGGCATCGTTCTGTACGAGATGCTCACCGGGCGTCGTCCTTTCCAAGGCGACTCCCCGTCCGAGGTGCTCTCCTCGATTATCAAGGACGTTCCCAGCTTGGTGAGCGACGTTAATCCGGCGGTACCACGCGATCTGGCAAGGATCATCAAGCGTTGCCTGGCTAAGGATCCCATTCGTCGGTTTCAGTCTGCTATTGATCTCCGCAACGAGCTCGAGGAATCGAAACGAGAGGTGGACTCGGGCGAGGTCGTGACGTCCGCCGCGCCAGGGGGCGCAACTTCCACGAGATGGGTAGCAGCTGCCGCGATAATTGGGCTCGCCGTCGTTGGAGGAATTTTCTATTCCATCCCGTCTCCTAAATCGAGCACGAATGTTCCTCGGTTCGTGAATTCGATGCAACTCACGTCGGCGGTTGGCGTTGAGGACTACCCCCACGTGGTCAGCTGACGGCGGCAGGTTGGCGTATCAGTCTCAGCAGAGCGGCAACTGGGACATCTGGGTGGCCCAGCCAGCAGGGGGACAACCGGTCAACCGGACGGCCGACCACACCGGTAATGATCGCTACCCCAGCTGGTCTCCCGATGGTAGCCAAAAAGAGCGCCTGCTGGTCAACTCAGACCGGAGCGGTAACCCCGACCTCTGGATCTTGCCGCGGGATGGTGGTGAGTGGATGCAAATCACGAGTGAGCCCGCGCCGGACTCGAACGCGAGGTGGTCGCCCAATGGCCAGAACATCGTGTTCCATTCCCACCGGACCGGCAATCGGGAAATCTGGGTCATGCCTGTAGGTGGCGGCCCCGCACGCCAGTTGACTGACGGCAAGGCCACCAACACAGATTCATGGTTGCCCGCATGGTCGCCGGATGGTCGAGAGATTGCCTTCTCGTCGTCGGGGAGTGGGGACGTCTCGATCTACATCATGCCGAGCGACGGAGGGAAAGCCCGGCAGGTAACGAAGCGTCCGGACCAGGATTGGTATCCCGATTGGTCGCCCGACGGGGAATGGCTCGTCTTCACAACGGAGGACCGTCTGTGGCGAGTGCCCGCCGCAGGCGGCAATCCCGAACCCTTGACCGAGGCGGGGTGGGGAGGGGCACCGCGATGGTCGAGGGATGGGAAGCGGGTCTTCTTTGATGGTATGCCCGGGACGAACCGGAACGTCTGAGCGGTGTCGCCCGAAGATGGAACGGTGCAGGCCATGACGGATCTGGTCGGACGACAGGGGCAAGTGAGTAAACCTGCCACAGATGGCCGTTTTCTCTTTTTCTTCTGGCGGGAGAATCTCGGCGACATCTGGGTGATGGACGTCGTGACAGAAGAATGATCGACTGATGGTTCCCCACGCACGTCGATAGATCTAGAACTACTTCGCCAGGTTTCGAAGCACCGTGTGCAGGATCCCGCCGTTCTTGTAATACGTAACGTCCACTCTCGAATCGAGTCGGGCGATGACATCGAACGTGAAGGTCGTGCCGTCGGGACGGGTCGCGGTCACCGCGAGCTCCTGCCGCGCCTCGATATCTTCGCCCAGTTTGATGTCGAACGTCTCTTGACCCGTGATGCCGAGGCTCGCAGCACCGTCGCCTTCCTTGAACTGAAGCGGCAAGACGCCCATCCCCACGAGATTGCTCCGATGAATACGCTCGTAGCTCTCCGCGAACACCGCCTTGACTCCCAAGAGGAGCGTCCCTTTCGCGGCCCAGTCGCGTGAGGAGCCGGTGCCGTATTCCTTTCCGGCGACAACAACAAGCGATGTCCCCTCCTCCTTGTACCGCATCGCCGCGTCGTAGATGAACATCTGCTCGCCGCTCGGGATGTGCACCGTATAGCCGCCTTCGACGCCGGGCACGAGCTGGTTCTTGATACGGATATTCGCGAACGTTCCCCGGAGCATCACCCGATCGTTGCCGCGGCGTGAGCCATAGGAGTTGAAGTCTTTCTTCTCCAGCCCGCGCTCGCGCAGGTACTGTCCCGCGGGCGAGTCGTTCGGGATGTCGGCGGCGGGAGAGATGTGATCCGTCGTGACCGAGTCGCCGAGAAGCACGAGCACACGCGCGCCCGAAATGCTCGAGAGCGGATTGAGCTCGAGCGTCAAGCCGTCGAAGAACGGCGGCTCTTGAATGTAGGTCGACGCTTCGCTCCACTCGTAGAGCTTCCCGCCGGAGACGGGGATCTTGTTCCACTCTGCATTCCCGTCCCAGACATTCCCGTACATCTTCTTGAACATGCCCGGATGGATCGCTTTTTCCAGCAGGTCGTTGACTTCTTTTTGGCTGGGCCAAATGTCCTCGAGATGGACAGGCTTTCCCTCGACGTCTTTTCCGAGCGGTTCGGTCGCGAGGTCGAGATCCACCGTCCCCGCGAGTGCATAGGCCACGACGAGAGGCGGCGATGCGAGATAGTTCGCGCGCACGAGCGCGTGGATGCGTCCTTCAAAGTTACGGTTGCCCGACAACACCGCGGCCGCGACGAGCTCGCCTTCGGAGACCGCCTTCTCGACGGGCTCCGGAAGCGGACCGCTATTGCCGATGCAGGTCGTGCAGCCGTAACCGACGAGGTGAAACCCGAGATCGGCCAGCGAAGCGAGAAGGCCGGCTTCGCGCAAGTACTCGGTCACGACTTTCGAGCCCGGCGCGAGCGAGGTCTTCACGTAAGGGGGCACTTTGAGCCCGCGCTCCGTCGCTTTCTTGGCGAGCAGCCCTGCGGCCAACATGACCGAGGGATTGGATGTGTTCGTGCAAGAGGTAATCGCGGCGATAACCACGGCGCCGTGGCCGACGTTCTCGCGTGTGCCGTTAAAGACCACGCTGGCGGTCCGCGAAAGCTCGTCGGAGGACAACCCGAAGCCGCGCTCTTTTGGCGAGGTGGTGAGCGCCGTTCGGAACGCCTCCTTCATGTCGGAAAGCGCGATGCGATCTTGCGGGCGTTTGGGGCCTGCAAGACAGGGCTCGACGGTGGCCAGATCGAGCTCGAGCGTATCGGTGAAATCGGGGTCCGCGGCCTCGTCGGTGCGGAAGAGTCCCTGCATCTTCGTATAGGCTTCGACCCGCGCGACATGGTCGTCGCTTCGGCCCGTACGCCGAAGAAAACGAAGGGTTTCCTCGTCCACCGGAAAAAATCCCATCGTCGCTCCATATTCTGGAGCCATGTTCGCTACCGTTGCGCGATCGGGAAGTGACATTTGAGACAGGCCTTGTCCGTAGAACTCGACGAACTTCTCGACGACGCCCTTTTCACGAAGCATCTGGGTCACGACGAGCACCAAGTCGGTGGCGGTCACACCCTCGCGCAGCTGCCCGTGCATCTTGAAGCCGATGACCTCCGGCATGATGAGATAGGACGGCTGGCCGAGCATGCCCGCTTCGGCTTCGATACCGCCCACGCCCCATCCGAACACGCCGAGGCCGTTGATCATCGTCGTATGCGAGTCCGTCCCGACCAGGCTGTCGGGGAAGAGAAACGTCTCGCCGTTCTTCTCGCCTTTCATGACGACCGTGGCAAGAAATTCGAGATTGACCTGATGCACGATCCCAGTTGCCGGGGGCACGACGCGGAAGCCATTGAAGGCGTTTTTCCCCCATCGCAGAAACTCGTAGCGCTCGCGGTTGCGCTCGAACTCGATTTCCGCGTTCCGGCTGAGCGCGAGCGGCGTTCCGAACACATCGACCTGCACCGAGTGGTCGATGACGAGATCCACAGGGACGGCGGGGTTGATACGTTCCGGGTCGCCGCCTAGACGCTCGAGTGTCGATCGCATGGCCGCGAGATCGACCACGGCGGGAACGCCCGTGAAATCTTGAAGGATGACGCGCGCGGGCAAGAACGGCACTTCGTTGTTGCCGGGGTCGCTTGCCTTCCAGCCGGCGAGGGTCTTGATATCGTCTTCTGTGACGATCTCACCATCGCAGTTGCGGACCACAGCCTCCAAGAGCACCTTGATGCTGTAGGGCATCCTCGAGATGCTCCCCAGGCCAGCTTTTTCCAGCGACTCGAGCGCGTAGGCGTGCGCAGTGCCCTCAGGTGTCTCGAGAGTCGTCCGGGTACCTAGTGGGTTGTGCATGGAATCGGTCATTGGGGCTCCTTAGGAAGAAATCGAACCCTACAGCCCTTAACTTTATCAAGAACCAAGAATCGGCGCGCGACGTTCGGGTCGCTGTATCTGGTTAGCTATAATAAATCTTTGCTGTTATAACTTTGACCTTGACTGTAATCTTGATAGCGACGAGCCATGCCAAGCGCCCCTAAGAACACCGCCGCGGCAGGATTGGATCTATCCCGGACGCTTACTTTTTTCTTCGAAGATCCCAACTGGGTGCAGAAGCTTCTCGTGGGGTCTCTCTTTGCACTGCTCTCGCCGATTCTCGTCGGGACGGTGTTCATCGCCGGCTATGCCGTCGCACTCGCGCGCAACACGATGCGGGGCGCGACGCCGTTGCTCCCGGAATGGGACGATCTCCAAGCGATCTTCATCGACGGTTTGAAGGGCGTCGCCATCTCGCTCGCGCACAAGCTTCCGGTGCTCATTTTGATCTTCATGACCTGTCTCGCGCTCTTCGGCGGGATTTTTCTCCACCGCGGCGGTCGCACTCTTCCGGAAGAGTTCCTTTACTTCGGCCTTCCGGCTCTTTTGGCGGGGTGGCTCGTCGTTTTCGTGCTTTCGTTCGCCATTCTCGTCTACGTGCCCGCCGCGTTCGTGCGTTTCGTCCGAACCAATCGGCTCGGCGCCGCGTTCGACGTCATGGAGAATATCGCCTTCATCCGCGATAATAGTGCAGCCTATCTCACGGCGCTTCTCGCCATCCTGCTGGCTAGTTTCATCGCGCAGTTCGGTTTCATCGTCTTATGTATCGGCATCTTTCCGGCCATGTTCTGGTCGGCTTGCGTGATGGGTTACGTGATCGGCGAGCTCGCGCGACTCGCGGGTGGCGAGAGCGCGGACGAAGGCGAAGGTGAAGAGGCCTAGCTTAGGGCGGCGCTGTCGCGGTGATGAGGTTCATCTTGAGGTCGTATCGCATGACGTCGCCGTCAGTCAAGCCGGCCCGGTGGCTCTGCCACGCCTCCAATACGGCATCTCGGTGGGCTTCATCCACGACACCCGTTAGCAGCGACGCAGGAATATCGGTGTCGGCCGGCAGGTCGATGTCCAGGTTTCGCTCCTCCACCGCGACATCCGTGAAGCCGGCCGAGGTCAGTGCCTCCGTGGCGTAGTCCGGATCTCCCCAGGATCCCGCACGCTCGATCGTGTTCTCCGCACCCTCCTCCGGCGGAGGCAAGAAGGGGACGATCACGTGCGCGGGCGACCACGCCATCCGGTCCTCCGGCTGCCAGACGACGAAGGCGACACGGCTGCCCGGTTTCAAATGGCTGCGGATGTTGCCGAGCGCCGCTTTTGGATCGTCGAAAAACATAATGCCAAACTGACTCAGGGCCGCGTCGAAGGGTCCGGATGGAAACGGATCGACCTGCGCGTCACACAAGACGAGCTCGACCTGTGACAGCCCGGCCTCAGCGACGCGCTGCTTTGCCAAATCGATCATGCCCTGGGAGATGTCGACACCGGTAACGTGCCCGGACGGCCCTACGGCACTCGCCGCGGCCATCGTCGTCTTGCCGCCGCCACAGGCCACGTCCAGGACTCGCTCGCCGGGCTGCAAGCGCAAGGCTTCCATCAGGAGCGGCGTGCCTTGGTCGCTGATGGGCTCCGTCTTCGGCCACGTCTCTGCCACATCGGCCGCACTCCAGGCTTCGCGCTGCGCGTCGTTCGTCACGGTCACCCTCTTTGATCGTCTAACGAGCTAGAAAAGAAGCACGATAGCTCAAAACGCGGCCTTGCGTATGAAACCTACTGGCGTATCATGGGATAAATGTGTTGATCCCACATTGGCCGCTTCAACAACGCCGCCAGAGTGTCGCGATCGAGCCACGGCGTAGCGCGGCTTTTTCGCCGAAGGAGGAATTCGTGAAACAGCTTGGAACGTTCGTCGCTGTCCTCACCATCTGCGCTGCACCGGGCTTCGGCCTCGACAAGGTGGCCGACCGCCTCGAGAAGGCCGCGTCTGTCGTCGACGAAATCCTCGACATGCCGGACGGCATCCCTCAGGAGCTTCTCGACAAGGCCGAATGCGTCGTCGTGATGCCTTCGGTAAAGAAGTTCGCCATCGGCTTTGGCGGAAGCTACGGACGGGGCGCAATGATCTGCCGGAGCGGCAAGAACTTCAACGGACCGTGGGGCGCGCCCGCGATGTACCGCCTCGAAGGCGGGAATATCGGCTTTCAGCTCGGCGGACAAGCGACCGACTTCATCTTCCTCGTCATGAACCCGAAAGGCGTCGATTCCTTGCTCAGGAGCAAAGTGAAGCTCGGTGCGGATGCCTCCGTCGCGGCCGGACCCAAAGGCCGTGCAGCCGGCGCCTCCACCGACGCCTACATGAACGCCGAGATCCTCACCTATTCGCGCGCCAAGGGTTTGTTCGCCGGCGTGTCCGTGGAAGGCTCGACGCTACGGCCGGATAACGGCGCCAACAAGAAACTCTACAATCGAAAGATCACCGCGACGGAGATCGTGCGCGAGCACAAGACCGTCCCGGTGGAAGGCCAAGAGCTCGTCCAGCTTCTTCAACGCGTCTCGCCCACCAACCGGTCCAACTGACTCCAGCTATTTCAAAACTTTGGACTTCTCGAAGCTCTCGTCCTTCAGGATGGGCCGGTCCGAAACCTCGATCGTGTCGCCTATCGTGATCATCATGAGGTCGTGAGCCACGATCAGGGGGCCGTCGTAAGGCGTTGCCGCTTTGAGCTCCTCTTCCGTGACTTGAGGCGGGATGAGGTGCGAGTAGACGGCCATCTTCGGCTTGGCGCGCTCGAACACCAAGCCCGCATCTTTGGGCTCCGTATGAACGGATAGGCTCACGTTGGCGAGCTTGGCTTCCTCAGAAGCGCCGGGAGAAGCGTATTGCGCTTCATGCACGAGCACGTCCACGCCGCGTGCATGCTCGATGAGGTTGTCGCTCGGGCGCGTGTCGCACGAGAGCACGAGCGAGTGGCCGTGATAATCGAAGCGAAAGCCGAGCGTTTGTCCTTCGAAATCCAAGAGCTCGCGCGTCTCCATGTCGATGGGCATATGGGCCACTTCGAATGCCGTGATTTTGAGGCCATCGTTGTCGTAGATGACGCCCGGCGTGACATCCTGCGCTTCGATGTCGACGCCTTCGCGAGGGACCCCCACAAGAAAACGATACTCGATATCCCAATCGTAGGCTTGCCGAAAATGGCCCAACATCTCCGTCGTCCCCACCGGGCCCTGCACCCTGAGCGGCACCCGACGGCCAAAAAGCCATCCGGTGAGCCAGAGGTCGGTAAACCCAAGCGTGTGGTCGAAATGAAGATGAGAGATCAAGACGTGGTCGATACCGGTCAAGAGCTCGAAGGAGCCGACTTGCATGATGCGCTCGCGAAGCCCCCAGCTGGGGTCGACGAGCACGCGCTGGTCGCCCGCCTCTACAAGGATGCTCGGGCCGTACCGCTCGAACGAGGGACGCGGCGCGCCGGTGCCGAGGAACGTGACCCTTAGCTCCTGGGCGGAAACGGAGGCGGCGGAGAGGGTCAAGAGCGAAACGCATATCGTCTTCCACATAGCATTCTACTTGGTCGGGTCCTACGATGCAGTTCATGCGCCCACGGCTCACGTGCTTGCTCTTGCTCGGGACCTTGAGTACGCCGCCGAGCTTCGCCTGGGCCGAAGAGCGTCTGAACGTCGTGCTGATCGTGGCCGATTACATGGCCTATGGCGATATCGGGCCCTACGGATCGACCGACATCCGCACGCCGAGCCTCGATCGGCTCGCACGCGAAGGTACACGTTTTACAAACGCTTATGCGGCGGCCCCGATTTGCTCTCCTTCACGCGTCGGCCTCGTCACGGGACGCTACCCGCAACGCGCGGGGTTCGAGGAGAACGTGGGCGGACCGGGGCGGACCGTCGGGCTTGAGGCCACAGAGACGACGATCGCGCGCATGCTGCAAGAGGCCGGCTACGCGACAGCAATGTTCGGCAAGTGGCATCTAGAGGGCTCGAGCTCGACTACGCGCCGACGCGCCACGGCTTCGACGAGTTCTTGGTCTCAAGCCTTCCGAGTCCAAAGCGAACACCTCCATCAGCACCTTGCTCGCCACGTCCCGGAGTGGCGCCTCGTCCTACTCGAGGATCAACCCACTCGTGACCCGGTGCACCGGCTTTTGCTGCGCTTGTTGGTTTTGGGACACGTATGGCACTATCACGAGCTCGCATGACTTGCATCCTAGGTGCATTGTGGTGCATAGAGGTGTAAAATAGTTCTATGGCTACTAGGGAAACGCGCGTCCGACAGAGCGTGAGCCTTCCTGCACCGATCGCCAAGCGCGTGAACGCGATCGCCCGTTCCAAAAAGACGAGTGCGACCAGGGTGATCGTCGACCTGATCGAATCGGGTCTGGAGGCTCAGGAACAGGAGAGAAAACGGCTCTTCGAGCTCGCGGACCGACTAACGCGTTCGAAGAGTCCGGGGGAGCAGCAGCGGCTCAAGGATGAGCTTGCTCGGCTCGTCTTCGGCGCCTGATGCCGAAGATCCAATGGACCGACCTTCCTTCCGCGCTTCGAGATCACTTGTTCGACCGGCTTCGCGAACGAAAGATCACAGCAGAAGATCTTTATCGCTTGAAGGTATGGCGAGAGTTGGAACCCAAGGCTCCTGAAAGTCTATGGTACAAGGACTTCGGGTCTTTCAAGATTTGTGGTGAGGGGAAGTATCCCAAGACGTTCCTCCTGAAGGGACAAGCGGCGAAAGGGCGCAAGCTCTGATTTCTCAGCCCCAGGCCAGACCAAAGTCCAGGATTTTTATCAGGCCGTCCTCTGTGACCATAAAGTTCTCGGGCTTCAGGTCCCGATGAACGATGCCCGCCCCGTGCGCCTTCGCCAAGCCCGCGATAATTTGCTTGGCGAGGGCGAGTGTCTTCTTGGCAGAGAGGGCGCCTGCATTCAGTAGCTCACGCAGCGTCTTCCCCTCGACGAGCTCCATCGCGATGTAGCGCGTGCCATCGTGCTCGCCGATGTGGTAGATGGTGGCGATGTTCGGATGGTTCAGCGCGGATGCGGTGCGCGCTTCGCGTTCGAAGCGTCTCAGCCCGTCCGGGTCCGAGGCAAGCCCTTTGCGGAGCACTTTGATAGCGACCTCGCGTCCGAGCTCGAGATCCTTCGCCCGGTACACTTCTCCCATGCCGCCCGAGCCAAGCTTGTCGATCACCTCGTAGTGGCCAAACGATTTTCTCTTCACGGTGTCACTCGAAGATCGATCGCGCGCGGTGGGAGCGGACGCGGCGCGAGCATCCTGCTCGAAACGTCCGTCCGATCATGAAGTACGCCTCCCTGATCTGCGGAAGTTACTCTTCGTCCGGCAGGAAGTCAAAGCGGGGTGCCGGGCGCGGCTCGGTCCGCAGCAGGTCTCGTTCAGAACGTCCCCGGACCGCCTCGGAACTCTCTCGAAACCAACGCAACCGCACGCCGTATTGCGTTTTGAAAGTAGGAGGTGGTTTTCATGAAGGTATTTTCGCAATCGCCGAAAGGCTATCTGGATCTCTGGAAGTGGGGTTTCGTCGCGCTCTTCGTGGTCGGTCTGGTTCGCTTCTTCATGGCACCGATCGGGATACCGATCGAGACCGGCGGCAAGTTGATGAGTCTCACCATCGTGCTGCTCGTCGCGCTAATCGGCTATACGGCCTATTTCGGGTGGAGCGGTGGCAAGCTGGGCGACGTGCTCGTCACGGCTTTCGCCCTCACGATCGTCTACAAATGTGCTTTCGCTCTTTCTATCGCTCAGCTCCGGACTGGGGTTGTTCCAACTTGAACTATACCGATCCGGCACACTTTCGGGGCGCACTCGGCGATCACCTGATCGCTCACGTTCAGGCGAGTCTCTTCGGGGGAGGGATGGGTACGGTCTCGGGCGGGATCGCGTTTGGCCTTGCCTGGCTTGCTCGTTGGGCTACGAAGCGGCGGGAACTGTCGCACGGGGCGGCTTTGTAAAAAAGATTAAGGGCGGGGCTGGTTCCCCCAACCGAGAGTCCGAAGACCCTAGTCCCAGCCCCGCCCAATCTACCGGCCCAACTCGAAACATTCTGTTTCGTACCGGAACACCGGCAACCTCAAAAAGCAGGTTATTGTCTCTTCTTGCAAACCCGGTGCCAGTTGTTCCCGTTTCGCGAAAAAGTCTCAAGCGTCGCGCACGACCTCGTACTGGTTCCACAAAAGGTAGCTGCCCCAGAGGAGTGCGAAGACGATCAAGCCGGCGCCCAGCACGTGGGTCGCCGTACCGAGCGTGCGGTCGTAGCGGAGCAGGCCCGTCCAGGTCAAGAGATTGTTCCAATCGTGCGCGCCGGGAGCGTCTTGCCCCGTCACGCCTCCAAGCATCCGCATTTTCGAAATTGTGCGTCTGCACTCAATGTCAGCCGCGTCGGCCGAAGCGGTTGAAGATAGCATCGAAGGCCAGCTGCACGTCGGCTTGCTCCAGGAAGACACAGAACTCGGTGGCGGTCGACGTCACTTCGATGACGTTGATGTTTTGAAGCGCGACCTCCTCCAGAAGCTGATGGAGAATGCCTTTTACTTTCAAGTAGCGCGAGTCGAAGGTCATGCCGACGGAAGCGAGGTTCCGATGAACGATTCGGGGAGCCGCAGTGAGTGCTCCGAGAAGTAGCTCCAGGTTCTCGGCCTCGACGATCATCGTAATCTCGCGAATGCCTTCGGTGACGGTGACGAAGCCGTTGCGGGATTGGATGCCCTGGAAGACGCGGTTCAACTCGATATGGCTCTCCGGTGTTTTTAGCAGGGTCGCTGAGCACAAGCCGGATTGGACGCTGACCTGGTCGAGAACGAGCTTTTCTTCATGGGACCTCGGTGCTGGCACGGCGCGTCTCGAGAGTCGCGAGAGATTCATCAGCACGGCCGACTCCGTCACTTCCTTGTGGGTCTGCGCTTCGATGCTCGGCCGCAGGAAGCGCGCAAGCTGGCTCAAGTTGAGCAGGCGATGGTGGAAGCCGAATCGAAGTCCTTGATGGCCTTCGATCAATGTTTCCACCGCCTCCGAGATCTTCTTCATGTTACAAATATAACAATATTTCTATTTTTTTAACAAATCCTTGGACTTCCTTGGTGGATCCCGCTCGGACCCCTACTCTGCAGTTTCAACAGCCAATTACTGATTCATTTGAGGGAGGTTCCATCATGAATGCTTGTCCTGTTTGCGGCGGCGGAGTCAACTTGCCGATCAATGCCGTGCTCAGTGAGCTCTTGGACTGCGGCGAATGCAGCTCAGAGCTCGAAGTCATTTCTCTTGAGCCGGTACGGTTCGCAGAAGCACCGCTCGAAGCCGAAGACTGGGGTGAGTAGTCCGCTCCGCGTAGCTCTTCTTCACTCGGTGATACGCCGGGAGGAAAAGCTCCTGCTCGACGCGTTCGAGCGTCTCGGCGGCGTCGAAGTCACCTGTCTGGACGACCGCGAGCTCTACTTCGATCTGGGTGGCGCCGCACCGCCTCTTCCCTACGATGCGATGCTAGCGCGCAGTGTGAGTTTCTCGCGCGGGCTCTACGCGCGCTATCTCTTCGAATCGCGCGGCCTTCGATGCTTCAACGAAGCGGCAGTGGCAGGGCTCTGCGGTGACAAGCTCCGTATGTCGTTAGCACTTCTCGAGGCCGGAGTCCCGCATCCCGATTTGCGCATAGCGTTCACCGCAGACTCCGCTCTCAAAGCAACGAACGCCATGGGTTATCCCGTGGTGATGAAGCCGATAGTAGGATCGTGGGGCAGGCTCATCGCGCGCGCCGACGACGCCGATGCGGCGGAGAGCTTGCTCGAGCACAAAGCAGCCCTCGGGAACTTCCAACATCAGATTTATTACCTGCAGCGCTACGTGGATAAAGGCGGCCGCGACATTCGAAGCTTCGTCGTCGGCGGGCGCTGCATCGCGGCCATCGCGCGAACGAGCGCCCATTGGCGCACGAACACCGCGCGGGGCGCGACCGCGTCGAATTGTCCGGTTTCTGATGAGCTGGCCTCGATCTCGCTCCAAGCTGCGCGCGCTGTCGGTGGCGGTATGCTCGCCATCGATCTGTTCGAGACCAAGGACGGATACCTCGTGAACGAAGTGAACGACACGATGGAGTTCAAGAACAGTATCGAGACGACCGGGGTCGACATTCCCTTTGCGATGGCGGAGCACGTCGTCGAAGAGCTGCAGAAGAGAAGGGCAGCGTGATCCGCGCGAGCATCGTCGGTGCCTCGGGCTATGCCGGCGGCGAGCTTCTTCGGCTTCTTCTCGCTCATCCCGAGATCGAGCTCGCCCAAGTTACTTCCGAGCGGCTCGCGGGCAAAAGCGTGGGCCGGGCCCACCCGAATCTGCGTGGTGTCACGTCGCTTCAATTCTCTTCGCTAGAGAGTCTCGAGCCGTGCGACGTTCTCTTTCTCTGCTTGCCTCACGGCGAAGCGGTCGAACGATTCGAGCAGTTCTCGTCGCTCGCCGAGCGCATCATCGACTCGAGCGCGGATTTTCGACTGCAAAGCGCGTCTCTCTACGCCAAGTATTACGGAAAAGAACACCCGAGGCCGCAAGAGCTCGGTGAGTTCGTCTACGGCATCCCCGAGATCCATCGCGACAAAATCCGCGACGCGCGGCGTGTCGCCTGCGGCGGCTGTAACGCCACGGCGTCCATCCTCGGCCTCTACCCGCTCTATCGCGAGAATCTCGTCGAGCTCGATCGCACCGTCATCGAGGTCAAAGTGGGCTCGAGCGAAGCGGGGCGCCGCGCGACGAGCACGAGCCATCATCCTGAGCGCAGCGGCTCGGTCCGCGCCTTCGCGCCAACGGGACACCGCCACACCGCGGAGATCGTGCAATCCCTAGAGAACGGCGTCCCTATCGAGGTGCATCTCACGGTGACCTCCGTCGAGATGGTGCGCGGCGCCGTCGCGACGAGCCATGTCTTTCTCAATCGCGATATGAGCGAGCGCGATCTCTGGGGCGTTTTTCGCGCCGCATATCGGGACGAGCCCTTCATTCGCTTGATCAAAGAGCGTCAGGGAAGCTACCGCTATCCCGACCCCAAGCTTCTCGCGGGAACCAACTTCTGCGATGTCGGCTTCGAGCGCGACCGCGATAGCTCGCGTGTCGTCGTCATCAGCGCCATCGACAACCTCATGAAAGGCTCCGCCGGGCAAGCCGTGCAATGCATGAACTTGATGCTTGGTCTCGACGAGACGACGGGACTGTCCTTCCCGGGGCTCCATCCTCTGTGATCGAGCTCCTCGAGCCCTTGCGACAATGTGCCGTTTTTTAATGATGCGCTCGGACGCGCCGTTTCCGACCGCCGAGGTTCTTGCAACGTTTCGCCGCAAGTGCCGCGAGAGCGTCGAGTTTCAAGGACACGGGTGGGGCGCAGCGTGGCGGGCGGCGGGCATCTGGTCTCGCCACAAGAGCTTGACGCCAATCTGGAAAGATAAGTTCGAGATACCCAAAGAAGTCGACTTTCTCATCGTACATGCCCGCAGCGCTTTCAAAGATACCGGCATCACGATTGAGAACAACATGCCCTTCTATCGTGACGAGCGGGCCTTCGTCTTCAACGGAGAGCTCACGGGCGTCCGGCTTCGCGTCCCCGGACGTATTGGCGCCGAGAAGGTGTTTCACCTCATCGAGCGCGCCGCGAATCATGATCATGGCGATCTGTCCCAAGCACTCGCAGCCACGGAAGCGTTGCTTCTTTCGAAAAGCGACTATGTCCGCGCGTTGAACGTCGCGGTCGCAGACGGTAATCGGATCTACGCCCGCTGCCGGTTCAACGAATCGCCGGACTACTTCACGCTCCACTACCGGGACGACGCAATCCACTCGGTGTGCTCGGAGCCACTCGATGCGTCGTACCATGCGATGCAGAACGGGCAAACGGTGACGCTCTGATCGACCTGACGATTATCAAAGTCGGCGGCGGGGCCACCATCAACCTCGCCGGTATCGCTTCCGATCTGAGTGAGCTCGAGGCTCCGTGCGTCGTCGTCCATGGAGCGAACGCGGCGCGGGACGACTTAGCAGCGCGACTCGGAAGCCCGACGCGCACCATCACCTCCGTCTCGGGAGTCGAGAGTGTTGTGACCGACGATGCCGCGCTCGACATCCTGACGATGGCCTATGCCGGGCTCGTCAACAAACGTTTCGTGAGCCTTTGCCAGCAACACGGTGTGAACGCGATCGGTTTGAGCGGGATCGACGGCGCGCTCGTGCGCGGCCGGCGCAATCGCGCTATACGGGTCGTCGAGAACGGCCGTAAGCGCCTCGTCCGCGACGCGTCGGGGAAGCCCAAAATCATCAACACCGAGCTCCTCAGGCTTCTTCTCGGTGCCGGCTACACACCCGTGGTGACGGTGCCCATTCTCGACGAGGATGGCCGCGCGGTGAATACGGAGAACGACTCCGTCGTCGCCCTTTTGCAAAAGAGTCTCTCTGTGAAACGCGTCGTGCAGCTCATCGAAGCACGCGGGCTCCTTCGGGATGCGTCCGATCCCCAAAGCCTCGTGCACGAAATGAGCTTCAGCGCGCTCGAAGCGTGGCAAGAGGTCGCGGGTGGGCGCTTTCGCCGCAAGCTCATGGCGCTTTCGGACATGGCGTCGAGCGGATGCGAGTCTGTTCTCATCGGCGACGGCCGCGTCGAGCATCCGCTGCGCGAGACGCTTTCCGGCAAAGGAACACTAGTCCGATGACACCGATGAGCTCAACCGCCACCCGCACGAGCCACGAGCTCGACGTATATGGGAAACGGGGCGTCACCCTCGTCCGCGGAAGCGGCGCCCAACTTTGGGACGACACCGGCCGCGAATATATCGATTGCATGAGCGCGCACGGCGCGGCGATTCTCGGCCACGCGCATCCACAGGTTGCGGAGGCGCTCGAGCGGCAGGCACGCACGCTCACGAGCTGCCCCGGCTCCTTTTACCATCCTGGCAAAGACAAGCTCATCGAGCGTCTCGCCGAACGCTGTCCAGGCGATCTCGACCGGGTCTTTCTCTGCAACTCCGGAACCGAAGCGGTGGAGGCCGCCATCAAGTTCGCCCGCGCGAGCACCGGACGACCAGGCATCGTTGCGGCGAAGCGCGGGTTTCACGGAAGAACTTTCGGCGCGATGAGCGCGAGCTTCAACCCGAAGCATCACGAGCTCTATGCACCGATCGTCCCGGGTACGCGCTTCATCGCTTTCAATGACACCGCGGCCCTCGAGGACGTACTCGAGGACGACGTGGCGATGCTACTGCTCGAGCTCGTGCAAGGCGAAGGCGGAGTGCACGTGGCCGAGCCGTCTTTCATATTGCGAGCGCAAGAGCTTTGCCGCGAACGGGGCATTCTGCTCGTGATCGACGAAGTGCAAACGGGCTTCGGACGTACGGGCGGCTGGTTTGCCTGCTCGCGCTATGGACTCTCGCCCGACATCTTGTGCCTCGCCAAAGGGATCGCGGGCGGCTTCCCCATGGGGGCGGTCGTCGTGAACGACAAGGTCCGGGTCGAGGTCGGCATGCACGGTTCGACTTTCGGAGGCAACCCGCTTGCCTGCGCCGTCGCCAATACGGTTTTCGACGTGCTCGAGAGCGAAGGTTTTCTAGAATCCGTCGCCGAGAAGGGACGCTATCTGAAAGAGCAACTCCGGGCGATCGATTCGGAGGCGATCCTCGAGGTGCGCGGTCGAGGGCTCATGGTGGGCATTGCCCTGAAGCAGAAGGCCCGCCCCTACCTCGAGGCACTCGCGGAGCAAGGGGTGTTAGCACTCACGGCCGGCCCGAAAGTTCTGCGCTTGCTGCCGCCTCTCGTGATCACCGAGAAAGAGCTGGAGCAAGTCGTCACAACGCTCGACGATGTTCTCCCGCATTGACTCCAGAACCCGAATAAGAGTCTTAGGCGCCTATAAGCCGGCGGCGCGGAGGTTGGTCACGTTCTCGAGAATCTCTCGCGTAACTTCCTCTTCCGCCATTTGAGCCCACGCGCCGGGGACGAGCTCGGTCGCCCGCACGGCGAGCTTCTTCGCCTCTTTGGCGAGCGAGCCACGAAGACGGTGCCCGGGCATCGGCGCGAACAATATCGCGGCCGCCGCACCGACCACGGTGCCAAACAGTAACCCGGCAGCAAACTTCATGTCTCGTTCTTCTAACTTAGCATGTCCAGAACCAGACACGAAGTGGCGCGTTACGTCTTTGCGTCAAGGCGGTGCTCGCTCCGCTCGCTCTTGCGCTCTTCGAGCGCTTCTAGTGTTTTCGGCCAGTCGCCCTTCAACAGGCGCGAGAGGCCGCGATCCGCCAGAAGCTTGCCTTCGGTCTGACAGGCGGGGCAGTAGTTGGTCTCGTTATCGGCGTAGCGGATGCGTTGGATCGGCCCGTCGCAATCGGGGCACGGCTTGCCGTAGCGGCCATGAACAGTCATCTTCGGCCGGAAGGCGGTGACCTTTTCCGGAAATTTACCTTTTCGTTCCGCGCGAAGCTCTTCCGTCCACGTCACGAGCGTTTGTCGCGTCGCGACATAGAGACGCTCGATCTCCTCGTCACTCAAACGCGACGTCCACTTCACCGGCGAGAGCTTCGCGCGATGAAGGATTTCATCGGAATAAGTGTTTCCGATCCCGCTGAACAGATGGGGGTCGGTGAGCGATCGTTTGAGCGTGTGGTTCTCGAAGCGGAGGGCTCGCGCAAAGGCTTCGAGGTCAGCCTCGAGAACCTCGAGACCGCCCGGGTCGAGAAGCGAGAGCTCTTTGTCGCCCCGTACGAGCCAGAGCGAAGCGCGTTTCTTGGTGCCGGCTTCGGTCAAGGTCAGCGAGCCTGAGGAGAAATCGAAGCGTGCGAGACCGCGACGCTTTTGGAGCTTCGGCCGAGAGGCACCTTCTTTCCAATGAAAGCGGCCCGCGACCATCAGGTGGATCACCATGAAGAGCTCGTCCTCGAGGCCGATGACAACACGCTTGCCGAGCCGGCGCAGCGCAAGGACCCGTTTGCCTTCGAGCTCGCTCGGACTCGGTGCTATCGACCTGAGAAGAAACGGGCTTCCGAGCTGGAGCTTTTCGAAAATCTCACCTCCGATACACGCGTCGAGCGCTTCGAGGTAAATCACGATATCCGGTAGCTCTGGCACGAGGGCATTGTCTCACGAGCGCGGAACGCGTTAGGCTGTCGGCTCGAAGGAGGTACGGAATGGCTGATAATCGGTTCGAAGGCAAGGTCGCGCTCGTAACGGGAACCACGAGCGGCATCGGAAAAGCCACGGCGCTGCGGCTCGCAAGCGAAGGGGCCAAAGTAGCGGTGACCGCGCGACGCGAAGAGAAGCTCAAAGAGCTCGTCCTCGAGATTGAAGGCGCGGGGGGCTCGGCCTTTGCCGTCCCCGGCGACCTCACGCGCGCGTCAGACCGTAAGCGGCTCGTCGACGAGACCGTGGCTAAATATGAAGGCCTAGATATCCTTGTCAACGCGGCCGGCATCATCGCTTTTGGAACCATCGAGGACACCTCCCTCGAAGTCTGGCAGAAGATGTTCGACATCAACGTCGTCTCCGTCTTCCATCTCATGCAGCTCGCTCTCCCGCACATCATCCCGCGGAAAGGAAACATCGTGAACGTGTCGAGTGTGAACGGCATACGGTCCTTCCCGGGTGTGCTCGCTTACAACTCGAGCAAGTCAGCGCTCGACCAGCTCACGCGCTGCTCGGCGCTCGAGCTCGCGCCTGCGGGGGTCCGCGTGAACAACGTCAATCCTGGCGTCGTCGTCACCGAGCTCCACCGTCAGGCGGGCCTCGATGAGGAGAAATATGCAGCGTTTCTGGAGAGAAGCAAGACGACCCATCCGCTCGGGCGCGTCGGGAAAGTCGAGGACCTCGCGGCGCTGATCACGTTTCTAGCTTCGGACGAAGCCGGTTGGATCACCGGCGACACCGTCAACATCGACGGCGGGCGCCACCTGACTTGCGCGCGCTAGCTGGTAGCCAGCCTAGGCCTAGCCGCCAGCCAGGTAAAGCTGAAATGCGTTTGAACCGCAGAGACGCGGAGGACGCAGAGGAATCCGGGATTTCGTTGAATATGGAGCTAGAAACCGTGCGCCATCGCCTCCTTCAACGACCACGCTGCTTTGCCCGCGCGGCCCTCAACTCTCGCCTGGGCGAGATTCTTGGGCCAAACCGCACTCCAAGGCTAGGCAGGTTCTGAGGTCGGTGCCTGCCGGAGATCGAGAGAGTTATGCTCCGCGCACTCTGCGTCTCTGCGGTGGGATTTTTGCTCCAAGAAGTGAACGAAATCCGCGATTCCGGCTGGAGGTTAATTGAGCGCTTCTTGTAATTCCGCCACTGCTTCTTCGCGGCCGCGGGTGAAGCGGAGAACGCCCTCGACGATCAGCCAGAGTGCTAAGAACAAAACGACGCCGCCCACAGCTAAGAGCAAGTAGCTTCCTTGGTTGAAGAAGGTCCGGACGTTGATGACCATCGCAACGAGGGTCGTCACGAGCATGAAGACCATCGGGATGGCGGTATAGAGATAGTTCTTCTTCCGGAAGTAAAGGTAGAGCGTCACGGTCAAGAGCGTCAGGCCGGCCATGACTTGGTTCGTTGTGCCGAAGACCGCCCACAGCACGACGCCGGCGGGCCGGCCATCGACCTGTAGCAGCGCGAAGAAACCAATAGCCGCGACCGACAACGCCGTCGCGACATATCGGTTCGCGAGCACCGGCATCTTCACCGTCTCAGCGACCTCTTCGATGTTGTAGCGCAGAAGCCGCGTGGCCGAATCAAGCGTCGTGAGCGCGAAGGAGACGGCCACGAGTGCTATGAACGCCTTGCCCAAGGCGGGATCGATGCCCAGGCTTGCGAGAAAAGTCGCGGAGCCGGAGACGAACGCGTCCAAGTTCGAAGCGAGACCGTCCGCCGACTCCCAGTTCGAGTAGTGGGCGCGCCACGCTGTCTTGCTCGCGAAGCCCGCCGTGCAAGCAAGAACCGCCGCGAGACCCAAAATACTCTCGGCGACCATGGCGCCATAGCCGATGAAGACAGCGTCCTCCTCCTTGTCGAGCTGCTTCGCGGTCGTTCCTGAGGAGACGAGCGCATGGAAGCCCGAAACGGCGCCACAGGCGATCACGATGAATACGAAAGGATAGAGGGGCGGAGCACCCGGTGGGGACGGGTCGAAGGCGGGAGCCACGAAGCTCGGACGCAAGATGACGAAGCCGAGAAAGATCGCGACGAGCCCGAGATAAAGAAGCAGCGAGTTCAAGAAGTCTCGCGGCTGGAGCAAGAGCCACACGGGCAGCACCGAGGCGGCAAAGGCGTAAGCGAGCAGAATGTAGCTCCACGAGGACACGCTCAAATCCGGCATGGGGAGAACACGGCCCATGTAGACGGAGACGAGCGTGAGCACGAAGCCGACGAGGGTCAAGCGTCCGAGCGGCACGCCCTTCTTGTAGAAGAGCACACCCATCGCTACGGCCAGTACCATCAACGAGAAGCTAGGAAACACAGCCTCGGGATAGAAATCCGCGGAAAAGAGCTGAGAGACGACTTGGACGAAGACACCCATCGCAAGCGCTATGAGAAAAATAATAATGACGTGAAAGAGGCTCTTCGCCCGGTGCCCGATGATGTTCTCGGCCACCTTGCCAATCGATTTGCCATTGGCGCGCAAGCTCACCGCCAAGGCGCTAAAATCGTGCACGGCGCCAATGAAAATCGTTCCCAAAACGACCCAAATCATCGCGGGAACCCAGCCCCACATCACCGCGATGGCGGGGCCGAGCATCGGCGCGAGCCCGGCGATGGACGCAAAGTGATGCCCGAAAAGAACGTAGCGCTTGGAAGGGACGTAGTCTTGCCCGTCATTCAGCGTGTGCGCGGGTGTCTCGGTCGCACCCGTAAGCTCGAAGAGATTGCGCGCAATCCGTTTCGCGTAGAAGTGATATCCAAGAAGATAGACGACGAAGCAGCTAATCGCTGCTACGATAGGGCTCATTCAACCCTCCCTTTCGGAAGCAACGATTATAGGTTCAAGGCACGAGCCTAAACAAACGCCCGATAGAATCGAGTCAAGGATTCACAGATTTGCAGAAATTGAAAGGTTTTCGAGATTTCTTCCCCGAGGAGATGGCGGAGCGGACGCACGTGTTCGACGCGATGCGCCGGGTCGCGAAACGCTACGGTTTCGTGGAATATGACGGCCCGCCGCTAGAGAGCCTCGAGCTATACAGGAAGAAATCCGGCGACGAGATCGTGGCCCAGCTTTATACCTTTAAGGACAAAGGCGGCCGCGACGTCGCGCTCCGACCGGAGATGACGCCCACTTTGGCGCGCATGGTGGCCACGCGCGCCAACTCTCTTCAAAAGCCAATCAGGTGGTTCTCGATCCCGCAGCTGTTCCGCTACGAAAGAAACCAAAGAGGTCGCCTCCGCGAGCACTTCCAGCTCAACGTCGATATCATCGGCGCCCGCGAGGTAGAAGCCGATGCCGAGCTTCTCGCGATAGGACTCGACGTCCAGCGCGAGCTCGGGCTCACCAAGGAGGATGTCGTCGCCCGCGTCAACGATCGCCGAATCGTCTCGGGGGCGCTCGGGCTTCTCGAGGTCTCAGAGGAGAGCATCGCCGCAACCTATACCGCTATCGACAAGTTCCGAAAAGTGCCTGACGAGACTTTTACGGAGCTTCTCTCGGATGCCGGAGTCTCCGATGACGCTATCGAGGAAATTCGAAAACTATGCGCCGGCAGCGTGAGTGTTTTCGAGTGGTTCGCGCCTCGGCTCGACGACGTCGACGAGCCGACACGAAAGGCCGTCGCGGATCTCGAGACCTATCTCGCGCGGATGACCGAGGCGGGCTTCGAAGACTTCGTCGAAGTAGATTTTTCAATCGTGCGCGGGCTCGCTTATTACACGGGGATCGTTTTCGAGCTCTACGACCGGAAAGGCAAGGAGCGCGCGATCTGCGGCGGCGGCCGCTACGACGACCTTGTCCAATCGCTCGGCGGACCTGATTTGTCCGCTCTCGGATTCGGAATGGGCGACGTTGTGCTGAGCCTCATGCTGCGCGATCGGGGCCTGATGCCGAAGGCGCCGCCGCGCTCGGACGTTGTCGTCATCCCCGTTGGCGCCGAGCTCGCCGTTATCGCGCGCCTGATCACGACCGAGCTTCGCCGCGCAGGAAAGCGCGCCGAGACGCCGTACTCCCCCGCGGGCGTCGGCAAGGATCTGAAAGCCACGGGCCAACGCGGCATCCCCTACGCCGTCATCGTCGGCCCGGAGGAGTGGGCCGCCCACGAAGTCAACTTAAAAGACTTGCGCACCGGCAAACAATCCCGCGTCGCGATCGATGCACTCGCCGCCGAAATCAAAACCTAAGTCTCGCCAGGTAAACCTGAAAGGGTTCTAAATATAGCCAGGTAAACCTGAAAGCTCCGCCGTCCGCATGAGACGCCTTAAGAATGGCCACAGAGACACAGAGACACAGAGTTTCGAAAACACCGAGTGCTCTTCGCTCACGCTTTCTCTGTGCCTCT
>SMYC01000144.1 GCA_004356105.1 Acidobacteriota bacterium | reverse complement strand
ACATCCTCGCCGCATAAAGGGCGAGACACACGGCCACGGCTATCCAGCTTATGCCCACCCAAAACACGCCGAGGGCCACGACATGAACCGCGGCATAAGGAATTGCAGAAGCCCAGGAAATACCGCCCTCAGCAGTCTCGGCCTCTAAATCGGTTACTGGCGTAATCACTACAGCTCTCCTCTAAGGATGGGAAATTAGGGGTTAAACGAGGAGCCTTCCTCCGTGGGGAACAGGCTCACGACCGCCGGAACCGGCCCATGATACAGCAACACGGCTACTAGCGTAGCATGGAAAGGCTCATGAGCCCAAAGGCAAGCAGGGTCGACTAGAATTGGGCTCATGGCAGGACGAGGCGAGGCGAGGCGAGGACGCACCATCCTTCCAAATGTCTCGGGACTCGAGCTCGAGGACGTCGAAAAGCCCGCCACCAGCGCGACACTTTTCGGGAACGAGGCTCCTCTCGAGCTCGAGATCGGCTCGGGTAAAGGCACCTTCCTCGTATCGGAATCGAAGCTCCGACCCGGAGTCAATTTCCTCGGGGTCGAATATACGCGCCTCTATTGGCGCTTCGCCGAGGCCCGGCGCCGGCGGAACGTCTGCGAGAACGTGCGCGTCGTGCTCGCGCACGCGGTTACTTTCATCCGCGACTATCTCGAAGACGAGAGCTTGCACGCCGCTCATGTCTATTTCCCGGATCCTTGGCCCAAGACCCGCCATCGCAAACGCCGCTTCGTCCAGCCCGATCGCATCGAGCTTCTTGCTCGGAAACTGAAGCCGGGCGCCCGACTCCAGATCGTCACGGATCACGCTGTCTATTTCGATCAGATTCAGAAGGTCGTCACCGACTCTTCGTTGACGGTGGTCGACTTCGACATGCCCGCTTCCGCCCTGGAGCGGGAGATCGTCGGCTCGAACTTCGAGCGCAAGTACCGTCGTGAGGGACGGCGCCTTCACGCGATCGCGGCCCGGCGCGTTTAATTCTTAAACGTTCTAGCGTTGGGTTTTTCCCGCGATCCTCGGCACGCAATCGAGCGAAAGTGCTTATCTATCACACGTTACGGGTACGTTCCATTTGGCAGCTCGTTTGCAGTAAGGATTCCGGTCTTCTTCCTCAGGCGGTTCCCCACCTCCTGCTTCGTGGAGATTGAGGGGGGTACATGCACGGTCATGAGCAACTCACGCTCGAGCAGAGAGCTATAGAGCTCTTTCAAGACGGCCGCCGGAGCCAAGCCGCAGCCTTATTTCGTGAACTCATCGACAGCGGTTGCCGCGAGGCCAAGGTTCTGTCCTATGGCGGCTTTCTCATCGCGACCGAAGAGGGAGACGTGAAGTCCGGTCTTGACTGGTGTGAGCGTGCCGTCGAAATCGCTTTCTACGACATGCAGATGTACATCAACCTCGCCCGGCTCCACGAGCTAACCGGATGGCCGTCGCAAGCCGCCGCGGTGCTGCGCAAAGGGCTTCGACAAGAACCGGGGCATCCAAGGCTTCTCGCCGAGATCAACCGCGTGAGCCCGCGAACGCGCGACGTCATTCCAATGCTCCCGCGCGAAAATTTTGTGAACAAGACGATCGGGAAGCTCCGCGCAGAGTTTCGCGGGGCCAGTGCTCCCGTCAAGCCAAAAACGTCGCCTAGCTATTCGTAGCGGAGCGCTTTCATCGCGTCGATCCTTGCCGCCTGGCGCGCCGGGACGGCGCTTGCCAAGAGCACGGCCGCACCGAGGAGCACTGCGACAACGACAAACGTCAGCGGATCGAAAGGCTCGACCTCGAACAACACGCTCTGAAGGTAGCGACTCAGCCCAAAAGATACGGCGAGACCAAGCCCCAAACCCCAGAACAAGATCTTCCATCCTTCTGCGAGCACAAGCCGAATGATGTCCGAAGACGTCGCACCAAAAGCGATGCGTACACCGGTCTCACGCGTGCGCTGGCTGACCGAATAGCTGATGACGCTGTAGACGCCCGAAACCGCGAGGATCAAAGCGAGTCCTGCGAAAAGCGCGAGAAGCACCGCATAGAGCCGGGGGCGAGCGACGGAGTCTCGGAGGCGCTCGGTCATGGGCCTCAAATCCGCCACCGGCAGCTCGGCATCGATCTCCTGGATGCGGCGGCGCATTTCCTGAACGATTCCGTCTTGTCGAGGGTCGACCCTGACCGCGACGCTCATCGTCGCAAGAATCCCCGCCATGCGATCCGGAATCTGGCGATAGTCCAAATAGAGCTCGGGCTCCGGTTCCGCATCGAGCCCTTCCTGACGCACATCCGCCATGACCCCGACGATTTCACCCAAACGCTGAATACGTTTTCCTAACGGATCTTCGTCCTCGAAATAACGCGCGGCGAGCGACTCGTTGATCACGACGACCGGTGGCGCGCCCGCCCCATCGCTCTGTTCGAGACCACGGCCGCGAACGAGTCGAATGCCGAGAGCTTGAAAAAATCCGGGGCTCGTGACGCGCATATTGGCGCGCGGCATGTTCATCCGATCCTCGACCGGTGGACGGCCCTCGATGGCGAGTGACGTAATCAACCGCCCTTGATCGAGAGGGAGCTGGTTGACGATGCCGCTCGCGTGAACCCCGGATATCGCGTCGAGAGACTCTCGCAAGCGATCGTAGAACGCCCGTTGCGCCGGCCCGCCTTCATATTTCGTCGCGGGCAAGTTGACGCGAAATGTCAGAACGTCCGTCGGCTCGTAGCCAGGATGAACGCTCGAGAGCGTCATGAAGCTCCGGAACATGAGTCCCGCCGCGACGAACAGAATGAGCGCAACCGCGACCTCACCCGCAGCGAGCAGGCTGCGGAGACGACCGGAGGTGGCCTGTACCAGCCCGGTGCCGAGGCCTTTGAGACCGCTGACGAGATCGACTCTGCCGGCGTGTATCGCGGGGACGAACCCCACGAGAACGGAGACCACGAGGGCCACGGCGAGGTTGAAGCCAAGCACCGTCCCATTGATGCCGACGTTCTCGAGGAGCGGAAGATCCGACGGTCGCAAGAGACGCAACATGCGGACGCCCCAATAGGCAACGAGGACGGCGGCCGCTCCCCCAGAGAGGCCGTAAACGACGCTCTCGATAAAGAGTCTCTGCATGAGACGGCCGCGCCCCGCGCCGAGCGCCGCCCGAACGGCGAGGTCACGCTCCTGTCCCTGCGCGCGCACGAGAAAGAGGTTCGCGACATTCGCGCAGGCGATGAGAAGGACGAAACCGACGGCGCCGAGAAGCACCAGAAGCGCCGGGCGGACGGGAGCAACGAGCTGCTCGTGGAGAGAGGTCAGGTGAATCGCAACGCCTTCGTTCATCCGCTGCGCCATCTCGCTCGTTCCGCGCAAGTTGTTCAAAAACGTCTCAGCCGCAGCCTCCGCTTGCCCGACCGTGACCCCTGGTTTGAGCTTGGCGATGACGGGAAGGAGCTCGATGCGCATTTCCCCAGGCGTTGCCGGCTCGACCGGCGCCATGGTCATCGGCACCCAGAACTCTGTACTCGGATCCGGGAACTGAAACTCGGGCGGCATGATGCCGACGACCGTGTAGTTCGAGCCGTCGAGCCGGATGTCTCGGCCGACGAGCGTCGTGTCGGCGCCGAAAACGCGTTGCCACAAGTTGTAGCTCAACAGGACGACGCGATCCCTGCCGGGTATCTCCTCGTCCTCGGCGAAATAGCGGCCGTGAAGCGGTTCAACGCCGAGCATCGGAAAAAGAGCCGGAGAGACGTTCTCGCCTTCGATGCGCCGCGGCTCGGAGCCCCCGGTCAAGTTGAAGCTGACATTGCCAAGCGCCGCCATTCCGTCAAAGACTTCGTTCACGTCGCGCCATGCGCGAAAGTGATCCAAAGAGAACGCCGCCATCTGCTCGGCATTGGGGCCCATGCGAGGCCGTGCCTCCCAGACCCGCACGAGGGATTGAGGGTCCTCATAAGGTAGCGAGCGCAAGAGCACGGTGTAGACCGCGCTGAAAATCGCCGTGTTGAGGCCAATGCCAAGAGCGAGCGGGACCACGACGAGCGCCGTAAAACCGGGACGCGCGACGAGGCCCCGCAACGAGTGCTTCAAATCCATCCAAATCGTATCCATAAGCGTAGAAATGCGTGAGCCAGCTTTTGGTTCCGATCCGATTGTACTTCTCTCGGTTAGTTTAGTCCCCGAAAAACGCGAACTTTATCGTGAAAGTCGAAGACCAGCCTCTCGAGTCAGCATTCGCATCGCCCGCGTTGCCCACGAAACGGTATCCGAGGCCGAAGCCGAGCGGCACGACACGGGTCACGTTGAGCGTCAGCTCAGCCTCCGGCTCCGCGACGAAGGATGTTGTGGCTTCGTCCCCGGAACATCATGGGATCGGGCTTATCGGACGTACATCCGGATGCTCCCGCTCGATCCGAGGCGCGCCGTCAAGCGCGATGCGGAATTCATCCAGCTCATCGACGAGATCGAGGAGCGGGTGCGCACCATGCGGACCCGCGTCAACGACGTGCCGCTCCCGCCGATCTAGACCCAGTTGTCGACTGCAAGTCCCGCGACCCGCACGAATTCTTTCATGTTGTTGGTCACAAGCTTGGCGTTCAGACTGACGGCGTGCGCCGCGATGAGAAGGTCCATGGGACCGATCGGCCTCCCTTCGCTCTTGAGTGCGCCATAGGCGCTGGCTGCAGGCTCGTCGTATAGAGCGATTTCGAACGGACTGAAAAATCGGTCAAGCGCTTCGTGATTGCGCCCGGGTTGGGCGCTCTTGCTGGCGCCGAATCGCAGTTCGGCTACGGTGACGACGGAAAGACCGACATCTTCCGTCGGCATCGCGACAAGCCTGTCCAAGACTGTTTGGGGATTCTGTTTGATGATGTAGATACAGATGTTGGTATCAAGCATCACCCTCACGAAAAAGCCTCGTCACGTTTCTGCTGCTCGGGTTGGTCGCGTCCACCGTCCATGAAATCTTCGGAGAAATCTCCGAGACTTTCGAGAAACGGCTTCCATGACTTCCTTTTCGGTCGAAGGATCAGTAGATCCCCCCGGCGCTCGATCTCTACTTCCGTACCTTCCAACTGGAATTCCTTGGGAATGCGGACCGCCTGGCTGTTCCCACTCTTGAAAATCTTAGCTGTTTTCGCGACCATCATTCACTCCACGCGCTGATGTATATACTAGAGTATACACATGCAGTCCCGTTCGGGCCCAGCCGGGCCGTCTCAATCCCAACAAAGTTGTCTATAATCCCGGCGCTGATGCCGCTTCTGACCGTCGACGCCGTAACTTACGAAATCGGCGCTCACACCATTCTGCGCGAGGCCTCTCTCTTGCTCGAGCCGGGCGAGCGGGTATGCCTCATCGGGCGCAACGGCGCCGGTAAAACAACCTTGCTCCGCCTCATCGCCGGAGACGAGAAACCCGATGCCGGCCAAATCAAGCACAAAGCAGACCTCCGCATAAGCCAGCTCGCGCAGACGCTCCCCGAAGTCGGCGAGGCCACGGTTCGCGATCACGTCGCGGCTGGATTGCGCCCGCTGCAAGTTCTGGTCGACGAATATCACCGCCTTACGGCAGAGAACCTGGACGCCGCGGGACTCCGCAAGCTCGAGAAGCTTCACCACCGTATCGACGCCGAGTCCGGGTGGGATCTCGAAAAGCGCGTGGAAAGCTTGATGCTCGAGATGGGCTTGCCCGCGGACCGAAAGATGGAAGCGCTGTCGGGAGGCTGGCGCCGCCGAGTGGACCTCGCCCGCGCGCTGGTCTCCCGTCCCGAGGTTCTGCTGCTCGACGAGCCGACGAACCATCTCGATCTCGACACGATCGAGTGGCTCGAGGAACGGGTGCTAGGGTTCTCGGGCAGCTTGCTCTTCGTGACTCACGATCGCGCGCTTCTCGAGCGGCTCGCGACACGAATCGTCGAGCTCGATCGGGCAACGCTCACGAGCTGGCCGGGGGATTATCAGAATTTTCTTCGTCGGAAAGAGGCGGCGCTCGAAGCCGAAGAGCGCGCCGAGGCTTTGTTCGACAAACGCCTAGCGGAGGAAGAGGCGTGGGTCCGGCAGGGCATCAAGGCGAGGCGCACGAGAAACGAAGGGCGCGTGCGTGCGCTCGAAGGGATGCGGAAAGCTCATGGGGAGCGTGCGCAACGCGAGGGCACGGCGCGGATGCGTGTCGAGCGGGCGCGGAGCTCCGGGCGCCGGGTCATCGAGCTCGAGAATGTCGGTCACGGTTATGGCGAGGACCGCTTGTTCGAGAACCTCTCACTCGAGCTCCTTCGCGGTGGCCGGCTCGGGCTCATCGGAAATAACGGCGTCGGGAAGACGACGCTCTTGCGCATCATGCTCGGAGAGCTCGAGCCCGAGTCTGGCACGGTAAAGCTGGGGACGAAGCTCGAAATCGCCTATTTCGATCAGCTGAGACGCGATCTCGTCCCCGACAAGACCGTGGCCGAGACCGTCACGGACGGAGGCGAGTTCGTGCGCAGCGTGACAAAGGGGGGGAACGATCGCCACGTCATCGGTTATCTCGGCGCTTTCTTGTTCAGTCCCGAGCGGACGCAATCCAAAGTCGCGGCGCTGTCGGGAGGGGAGCGCAACCGGCTCGTCCTCGCGCGCTTGTTCGCCCGCGCGTCCAATTTGCTCGTGCTCGACGAGCCGACGAACGATTTGGATCTCGAGACGCTGGAGGTCCTGGAACAGCAGCTCGTGGATTACAAAGGGACCTTGATCCTCGTCAGCCACGACCGCACCTTCCTCGACAACGTGGTGACGACCACACTCGTCTTCGAGGAGGGGGAGGAGGGGGAGAAGGGCGGCGTGCTCCAACACTATGTTGGTGGCTACAGCGATTGGGCGCGGCAAGGCCGTGCGCTGGCGGTGAAGGAAGGACCCACGCGAGCGCCCCGCGACAAGGCAAAGCCGAAGCCGCGCCACGAGCCGCCTCGGGCGGCGACCAAGCTGAGCTACAAGCTCAAGCTCGAGCTCGAGGCTCTCCCGAAGAAGATCGAAGCGTTGGAGCAAGAAGTCGCGGCGCTCGAGGAGCGCACGGGCGCGTCCGACTTCTACGCACAACCTTTCGCAGCGGTCGAGCCTGTGCTCGAGGAGCTCGAGGTGGCCAAGACGTCCCTCGAGCAAGCGCTCGAGCGGTGGATGGAGCTCGAGGAGCAAAATCCCGCGCCCGATCGCGGTTAGAGTGCACGTATCCGCTACGTCGAAGCTCGCGTCGCTTGCAACGGAGGATTGCATTTCCGTTCGGCAAAAGCGGCCCGAGAGCGGGGGGAGCGACTCGGTGCGAGGGGGCAGGCCCAAGTCAACGAGTTGCATGCCCTGGCCAGGGTCTGGCGCAAGATCCTCACGACCTCGCTCAACCAGTTGTCCGTAACCGCGGTGCCGTTCCAGACCTCATCCACGAGCACTTGTTTGGAGACCACTTCTCCCGGGTGCTTGAGAAGATATCCGAGCACCTTCAGTGCCCGGGGCGGAAAGGGAAGCTCGGATCCGTTCAGAGACAGAACTTGATTGGCCTTGTAGACCTCGCCATGCCTCCTTCGCCAAATGGCCTCAAGGATAGGATATCGTAGTGGGCGAGGCGAGTCCCGGCGGCGAGTGACATCGAGAGAACCTAGCGGTTCGACGGGGAAGTTGCAAGCCGTCCGCTCCTTTGTAGCTGTCGACGGAAAACCCTACTGACCCCCCGTACTGACCCCGAACTGGTGGCGCGCAGGGTCACACCTGGCACTTAGAGTCGCTGATAAACGCCTCAAGTCGTTGATTCTGTGACAAGAGTGATCCTGCGTGACACCAGTTCCCCACCGCATGACGACTGAAAATCCTCACGTCGGGGTCCCCGAGGAGGGTCTAACCGTTTTTGGCTGTCCGCGTTTTGTCCGTGAACGTGGTCCGGAAGCTGCCAAGGGGAGCGGATCGACAAGGGCTAAAAACCCAATTCTATTGGTTGTTTCCGCTGGAGCTGGTCGCTGTGAGGGTATTGATTGGGCTCATAACGTTCGCACTCTGTTGCTGATGAGAGTGCCACGTCCGCTCCAAGCGTATGTCATGCCTCTCCCTCAGGGGGTTCAGCGGGGCGTGGAGCGCGTTAGGATTCAGCCGCGCGTTATGCATCACTGGACTTGAGCTCGTCCGCGAATTGCTCGATCGAGATCGCTCCCTTCTCCCGCGAGCGCTCCTCCAAGAACTTCATGAACGTCTTGCTGTTACCTAGTTCTACCACTTCCCGGTCGAAGTCGTCCGCTTCTTCAAGGACGAAGTTTTCACCGTCCGGCGTGACCAGCAAAACGGGCTCGCGTCGCGCGATGGCAAGAAGCTCATCCACCGAAGGAGATTTCTTGTCCAACTTTATCGGCTTCATAGGTCCAACCTCTTACCTCAGATGAAAAGACCGTTATGTTCCTTGTGACCCACTGCCACGACTTTGACCTAAGTGCCTTCAGCCGAGTAAAAAATCCGGAATCTTTCAATCCGCAGTTCCCACGGAGCGACCGGATTCCGCCGAAGCTGCTTCCTCCGCCGGGTGCTGACCTCCGCATCCACCCTCAGGTGACTCATGATGCCCGCGACGATGATGCGCTGGTAGCTCGCCTCGAAGTGTGCGATATCCTCCTTCGCACTTTCCGTGAGAGAGACTCGATAATCCATTCACGGGATAGTATCGGAGAAAGTAAGAGTCTCTCAAGCTGCCTCATTGGCTAGACGCAGTATGCATAACGCCCGGGATGAGTGGCGTGGCCAAGCCTTTGGCACCGGCACGATGCTCTTCGAGGGCTCGCCCCACTCTCATCTCAACTCCATTGTTACACGAAGGGAAAGGCCACGACCGCTCGATCTCGTTGTTGGGCCGCTGCTCCTGGATCGTTCGGATGTCGTAGCCTTTCTCGCGTAGGTGAATCGCGAAGCTGTCGCGGAAGGTGTGGCAGCCGGCGCGTTTGTTGATTTCGGACGTATCGCGTCCTTCACGGCCCGCTGCAATAGGTAGCCATTTCTATCCGTGAGGGCCAACCGTCTGAGTCAGATTGAGCAAGATGTTGGTCTCGAGGTAGGCATTTAGAAACAGGTATTCACCACCCGCGGGCGCCGGGAGCCGTTGTGCGGTCTGTTTCTCCCAGGGCCGACCGCGCCGTGCCCAAAAACTCGCCGACGACTTTCACGCGGCCTTTGTTCGCGACCTCGCTCGAGGCCGACGACTGTCGACTCAAAAGGTCGCGGCGGACTTTGGCGGCGGGCGCGTGCTCTCTGCGAAAGAAGCTCTCGCGGCGGGATTGATTGACGCGATCGAACGCTTCGACGAGGCGGTCTCTTCGGCTCCCGGAGTGAGGCCGTTACGAAACTGGCGCGTCGAGGTAGAGCATCTTCGGCTCAGGCGTGACGCGCGCGCCGCCGTGGACGCAAGCGATATAGCTCGAGCTCAAACCCGTCTTCGTGAATTTCGAGGTGGCGCACGGAGGGGCTAGGCTAGATGAAAGCTCCGACGGCTTCTGCGTGACGTGCCGCAGCGGCTCGGCCACAGCAAAGACCGACATCACCAACGACATCTACGCTCACGCCCTGCCATCGTCGCATCAACAGCTACCTCGGAGCGGCCCGAGCGGCGAAGGCTGCCGGCGAGCCCGAGGTCGCTCACGGCTATTACGAGAAGCTGTTGGAACTGGTAGCCGAGGACAGCACGCGCGCCGAGCTGGATGAGGCCAGAAGCGCGTTGAGCGAAACCGCGTCGTAGTTGCAGCGTGGCGAGGCTCGACTGGTTGAGCTGGGTTCCGGCTTGGAGGGGGCTGGCTAATTGTCGGTCGGGACGAGGCGTTTGAGCTCTTCGAACCAGTTGAGGACGAGATGGATTTGATCCTCGGTCCCTGAGTCCTCCGGTACCCGAATCATGAGGAAACGTAGGCCATCCGGGGAGACGTCGTAGTTCGTGCTTCCTCTCTGGAACGGTCCACTGAAGAGCTCGACGGGTGCGCCGGCGTCGAAGCGAGCGCCCAATTCGACAGGAACGGCCATCATGCTGTCACTGCGCCGATAGAAGAGCTCTAAGCCGTTCGGCGCCCATAGAGGCTCCCCGCCGCCGTTTCTCGAGACTTGCTGTCTCTGCCCCAGATCCGGAAACGACACGACGTAGACCTCGAGCTGACCCGATTCGTCGGACACATAGGCGAGCCACTTCCCATCTGGCGACAACGTCGCGAGCCTTTCGTTGAACTTCGAGTCGAAGATAAGCTCCGGCGCGGACTCCACATCCAGTCGCAGGACGCCGATGTTCCGATCGGAGTCCACCCCGGTCTCGGTGTAGAAGAGGAGACGGCCGTCGGCGGAGATCGATGTGGGGAACCGGAGAGCCCCGAACGTGACCTGCGTCGCTTCCCCGGTCCCATCGGACGACTTCGCGAAAATCTCGAATGGCCCATTCCGGTTCGATGCAAAAAAGATGCGGCTCCCGTCCCCCGACCACACCGGTCGGATGGCGGCGTCGGTTCCGGTCGAGATCGTGATCCTCGAAAAGACGTCGCGGTCGAGGTCGAGCGTCCAGATGTCGACTGGGATTTCTCGCTCGGGCGCGCTCGTCACGGCGATGCGACGGCCGTCGGGAGCGATGCGCGGGGCCGGCTGGTAGCCGCGCCGGCCTTCCGTGACGAGTTGCTGCTGGCCGTCACGATCTACCCACACGAGCTCACCCGACCGGAGAATCGTGGTCGATCGGGTCGTGTAGGCCAGCGTGCCCGTAGCGGAGACGTCGAAGCTCCCGGCGACCTCGGTCAACGGTACGCTCGCTCCACTGGTCTCGAGGCGAACGGGGTCGAAAGGGATGGCGTAGTTCACGAGGCCGCTGTGATACAGCAAGTGCCCGGTAGGCGCGTAGAGTGGACGGTTGCCAGGCGCGATCACCTCACGGCGCTCTCCATTCTGGAGCGAGACGGCGCTGATCCCGGAGCGCCCGGCGCCCGATCGTGCGCTGAATAGGATTGCGCTGCCGCCGGGCAACACTTCGGGTCACCAGTGAGCCGCCTCTCCCGACGCTTGGTCGGGAACCGTGAGGCGCTCCGGCGTGCCACCAGCTTCTGGGATCCGGTAGATCCCGTTCCGCTCGCCGCTGTCGGTCTCCGCGAAGTAGATGAACCCGTCATCGCCCCAAGATGCGCCGAAGGGTTCGCTCTGCGGGCAGAGGTGCATGGCCGGCCCGCCGCCCACGGGGACCTTCGACCTTCATCAATGTCTTGTCGAGATGGAAGCCGAGCCATTCGCCGTCGGGTGAGAAGAACGGCTGGAACGCTCCCTCCGTCCCTGGAACCGGGCGCGCGTCGCGCTCGTCCATGCGTCGAAGGAACAGATGATGTTCACTGGCTCCTTGGTCAACCCCGAAAAACACGAGCCGCGTGCCGTCGGGTGAAATCTTGATCTCGCGGTTAGCGAAGTCGAAGCGCACATCGGGAGGAAGCGGGACGACGACTCGTTTGACGGAGCGGTCCACGTCGTCCGGACGAAGGCGCCCGCCGAGAAGAAGACCCGCAACGAGACAAAACGCGGCTAGCCCGGCGGCATAGAGTGCAAGGTTTCTAATCCGAGGCGCCTCGGCCACGGCGCGCTGCGGCGCCTCTTCCATCTCGAGGCGGGCATCACCAATGTCTCGGAGACGCCGCCGGGCATCCTTACGCAAACAACGCCGCACGAGGGCGCGAAGGTGCGCGGGCGCGCGGCGGTCGAGCTCCGCCCAGACGGGCTCGGCGCTGATGACCGCAGCGAGGACATCCATGGCGATGTCAGAAGCGAAGGGCCTCTTTCCCGTCAGAGCTTCGAAGAGACACACGCCGAAGGCCCAGATGTCTGCTCGGCGATCGAGGCCCTTGCCCCGCGCTTGTTCGGGGCTCATATAGGCAGCGGTGCCCATGATGGCTCCGAGTGCCGTGCCCTTCGTCAATGTTGGGGACTGCGACGTTGCCACGGAAACGTCGACATCCGTCGCTAAGGTTTTGGCGAGGCCAAAGTCGAGAATCTTGATCTCGCCGTCAGGACCGATCTTGATATTCGCGGGCTTCAAGTCCCGATGGATGATGCCTTTCTCAGGCGTTGTTGCATGATTCCGACAACCCTAAAGGAATCAGCAAGTTACGTTTTGGGGGCAAAAAACGCAGAATCAATGGAATCAGTGAGTTACCAGCATTCATGCAACAACGCCTGTCGCGGGCGCGAAAAACTTCGCCCATGCCTCCAGCACCAATCGGCTCGAGGACCTCGTACGGCCCCAGGGTCATGCCAGCGCTCAATCCCATAACAGCTCAGCTCTCGAATTTCTCGACCACCCAGCATCCAGCACGGAACTCGGACGAGCTCACGTCTAACCGTGCGCGGACATGAGATTCTATCCCAGGATGCAACGTAGACCTTGGCGATTCCACAAGAAAGGCTTTGCCCGAGCTACCCGCCGGCGAACTCGCCGTAGTGGTCGATGAAAAATCTGGGTGACACAACCGTCACCCCCTGTCGGCTTTCTTCGGGGAAGTGTTTTGAGTTGCCCGTCAAAAGGCGCACCGCATCGTGGGGTGTTTCGGCGTTGGCGGCCACCGCAACCTCGAGGAACGGCTCGTCATCGCGGTCCGGGAACGCGGTCCCGAGTGGACGCGTCGCGAGTGAGATCCCCTCGCCTTGAATTTGTTCGAGCAAGTCCGAGACCGCCGCCTTTGGAAAGTCGAACTTCGGACGGGCTAGGACCTCTTCGTACTCCGTGAGAATGCGGGCGTCGTGACACACAACGAGTTGTCCCGAGGCCACCATCCCGACAATTTGCGCTGAGGCTCCGAAGGGGGTGAGCAGACCGGACACCAACACATTGGTGTCCAGAACGATTCTCATTCGACCTTGACACGCTCGCTACGAGCCGCGCTGATCTCCTTCGAGACGTCCTCCGTCGCCAATCCTCTCTTGGCCGACTGGCGCTGCATGACTTGCACAGCAGCCATGGCGCGGGCGCGACGAATGGCCCGGAGCGCATCTTCGAGCGTCTCCTCCGAAACCGCTGAAACGATGGCAATCGGTTTGCCATTCGAGGTAATCACGAGCTCCTGCTCAGTAAGGAGCTCTTTCCACACGTCGCCGGAGCTCCCTCGGAACTCGCGCACAGAAATGAAGCGCAATTGTGCCTCCCTTTGAAGCCATATTAGTATCCATTAGTGTACACATATGAGGCTACTACGTCTATACAGGGTGGATTAGTGCAGCTGGAGTCGGGAGATTAAACTATATAGTAGGTTGATTAACATCTAAAATAGATGATATAATCATTCCATGGTTATGGAAACGATTTTCGGTGGCAGCACCGCGACCAAGGTTTTGATGTACCTGCAGAATTATGAGGAGGGGTACGGCAGCGGTATCTCCAAGACGTTCGGTATCCCGCAGTCGATGGTGCAAAAGCAGCTCAAGAAGTTCGAGCTCGGAGACATACTCACGAGTCGGCCGGTCGGCAACGCGCGAATCTTTACATGGAATACTCGCAATCCCACGGTAACCCCGCTTAGAGCTCTTCTCGCTGACTCGTTCAAATACGTTCCGCAGAACGATATCGTGCGTTACTACCGAGAGCGACGGCGGCCACGCCGACCCAACAAGCCCCTGTGAACCGAATCCACAAAGGACTCACCGTCGCCGAGCTCGCGGCGATAGTATCGGAGGCTTTCAACTCAGCCGGAATAGAAGCTGTGCTGGGTGGCGGTAGCGTTGCTACCATCTACTCTGACAACCAATGGGAATCCAGGGATCTCGACTTCATCGTGGCGCGCGTCGAACGAAAGCGTATCGTCGAAATCCTGACAGGGCTCGGCTTTCACGAGGAATCGGCTGGATGGTTTTCGCACCCCGACCACACGCAGTACGTCAACACCTCGCGGTGGCCAATAGTAATCGGGGAAGAAGAGATCGACCATTGGGCAACCTTGACGACCGACGCAGGGGAGCTTCAAATTCTCACACCAACTCAATGTGTAAAAGATCGACTGACTGGGTTTTACCATGGTCACGATCGACAATCACTCGATCGGGCCGTCGCGGTCAGTACACGGCAAGACGTAGACCTACGAGAGATCGAAAGATGGTCCGAGGGTGAGCGAGAACCGGATAAGCTGAAGGAGTTCCTGGAAGCTGTTCAAAGAACGAAGGCCACGCAAAAGAGGAAATCCAGCCGCTAGGCGCATCGCCGTAGGGTCAAGATGCTCGAACGACAACCGGGGCAGCAGGATCCGCGAACCCGCGGACCGGTTGAATCAACCCTTCCTGTCGGATAGATATTCCAGTCCTTCGGAAGGAGTCGCGATGGACTGGAAGACCATGCTGGCCTATATCTCAGAGTCCGTGGACGAGGAGCTTCTCCTGCGGAACGAATATCTTGTGGTCGAGAATCGGATTCTTCGGAATCAGATCAAGGGTCGTTTGCGCTTGACCGATGGCGAACGACGGACACTAGCTGAAAACGGAAAGCGTCTCGGCAAGCGGGCGCTCGAAGTGGTAGCGAATATTGTGAAGCCCGAGACGCTCCTGGGCTGGCACCGGAGGCTTGTGGCGAAGAAGTTCGACGGCTCTAAGGGTCTAGAGGGCGCCATTCAGTGCCGTGAACGGCTTGGCGGGTTGCTCCGTTTCTACCATCGGGAAGCCGCATGAATATCTTGACCCTACGGGCTCTGAAAGCTCGACTGGCACCAAGCGCTCGCGCGTGAGCTCGAACAACACGAGGATCGCGAGAGCTGCGTGTCAGTTCCTGTGACCCAACAGCGGCGCGAGCCACCTCTCGAACCGCTTCTCCATCTCGTCTCGAGAGATCACTCCTCTTCTGCGACATCCCTTACCCGTTGACCGACGCGAGCCGGGCCTCGGCGCTCATCGAGCGGGTCTTTCGATTTAGTAGAATCTCTATCAGTTGAAGGTCTGGTTCTATCCGGATAGACTCACTCTCGACTATCGGCAGCAACCAAAAAGATGGCGCTCGAACCCGGAACCAAACTCGGAACGTACGAGATTCTGTCCCTCATCGGTGTCGGCGGAATGGGTGAGGTCTACCGCGCCCGAGACACGAAGCTCGGACGTGAGGTGGCGATAAAGGTCCTTCCCGCGGCTGTCGCGAAAGACTCCGAAAGGATCGCTCGCTTCCAGCGCGAAGCCCGGCTACTCGCGTCTTTGAACCATCCCAACATCGCCACTCTCCACGGCCTCGAAGAATCGGACGACATACACTTCCTCGTAATGGAACTTATCGAAGGACAGACACTTACGGCGCGGCTCGCAGACGGAACTCTGTCGTTCGAAGAAGCGTTTCCACTCTTTCAACAGATCGCTGAGGCTGTCGAAAGCGCGCACGAAAAGGGCGTCGTGCACCGCGACCTCAAGCCCTCGAACATCATGATCACAAAAGAAGGCAAGCCGAAGGTTTTGGATTTCGGGCTGGCGAAAGCGTTCGGACCACGATTCAGTGAAGGAGCGACGTCGGAATCACCGACGCTTACGCGAGCAGGCACCGAGACTGGAGTCATTCTCGGTACCGCAGCTTACATGAGTCCCGAGCAGGCCCGGGGCAGGGACTTGGACAAGCGGACGGATATCTGGTCCTTCGGATGCATCGTCTATGAGCTGCTCACGGGTAAGGCCGCGTTCCTGGGCGACACCGTCTCAGACACCATTGCCGCGATTCTCGAGCGAGAGCCCGATTGGCAGGCGTTGCCGCAACGCACACCAGAAGGCATGCGCGTTCTCTTGCGTCGTTGCCTGCAGAAAAACGCACGGCATCGGCTCCACGACATGGCAGACGCCCGCATCGAGCTGGAAGATGCGAGGCAGTCCGAAGAGCCCGGGGATCTGCGGGGGCCGGGGCATCGCCAGAAAACGCTGCTCCCGTGGATCGTGGCCGGAATGATGGCCATCCTCGCCGGTATCGCCGGTTTGTACCCTCGGCGTACGGCTCCTACCAGCAAGGGACTCGTTCGAGCAAGTTTGAGCTTACCGGCGGGCCACGCCCAGCCGCGACGTGGACGAACTCTGGCGCTCTCACCCGACGGCAATCTTCTCGTGTACCGCGCACCGGACGCGAGACAGCTTT
>SMYC01000143.1 GCA_004356105.1 Acidobacteriota bacterium | reverse complement strand
GCGGGTCGAGAACCGCGATGATGTTCTCGAAAGTGCCGCCCGTGCGAATGGTGAAGTTCGTCTCGGGATTGGAGTTGAACAAATTGTACATGTCGAACATACCCGTGAGACGCTTGCCGCCGCCGAAGTTGAAGGCTTTCTCGAGGCGGATATCGACGATGGCGACATTGTCCGACCGTCCTTGGTCGATGTCGTCCAAGAAAACGCGAACGGTACCCGTACCGGGAATGCTCACGCTCTGGGTTGGCGCCCACGGCCATCCGCGCTGAATGCGAATATTGGTGGAGATACCGATATCCTTCACCGTCACGTAGCGAGCGAGGAACCGCGCATTCCAGTTCGTGTTCTCCTGTCGGAAGCTCGTGTCGAGGCTGTGGTTTTGCCAGATCGTTCCGTGGCCGTCGGAGCCGACATCAATCGGGTCGGCCGTGAGAGGGCTCGTGGACTCGCCGGTAGCAGCGCGGAACTCATCCCGCCACTGATAGTCGAAACTGCCCTGGACGAAGAAGTTGTTCGTGAAACGACGGTTCAATCTGAACGTGTCTTCAAATTCATGAATTACTGACAGCGGAATGTTGAATCTCCGTCATGCGTTAGACTTCGTGAGATGCCTCCTCGCGTTTTGCTGCTTTTGCCGACCTCGACTTATCGAACCCACGACTTCATGGCGGCGGCGGAGCGACAGGGAGTGCTCGTCGTGGTCGCTTCGGAAGAGCCGAGCACGATGGAGCGCTTAGCGGGCGATTCGCTACTCACGCTTCACTTCGGCGACCCAAAAGGATCCGCGGAGAAGGTGGCTGCGTTTCACGAGAAGCACCCTTTGAGCGCGGTGATTGCTGTAGACGAGGAGACCGCTATCGTCGCTTCGGTCATTTCCGAACGTCTCGGGTTTCCCGGAAACGCCCCCGAAGCTGCCGAGCGCGCGCGTTTGAAACATGTCATGCGGGAAGCGCTGGCGGCCGCAGACGTTCCGGCACCAGCGCATCGCGTCTTCACCACGGATGACGACCCACGCGCCGCCGCACCCGGCGTGCGATACCCGGCCGTGATCAAGCCCGTTTTTTTGTCGGGAAGCCGCGGTGTGCAGCGGGTGGATGACGAGGACGCATTCGTGCGCGCCTTCGAATGGACCCGCGAGCTGCTCGCGCGTCCGGAGCTCGCGAAACGCGGTGGCGAGCATGCGCGAACGGTTCTAGTCGAGGACTTCGTTCCGGGCCCCGAAGTCGCTCTCGAAGCGATTTTGACCGATGGCGAGCTCACAACGCTCGCGCTCTTTGACAAACCCGATCCGCTGGACGGGCCGTATTTCGAAGAAACGATCTACGTCACTCCGTCCCGCCTACCCACCGAGACCCAAGCGGAGATCGCGAACGTGACCGCTCAGGCTGCGGCCGCGCTCGACCTGCGCCACGGACCCATCCACGCAGAGCTGAGACTGCCGCCAGGAAGGAGCCCTTCCGTGCTCGAGATCGCCGGCCGCTCGATAGGCGGCCTGTGCTCACGCGCGCTCCGCTTCGGATTGGGACTCTCTCTAGAAGAGCTGATCCTGAAGCACGCACTCGGCGAAGACGTGACGACCGAGAAACGCGAATCAAAAGCGGCCGGCGTAATGATGATCCCAATCCCCAAGAAAGGCGAGCTCATGAAGATCGAAGGCCTAGAGGATGCAAAAGCCGTAGAGGGGATCGAGGAGGTGACGATAAGTGTCCACCGAGGCGCCCACCTGATCCCGCTCCCCGAAGGCTCGACCTACCTAGGCTTCATCTTCGCAAAAGCCGAAACCCCGGAAAAAGTCGAACAAGCCCTGAGAAAGGCCCACAAAGCGCTGACGTTCCAAATCGAGACCAGGTAGCAGATAGCTATTTCGAAGCCGCGTAATACGGATTACGCCCCGAAGCGTGATCCGTCGTATCCATGATGGCGCCGATACTCGGGATCGCCTGCCGGATCGATTTCTCGACACCTTGCTTCAAGGTGACATCGGCCATGCCGCAACCCTGACACCCGCCTCCCATCTTGATGAAGAGCTCGTTCTTGCGTACGTCGATGAGCTCGACCCACCCACCATGAGACGCCACCGAGGGGTTGATTTCAGTGTCGAGAACGGCCTGGACCCTCTTCTTGATCTCGTCCGGATCGGGCAGCGACGCGAGTGCTTTCGTCGAGACGGCGGCCTCGCCGCTTTCTAGAACCGAGCGGATGGAGGCACCGACTTGTTTCGCGATGGGCATCCAATCGTCGCCCGCAGTGGCGGAGACGGTCACGACGCTGTCTTGGATCAGAACGGACGAAACACCGCCGATAGCGAAGATTTTCTCAGCAAGGGGCGAGCCTGCCGCTTGCGCCGCGTCGCCGAAATACATAGAGCTGTCGGGGTAGACCGGCCGGTCCACCTTAAAGTTGCAGGTTTGATTGTCTTTCGGCTCTGCCGTGATGCCAATTTTGTCCATGTCGTCTCCTGTCCCTATATTACTACAAAGCCTGGCGCTGTCTTTGTTCGAGAGGACCAAACTGGTCCTCGGTGGGCTCCGCTCAACAAAACCACGCCTCGGTGAGCCGCGGCGCCTTCGAGCTGGAAAAATCGGCTTCCTGGCGGAGACCCGCGCGCCCCGCCAAATTTCGGAAAATCTCTCCGTTGGTATGCCCCTTGCGAACACTGCTTTCGACCGCTGCTTCTACCTCTTTTTGAAGCTCGTCCATCGCCGGATCCGGATGCGACCAGCGATAGGTGAGCCCCGCTTTGTCGAGGTCACCGAGAAAGGGCTGCATGCCCGTATTCTCGAGAAGAAGAGAGCCCGGAGGTATCAGAAGCCGCAATGTCAGCTGGACGGGGTCGACGTGCTCGACGAGATCTTCTTCGAGCAACCAACGAAAAAGCTCCCGGTAGTCCTCGCGCGTGGTCCACGGCGTGAACGCGACGAAGGTGGGCCTCGGCGCGATGCCGGCCTCGCGCACGGCACGGAACGCCGCGCGGGCGTCGCGGCTCGTATGGCCTTTGTCGAGCTCGGCGAGAACACGGTCGCTCAACGACTCCACTGCCGAGACGATGAACGCGCATCCCAAAGCAGCGAGCTCCGGCAACCGGTCGCGGTGCTTCAGCAGATGCTCCACTTTCGCGGTGAAGTCGAAGGTGACGTCGGGATGCTCGCGATGAAGCGCGCGCGCGACCGCAAGCGCATGGCCTGGGCCATTCAGAAAGTCGGGATCGGCGAAGTTGATATGTCTGGCGCCGCGGGCAACGAGCTGGCCGATATCTTCGAGCACGGTCGCCTTCGGCACAATGAAAAAGCGCCCGCCGTAAACGGGCGGAAGAGGGCAGTGCCGGCACGAGTGAAGGCAACCGCGGCTCGTCTCGACCGTGCCCACTCTTCGATGTGAGCCGTCGGGGAGCTCGAGGTGGACATATTGTTCGAGCGGCGGGAGCCCCTCTCGATAGGGCACCGGATAATCGAGCCTGTCCATCACGTCGAGCACGGGCAATGGCGCTTTTTGGGCGGGCGCCTCCCGTTCGGAGAGCCTAATACGCTCTACGAGCGCGTCTTCACACTCGCCACTCAAAACGCTATCCGCGCCGGCGGATATCAACATCTCCGCGTTCACGGTCGCGTAAAGGCCGAAGAAGCAGAGATGAGCGCTTGGGTTCAGCTCCTGAACCCTTTCCGCCACGCGGAGGCCGAGCCGCAGTGCCGTGTGCATCGGAACGGACACCGCAATGAAATCCGCGCGCGCGATAGCGCTCTCGTCGAGCGATTCAACGCCGAGGTCGAGGCTTTCGGCCGAATATCCAGCTCTCTTCAAAAAGGCAAGGGGGGTCGCAAGCCCAAGAGGCTGGCGCCCGAGCTCGTAGCAAGAAATCAATAAGACGTTCGGCCGCACCGTGTATTTATGACTGATTTGATAACAAAAGTCCAGGACATATGCGGGTTGGCATTTCTGAGGCGCCCGAGTGCATAATGCGAAAGCATCTTGCGAAGAACGGGGTCTTTCTCGAGCGTGTTCCGTGACCCATTGCTGCTATGGGTCCTTCTTGCCGCGGCGCCTTCGACGCTCGCGCAATCCGTGGGTGGAATGACGCTCCTCGCTGAAAAGCAGGAACAGCTCGAAGACGGGCACGTTCGGGCCGAAGGCTACGTCTCCATTCGGCTCGGCGATATCCACATCACCGCGGACGTCGTCGACTTCTGGCCGGACGAGCTTCGCGTGGTTGCGGAAGGCAACGTCGTCTTCCGCCAGGGCGATCAAAAGATCGTTGCGACGCGGCTCGAGGCCGAGCTCGTCGGAGGTACGGGGCGTTTCTTCAACGCTTATGGGATGGCGGGGCGCGACTTGTACTTCTACGGCGACGTCATCGAGAAAGAGTCCGAAGATGTGTATGTGATCCAAGGCGGCGCTTTTACATCGTGCTCCCAGCCGAACCCCCGTTGGCGTTTCACCGCGGGTAAAGCGCGGATAAAGCGCGACCACCATGTCGCTCTCCATCACGCGTTCTTGCGGGTGAAATGGCTTCCCGTGTTCTACCTGCCGCTGATGTACTTGCCCCTCAATGACGACGGCCGCGCGACCGGCTTTCTCATGCCGCAAATCGGCAACTCCTCGCTGAAGGGTTTCATGTTCGATCAAGCTTTTTTCTGGGCGATCAACCGATCGATGGACGCGACGTTTACTTACGAGCGTTTCTCCCTGATCGGCACCGGAGGCTCGATCCAATATCGCTACCTTCAATCTCACAGGTCGCGCGGCCAGCTCGATTCTTTTTTTATCAAGAACGACATGTCCGGAAACCAGGAATATACGATCCGAGCGAGCGCGAACCAGGAGCTACCCGGCGGCTTCAAAGCGGTCGCCCGCGTCGATTTTTTTAGCAGCTTCGATTTCCAGCAATCGTTTCAAGAGAATTACAACCGCGCCACCCAGCGCAGGAAGCGAGCCTCCGGTAGCATCTCGAACAGCTGGAAGCAATACAACTTGCGCGTCAACTTCGACCGCAACGATACGTCGTTCGGCGAACGTGTCGCGGTCCGAAAGGTGCTTCCCCAAATCACTTTCAATTCGCGCCCGACCTCTATTTTCAAAACTCCCATCTTGTTCTCCTTTAACTCGGAAGCCGCCTCGCTCGCGAGAACGAATCGCGGCGAGCTTTTCGAATATGAACGATTCGACATCGTGCCGACGGTCGCTTATCCCTTTACCGGCCTCAGCTATTTGACGATGACGGCGAGCCTCACCGGCCGTTTGACGCATTACACCTCGTCTCTCGAAGGACGCGCCCTCGTCGACGAGTCGGTCGAGCGTAAATATTTCGAGACCCGCTTCGACATCCGGGGGCCGACTTTTTCCAGGATTTTCAACACGCCCGACAACTTTTACGCGGCCCGCTACAAGCACGTCATCGAGCCTCAGATCGTATGGAGCCGGCGCTCGCTCGTTGATACCTTCGCCGAGATCCCGAAATTCGACGGCCAGGATTACATTCCGGGTACGAATCAGGTGTCTCTCTCGATTGTCAACCGGGTCTTGGCGAAACGCGTGGTCAACGGGGAGGAACAACAGACCGCAACTGAAATGCTCACATGGACTCTTTCCCAGCGTTACTTCTTCGACATCAACGCTTCGCTCTACGACCGGCAATTTTCCACGCCCTATTTCACGGAAGACGGGACGCCGAGCAACCGCTCACCGATCACGTCGCGGGTGAACTTCCGGCCTTCCAGAAATCTGACCGCGAGCTGGAACATGGACTACGACATCAATTTCAACGCGATCCGCTCTTCGAGCACGTCGGCCTCCTATGGTGGTCGCTGGGGTTTGGTGCGGGGGCTTTGGACGCGTCGTAACATTCCCGATCGCGACGTGACACGCAGTAACTTTCGATTCGGCACCCAGCTCAACCTGACTCACGGTCTCCAGGTAAACTTCGATACGGCCTTCGACGCCACGAACAAAGTGGTGAACAACCTTCGAGCCGGCGCGGTCTACAACGTTCAGTGCTGCGGCTTCATGGTTAGTTTCAACCGTTTCAACTTCGTCGGCGTCCGGGTAGAGAACATATTCCGCTTCGGCATCACCCTCGCTAACATCGGAAGCTTCGGCACCTCCCTCGGGGGCTCGGGGCGCCGATCCTATTAGCGCTGGACCCCAAACGGTGCTCTCGAAAGCGGGTTACGCCCAAAAGAATGGCCACAGAGGCACAGAGGCACGGAGAAAAGCAACGAGACCGGCCGAACCAGTTCCTGGACTCTGTCTTTCTCGGTGCCTCTGCGCCTCTGTGGCCATTCTTCGAATCGGCGGTCTTTTGCCGCGTAGGGCCGCCGCGTGAAAAGGTAGCTCGGTATTGAAGATCTTGATTACCGGAAGCGGTGGGCTTCTTGGTCGCTTTGCCTCCACCGTGGCGGCTGCGCGGCATGAGGTTCTTGCGCTCTCGCGCGCGGATCTCGACGTTACGGATCGGGCAGCGGTGGACCATGCCGTGGGGCGGTTCTTGCCTCAGGCCGTGTTACACTGCGCCGCTTATACTGATGTGGACGGCGCCGAACGACATTCAGGCCTGGCCATGGAGGTGAACGCGGTCGGCGCCGAGTGGGTGGCGAAAGCGGCGCGTGACGCGGGTGCCGCCATGGTTTTTGTGAGCACGGATTATGTTTTCGACGGCGAGCGACGCACACCCTACGAAGAGACCGCGCCGACCTGTCCGCGATCGAGCTATGGTCGCAGCAAGCTCGAAGGAGAGCGCCGCGTCGCAGAAGCTTGCCCTGATGGCTGGCTTACGGTCCGGACGGGTTGGGTGTATGGGCCTTCGAAGGGTTTTGTGGACTGGGCGAAAAAGCGCCTCGTCGCCTCGAAAGAGCTTCCGCTCGTCGATGACCAAACGGGTTCGCCGACCTACGCGCTCGACCTGGCGGAGGCGCTTCTCGCTCTCGTCGAAGGTGAGCATCGAGGGCTCTTTCACTTCGTGAACCGCGGAGAGACGACTTGGGTTACGCTCGTACGTTTTCTCGCGAGCGAGCTCGGCGTGAAGGAGCCCCAGGTGAAAACCATCTCGGGCGAAGCGCTCGGCCGTCCGGCGCCGAGGCCGGCTTATTCGGCGATGTCCGTCGAAAAATTCGAAGACGCCACCGGGATCCAGGTGCGAGCTTGGCAGGACGCTTTGAAACGCTATCTGGCCAATAGCAGATAGCGGGATTGGGCACTCGATTTAAGGAGGCAACTCGTTGCGTGTTTTGATTACTGGAGTTACGGGCTTCGCGGGCAGCCACCTCGCCGAGTTCATTTTGGCGGAACATCCCGATGCCGAGATCTTCGGCACCATGAGATGGCGCAGCCGCATGGAGAATATTCGCGACATCGAATCCCAGATCCAGTTGCTCGAATGCGATTTGCGGGATTTGAGCTCCACCAAACAGGTGATGGAGCGCGTTGACCCCGATCGAATCTTTCATCTCGCCGCGCAGAGTTTTGTGCCCTCTTCCTGGAACGCGCCCGCGGAATCACTGACGACGAACATTATCGGACAACTGAATGTTTTCGAAGCCGTGCGTGCGATGAAGACGGATCCCTGGATCCAGATCGCTTGCTCGAGTGAAGAATACGGCATGGTTTACGAGAACGAGCTTCCGATCAAAGAGACCAACCCGCTGAGGCCGCTCTCGCCTTACGCCGTTAGCAAAGTGGGGCAGGATTACCTCGGTTATCAATATTGTCAGAGCTTTGGCCTCAAAATTATCCGTACGCGCGGTTTCAACCACGACGGTCCGCGCCGTGGAGACGTGTTCGTCTCATCCAATTTCGCGAAACAGATCGTGATGATCGAAAAGGGCAAGAAGCCACCGGTGATGTATGTCGGTAACCTCGAAGCCCGACGAGACTTTACCGATGTGCGGGACATGGTTCGCGGCTACTGGCTCTCGCTCGACGGCAATTGTGTGCCGGGCGAGGCCTACAACCTGTGCAGCGGAACCGATTACCGCATTCAGGACGTCCTCGACCAGCTCATCGAGATGTCGGGCCAGAAAGTAGAGGTGCGTGAAGATCCCGAGCGCTTGCGCCCCTCCGACGTCCCCGTACTCCTCGGCGACGCTTCGAAGTTCAAAGCGGCCACCGGGTGGGAGCCGACCATTCCCTACGAACAGACCCTCAAGGACATGCTCGATTACTGGAGAGCGGAGGTTCCTTGAGTGCGCGCTCTCGTAACGGGAGCGGCCGGATTCGTCGGCCGTCATCTGACAGCCCATCTCAAAGAGGAAGGGCACGACGTCTTCGGGCTGGTACACCCGAGCGAGGAGAGTGACGGACCGAGCGGGATCCATGTGACCGCCGCGGATCTTCTCGACGATGTGGCGCTCGCGAAAGCCGTCCATGACGTCGGACCCGAGGTCATCTTTCATCTCGCGGCGTTCTCCAATCCCGAGAGCTCGCTGCGCTACGCGCGGCTTACGTTCGAGACCAATTTTCTCGGCACCCAAAACTTGCTCGAAGCCGCGAAGGATACGGGACATAACCCCCGCATTCTGCTCATCGGCTCGTGTCAGCAATATGGTCAAGTCGCGGAATCCGAGCAGCCTATCGGCGAAGATCGGCCGCAGCGCCCGTTGACGCCTTACGCTGTGAGCAAGGCGTCTCAGGAGCTTCTCGGCCAGCGTTATTTCCTCTCGGAAGGATCTGCCGTTTTTTGGACGCGCTCCTTCAACCATACGGGTCCCGGGCAGGCCGACTCTTATGTATGCTCGAGTTTCGCGCGCCAAGTCGCGGAGATCGAAGCCTTGGGCCGCGAGCCGGAGATTCGCGTCGGCAATCTCACCGCGCGACGAGACTTCACCGATGTTCGGGATGTGGCGCGAGCCTATACGGCGATCATCGAGCGCGGCGAGCCGGGGCGAGCATACAATGTTTGTCGTGGCGACGCCGTCGCCATCCAGGAGATTCTCGACGTTCTGGTCTCACTTGCAACGGTGCCCGTCGAAGTGAAGGTCGACCCGGAGCGCTACCATGCTCTGGACGCGCCCCTCATCGTGGGAGATGCCGCGCGTCTCACAGACGAGATCGGGTTCGCGCCGAGATATTTGCTGAGGGAGACGCTCGAGGATCTCTTGAACGATTGGCGGCAGCGGCTCGCCGTGGAAAAAAAGGAGATGGAGGAGCCAAAGGAGACGTCTTGACACGCGTCGTCGCTCTTCTCGCCACTCTTTTTCTCCTCTCCGTTCTTCTGTTCCCGTTCGGAATCTACGGCACCTTTTTGACGGCTGGCGCTCTTTTCATCGCCGGCCGTAGGACGAGCGCTTCACCTCATACCGGGTCGCCTCGACACCACAGTCTTTGGGCCGCGCTCGCTCTCGGCGGGGTGCTCGTTCTCGCGCTCGTCGCGCGATGGCCCATCGCGAACCACGATGTCGAGCACTATGTCGGGCCCGACGAAGGCGAGGTCGTCGAGAACGTTCTGGAGATGGTAAAAACCGGCGATTTCGATCACCGCCATCCGGGCTATCCCGGGCTTCACTTTTATCTCCAGATGATCCCAGCTAGGGTCCACTTGAAGGCGTCGGGACGGACCATCCCCGAGCTACCGCGTTCTGGGTTCTATCTCGCGGCGCGGCGGCTGACTCTGGTCGCGGGACTCTTGGCAGCGGTGGTCGTGTTTTGGATCGGCCGCGTTTGGCTATCTTCATGGAGCGCTGCTTTCGGTGCGAGCCTCGTGCTGGTCTCACCGCTCGCGTTTCGAGAGTCGGCCGTCGTCAACCCGGACCTCATGTTGATGTTGTTTGTCTCGATCTCCCTTTGGCTGTCGCTGCGGCTGCTCGAGCAGCGGAGCACGGGGGCGTTCGTGCTCGCGGGGATCGCAGTCGGCCTCGCATGCGCGATCAAATATACCGGGGGCTTCGTGGTTGCACCTTATCTTGTGGCCTGGTGGCTTGGTCCGGAGAGGCGCTCCGATGCGGGGAGAGTTTTCTTTGGCCTTCTCGCAGCCGGCGTCGCCTTCGCGGCCGCGAGCCCGTACACGCTCTTGAATTTTCCCTCGTTCTACCGCGGCCTCACGATGCATGTCGGCTACTACCGCGCAGCCGAGCTCAATGCCCCGCTTGCGCTGTCGCGACAGCTCGCAACGCGCGGCGTCGGCGTGCTTGCTTCGGTGGCGGCTTTGGCCGCTTCCGTGCGGGCGCTTGTCGCGTCTGACAAGAGACTTCTCGTTCTGCTCGCCTACCCTCTCACCTATTGGGTAGTCTTTTCGTTCTTCGACCGAGCGTTTCCGCGCCATGTGCTCGTGCTGCTGCCATTCGCGGCGCTTCTCGCGGCGGACGCGACCGAGCGCATCGCGTTTAAGAGCCGCAAAGCTGGAATCGTTGTCGCCGCCGTACTTCTCGCCGCACCTGCCTACGCGACCCTCGATGTCGCCGCGCGCGCCCGCCGCCCGACCCCGGCGGAGCATGCAGCATCATGGGCTATGCAGAATCTGGAGGCGGGAAGCCGCGTGCTCCAGGATCAATTCACGCCTAGCTTGGATCCCGAGCGATTTCGCGTCCATCGTCTGCGCGTCGAGGAGAAGCGTTTCGTCGGCAACTACGACTACGTGTTTCATTCAGGCTACCCGCCTGGATTGAGCACAGTGGGGCTTCGAGAAGTCGCGCGCTTCAGAAACGAAGAGGCGATCGGAAGCGGCGTCTCGGTCTACCAGGTTCCGGATCGTGCGAGCCTGATGCCGGTAAGCACACCCGACGTCAGGTTCGGGGCGGGGGAGAACCCGTTCTTTGGAGAGGGCTGGTACGCGCCAGAAGCCGGCGCCTACGAGACCTCGCGGTTGTCGCAAGGACAACGCTCCGAGATCTATTTCAAGCTTCCCAAAAGCTTCGCGTCCGATTTGATGGCCGAGCTATCCGTGGGTGCCGTGTCGCGCGAGCCGACTCGGGTGAATGTCTTCCTGAACGAGCATCGGCTTGCCACGTTGAGCATCGAGGGTGAGCGCGGTCAATACACGGTGAGCTTTCCGAACGAGAAGCTGAACGGAGGTCTGAATCAGTTGGAGCTACGCTACGAGACGTTGACTCGAAGGAATCGCCGCCGCCGCGATACGGCGATAAGACTGTACAGCGTGGCCCTCTCGAAAGTTCCCTGACCTCGCAGCGCCGAAGCCTGTCACTCCCCGCTGAAGTCGAGCCCTTCCTTACCGAATTTGAGCTCCTGGCCGAGTTCGTCCGTCTCCCACTTTTGGTCCTTTTCGTCTTGAGAAGCGTCCGCCGCGGACGGGCTCGGTGATTCAGTGGGTTCGGCGGGTTCAGTGCGGTCGGCGGGTTCAGTGCGGTCGGCGGGTTCAGTGG
>SMYC01000142.1 GCA_004356105.1 Acidobacteriota bacterium | reverse complement strand
GAGCAACTATGGGCGATGGGCAAACGGGGCCTCCGGCGGGGCTCCGGGCACCCGGGTTTCAGGAAGCGCGAAGTCACACACGAAAGCCAAGCCGCGTGCGCTGGGAAGAAGGTGTTTATTATCAATTGGTTAGCCGAGTTTGCTCCCCAATGCAACCCATAGATTTTGCGGAGGAGGCAAAAAAATACGAAAATCAGATTCTTGGCTTTTATCCCCACATCCCCGTTTTCATCCCCACCTCCCCTTTGCCTTTGCTTTTTCTCCCACCTCTCCGCCCCTTGCAAAGGCACTCAGCGGGCGAGACGCATCGTCACTTCGGCGAATCTTTTTCCGAAGCTTCTTGCTTCCTCGAGCTCTTTTTCGCTCACGCCCGGGTCAGCTTCACCCGTCGTCGCTTGTGCACCGAGCGTTCCGAAGCCGTCGGCATCCACCGCGCCCACGATGACGAAGCGCATGTTGACGAACGCGGTCAATATCGCGATCCGGGCTAGCTCTTTCCCGGAAGAAACACTGCCGCCGGTCGCAAAAGCTCCAGCTGACCGGTGATGCGGTGCCGCGTCAGGGCCGAGCTCCTTGCGCGCGACGAGCAGAGCCGCGATACGATCGAGAAACGCTTTCGTTTTGGCCGACAAATTCCCCCAATGAACCGGTGTTCCGACGAGAATGCCGGCCGCGGCCGCAATCTCTTCATCGCTCACGTCATCTTGCGCGCGCAGTATCCCCTGAGCATCTTCGACCAACACGATACCTTCGACGATCGCGCGCGCGATACGCTCGGTATGACCCGTGCGCGTATCGTAGGCCACCAAGATGCTCGTCTTCGACTCGCCTGCATCTTGCGCGCCCTGCGCATTCGGCATCGAAGCCGCGCCGACGAACGCCAACAAGAAGATCCACTGCTTCAACAAAACCCCCTCCTCAAGAAATACCTTCATCACAAAACGAGTGCAAAGACAACTATGACTCGGAACTTTCGCAGACTCTACTTCTATTTCTGGATTTGATTTCTCGGATCCGACTCGCTAGTATCGGCGGCACTTCGGACCCGAGAGAGTGACCCCGTGAGCTTCATAAATGGTTCCATCGATTACACCGACAAACAAATTCTGTCAGCATTGCTATCCAAAGGACGGAGCACCTTTGCCGATCTTGCGGCACAAGTCGGCCTAACGGCACCGACGGTGCACGATCGTGTCAAGAAGCTCGAGCGGAGTGGCGTCATCGAAGGATATACCGCGAACATCAATCCCACGTCTCTCGGATATGACATCACCGCGATGGTGCGCATCACGACGGATGCAGGCATATCGTCCGAGGTTTACGAGAGCTACCTCGCGGAGATCTCCGAGATCCAACAATGTTTCAGTGTCGCTGGCGAAGAGGCGTATATCGCGCAAGTGCTGACGCGCACGCCCAAGACGCTCGAGAAAGTCCTGCAGCGTATCAAGAGCATCTCCGGCACCGCTTCGACAAAGACGTCGGTCGTGCTGTCCGCGCCCATCAACCGCCACACCTTACCCCAGGAAGACGACGTACGCGAGTTCGCGCCGGCGGAGGCGAGCACGTCGGCCACGATGGCGCGTTAGTCCGATCGTCTCTTACCGAAGCTCGGGTCTACCTAAAGCTCGCGCGTGAGGGTGTTTAGCGCCACCAGGAGGGGATCCCACAACGCGCCGAGGGGCGGGGCGTAGCCGAGATCGAGCTGGGACGCCTCGTGGACCGTCATCTTGGCGGTCAAAGCGGTCGCCGCGACATCGATGCGCATCGCCGCCTCATCGCTTCCCACAATTTGAGCCCCCAGAAGCCGGCCCGAGTCTCGGTCCCCAATGACTTTCACCGTTCCTTTAGCGTCGCCGAAATAGCGCGCCCGAAAGGTGCCTTCGATCGTCGCCTCCACCACGGCGAAACCTGCCGCGACGGCCTCCGCCGAGCTCAATCCCGTGCGCGCGGCGGCGACGCCGAACACCTTGACGACGCTCGTACCCACCGCGCCTCGAAAACGGCTCCGGCGGCCCGCGAGATTTTCCCCCGCCACACGTCCTTGTTTGGCAGCGACGGTTCCGAGCGGGATGGTCGTCGCCCGTCCGGTAACCAGGTGGAGCGTCTCGGCGCAATTCCCCGCCGCGTAGATCCCAGCGAAGTTCGTCTCCATCCGCTCGCTAACCGCAATCGCGCCACTCTGGCCGAGCTCTATACCCGCCTCAGAAGCGAGCAGAACGTCCGGCGCGACGCCGATATCCACGAATACGAGCTCTGCCGGGATGCGCAGCGCGCCTTTTTCGAGCTCGACCACCTCGACTAAACGGCTACGGCTCCCTTCGAGGCGCCGCACTCTTCGGCCCGTCATCACGCGGACGCCATGCTGCACCAGTGCATCTTCGACATGCCGAGCCATATCCGGATCGAGGGCCGTGAACAATTGCGGCGCCGCGTCCACGAGCGTGACCTCGAGGCCGCGTTTCGATAGCGCCTCCGCCATCTCGAGGCCGACATAGCCGCCCCCGACGAGAACCGCACGGCGCGGCTTCCGCTCGTCGAGCCAGGACCCTACGGCTTCGCCATCCGCGAGCCGGCTTGCCGTGAACACACCCTCGAGGTCAGAACCCTCGATATTCGGAATTTTCGGTCGATACCCCGTCGCCACGAGCAACTTGTCATATCCGAGCGTCTCGCGACTTCCCGAGCCTGCCTCCTCGACCTCGATCTTGCGCTGCGTCGGCGAGATCGCTACCACCCGCGTCCGAACCCGCGCTTCAATCCCTCGCTCGTTTCGGAGAGTCTCGGGAGTGAACAGCTCGAGCTCGCGAATATCGGCAACACGCCCCTCCAAGTAATAAGGAAGACCGCAAATGCTGTACGCGATGCGCTCGTCCGCCTCGAGGACCGTAATATCCAAGCCGGGCTCGAGGCGCTTCGCACGGGAAGCGGCGGTCATCCCGGCAGCATTTCCCCCGATGACCAGGATGCGGTCTGCGCCCGTCACTCGATCACTCCGCCTTCGCTCCGTGCTCCCGCACGTAGTCTTCGATCCGGGCCTTCATTTCCGCGCTCAAGCTACCGCTTTCGTGAAGGTGCTCGACCATTTCGGTCACCGTTACGATCGGGAGCACCGGGATCTTCAAGCTCTCTTCGAGCTCGGACAATGTGGTTCTCGCTCCCGAGCCTCTTTCCTCGCGATCCACGGCGATCACCACACCCGTGACCTCCACCGACGCTTCTCTCAGAAGCCCGACCGAATAGCGGATCGAGGCGCCCGATGTGATCACGTCGTCCACAACGACCGCGCGCATACCGCTTTCCGGCTGCGTACCAACGAAGCGGCCACCCTCACCATGGTCCTTCACTTCCTTGCGGTCGAAAGCGAAGCCGAGATCCCGGCCGCGCTCGGCGAGTGCTATGGCCGTCGCCACCGCAAGCGGCACACCTTTATAAGAGGGGCCGAAAATGAAATCACAGGGCAAGTTGTTATCGAGGATGCACGCCGCATAGGCGCGGCCGAGACCGGCAATTGCGCTCCCTGACCGCAGCTGCCCGGCGTTGATGAAATACGGCGATTGTCGGCCGGACTTCAGCGTGAAGTCCCCGAAGCGGATCACGTCATGCTGAGCGAGCAGCTCCGTGAAAAGCACTTGATCCTTGGTCACGGGGGAGCATAGCGCATCTTGTGAAGCGACATCTATTTCTGATACAACCTGCTCGATATGGATTTGGTACACCGACCTCGCAGGCTCCGCCGCAGCGAGCCCATCCGCACCCTCGTGCGGGAGACCAAGCTCAGCGCGGGAGAGCTCATTGCACCGCTCTTCATCAAGGAAGGCCGTGGGCTCCGAGAGCCCATCGACACGATGCCCGGGCAGTTTCGGCTTTCGAGCGACGAGCTCGTGCGCGAATCCGAGGAGCTCTGGGAGCTGGGGGTGCGCGCCGTCAACCTCTTCGGCTATTCGACGAAGAAGGACGACGGCGCGAGCGAAGCCTACAACCCGGAAGGCGTCATTCCGAACGCGGTCCGCACGCTCAAAAAAGCACTCCCGGATATCTGCGTCCAAACCGACATCGCGCTCGATCCCTATTCCATCCACGGCCATGACGGGCTCGTCATCGAAGGCGAAGTCGCCAATGACGAGACGGTCGACGTCCTCTGCCGAATGGCGGTGGTGCATGCAGAGGCGGGGGTGGATTGGGTCGCCCCGTCGGACATGATGGACGGCCGCGTCGGAGCCATCCGCGACGCTCTCGACGAGGCTTCTAAACCGCATGTTGGGATCCTGGCCTATTCGGCCAAATACGCCTCCTGCTTCTACGGGCCGTTCCGCGGCGCTCTCGACTCCGCGCCGCGGAAAGGCGACAAAAAGACCTACCAGATGGACCCCGCCAATCAGCGCGAGGCGATGCGCGAGATCGCTCTCGACATCGAAGAAGGGGCCGACGTCGTGATGGTCAAGCCGGCGCTTCCCTATCTGGACGTGATCGCGCGCGTGCGCGCCCAATTCGACGTTCCCGTCGCAGCCTATAACGTCTCGGGAGAGTACGGGATGATCGTCGCCGCGGCCGAGCGCGGGTGGATCGATCGCGACAAAGCCATCCTAGAAGCCTTGACGTCCATCAAACGCGCCGGCGCCGACATGATCCTCACTTATTTCGCCAAAGAAGCCGCGCGGCTCCTCGGCGAATAAAGCTTTCGAAGCCCTCCGTTTGCGTCAACTAGAAGACTTCGTCGTTAGCGGGTTCGGGCGCTGGGCAGCTATAGTGAGGCAATCTTGAGTCGCCTGCACCGTCGCGAATTTCTCGGCCTGGGCCTGACGAGTCTCGCGGGTGCTTTGGCTCGACGCGGCGGCCGCTCGCCCGTTCCACGCATCAACGGAGGCATCAATATCGCACCTTTGAGGCGCTTCGACTTGGACGCCGGTTTCACGCCGCCTATCATCGTGCCGCGGCTCGTCGACCTGCAGATGAAGCTCATATACGAGCTCGGTTTCGAGCAGATGAGGGTGACCATCTCCTTCGCGTGCTTCGGTCCAAACTTCCTGGCTGCCATCCCCTATGTGCGGGCGGCCCGCGCGCTCGGCATCGACGTCGTTGGGATCATCGATCAGTTCTCCGGTCTAGACCTGGTTCACGCGATCCTCGACCCGGCGACGCGTGACGAAGTGTACGAGACCTACGCGACCATCTTTGGCAATTTCGTTCCCAAGGCGTCTGCCGAGATCGTGAGGCCCGGCAGATTTGCCGTACAGATTCTGAACGAGCCGTCTTTCTTCTACGGGATTTCGCCGGAAGCCTATGTACGAGATTTTCTTCGACCGGCCTACCTCCACCTCAAGGAGGACGATCCGTCGATTCAGATCGTGGCAGCAGCGCCCGTGTCGAGCGCGGAGGGCTTTCTTCGCGCGCAACGGATGATCGAAGCAGGAAGTGAGAATTTTTGCGACCGCGTCGCCTTTCACGTCTACAGCACCCGCTTCGTCGAACGTTTGTCCGCGCTGACACAAAAGCCCGTTTGGATCACCGAGTCCGGAGCGGAAGGTAGCGCGCAACACCTGGACTGGTTCACGTCCACTTTCGAGGAAATCCGAAACGGGTTCCCGCTCGTTGAGCGAATCTACTGGTTCGACCTTTTCGATTTTCAACCGAACCGATTTCGCCTTTTCGACATTGTCGCGGACCCCCAGGAAGGATTTCGCGCCGTCGAAGAATCGGTCGATCTCATTTCTTTGCTTAGAAACCGAGTCGTTGAAGCGAGCGCCGGCACGCACGCGTCCTACGAAGAGCTCGTTCCGGACATCATGCTCTACTTTCCGACCGAAGAAGACCTCCGGATCATCGAATCGACGTCTATCGGGTTGCCCGAAGAGTTTCCTCGGTGATCCGCCGCGGCTTCGTTCTCACGCTCCTCCTCTGCGCGGCACCGATAAAGGCGCAAGACGCCGACGCCGACTACCCGCTCGGAAAACTTAGACTCCCGCCCGTGACCGAGCCAGCAGAACCTATCCGTCTCGTCGATCTGAGCTTCGGAGGGGGCAAAGAGGGTTTGTCGGATTGGAGCTTCCGGCCGCGATGGAAGCTCGGCGCCAAAGCTTTTCTAGGCGCCGCCGTGCGGGGAAAACAACAAGGCGTTTTTCTCGAGACCCAGCGACTCGAGCTGAGAATGAGCCAGGAAGAGGGCTCATGGGCGTTTGGTGGAGGGTACCGGGGGTCGTTCTTGCGCGTGACGGTGGATGCGGAAAGGCGCCGCTCGGACAGCCGCCTCGACGATACATGGATCGTCAACGGGGTGGGGTCTCTGCGTTTGAGCTCTGATTGGGAGCTTCTCTTTGGCTATCGACATGATACGGACGACTCCCGCGGCGCTCAGCCTTCGCTGCAGGATTTCGTCGAGACGAGTCGGCTACCGTCGCCGAGTCCCGCGACGCGCATCATACGGTTCGGCTCCGCAGGATTTCTCTTTCAGCACAACAACGACCTCGAGCTGAACGGAGAGGCCTCCGTCTCGCGTATGCGCAGCGAAGCCGGCTTCGACCTGACCCGAGCCAGAGCCGGGGGGGGCGGGATATGGAATCATTCCGATCTCGAGATCGACGCACGCGCATTCATCGATCGCATAACCGGCAGGCTTTCTCGGAGCGAGGCGCTCGTCGAGCTAGGCCTCGCCTTTCGTTTCGCCGCGTACTTCGTCGCGACCGCTCGCACACGCCAAGAGTGGCAGCCGGGCGTGGAGCGGTTCCTCCGCGAGTACCGCGGCGGTGTGACTTTCTTCGGCCGCCGTTTCCGGTTCGCGCGCTCGAGTGAGTTTGCCGAGGAGTTGCTCCGCATCACCCGCCGCGTCAACGAGCTCGGCTACAACGAGCGGCGAGTCTATGACGTCGCCGCGCTACGCTCGCTTCGGGAGAGATTGTCGATCTCGTCGCACCGAGAAGAGCTTGCGCGCGACATCGAGGCCTTGTATCGCGCTCAAGTTCGTGAGCGGAACGTCCCGCAGCTAGGCTTCGAGCTGATAGTTACCGTGGATGAGCTCGTGGGATCTCAAACCGATAGCTATCGCATGTTCGTAGGCGTTCCGTGGCGCATGGCGTGGCCCTTCACACGAGGGGAGTCTCGCGTCGAGTTCATTCGGCTAGAGTGGACTTGGCATGAGCGTCGCTTCCCGTCCGTGATCGTCGGTGGAAAGAGTCGCGCTCACGAGGTCTCGCTTTCTATAGAGCTCAACCGGGAGCATCTACTGCAATTACGGTGGGCGGACGCGGGACAAACGCCGGAACAGCTCGTTTATCTCTCCTCGCGCGATCAGCGTTTTACAGTCGACTACGTCTACGCGCTCGGTCGCTAGTAAAGGAGACCTTCACATCTAGGTGGGTCGATGTATGTACGAGCGGGTATCAGACTCAAGAAAATGTCGCGATATATGTCCCCGTAGGCGTCGTACGGCCGGACCTTGTCTTCGTAGTGAGTCGCGCGTTCGAGAGGCGTGCCCTCGAAATGCTCGTTGAATGACGCAAAAACGATGGTCGGGATTACCTTGTCGAATATCGGGTTTCCCGATAGTGAACATTCAATGGCCAGCCTCACCTGCTTTGCAAAGTGAGTGGCCTCGAAGGTGTTCATATAGAAATGGATGGTTCGCTGTTCGGATTTCGAATTGGAATTGTCGAAAGCAAAAGACATTGGCAAGATCAAATCCGTGTCGGGAGCGTTTTCTGCAAGCCATCGAGACCACAAAGCTACTCCGTTAAAATACTGACTCACATATTTCTCGTTGGGACCTCCGTATTGTGCCAAGAAATGTTGGTCATAGGCCCCATAGGCAGATATCGCGTCGAACGCGGGGATGAACTCCTTCCATTCGTCGAGAAGATTTCCTCTCAACGTGAAATTCGACCCGATCAAATAGAAATCGGCATATTTGCGAGCGTCGGACACCGCCTCCTGAAAGGGGCCTCGGAAAGCATGTGAATACCAAACGAAAATCACAGGTCGGCCGTCGATTTTGAAGAATCGGTCACGATGCTCCGGGTTCGAGAAATATTTTTCGTCTAGATGGATGATGTCTGAAATGAATTGTGCCCGCGTCTTTTGTTGATTGAAATCAATTTTTTCTTCGTTCCCCTCGAGCAACATTCCTCTCGCTTCGTACAGCAAGCTCACTTGAACGTCACGTTTCTTGTGGTGCAAGGGGGCAACGGCGAAGAATATGTCCAAGAACTCGTCCCCCCGGCTGTCGTCTCTACCCCACCATGAGATCAGGGGTATCTCGCCCCCTTGCAAGAACGTTGATTTGTGGAACGCGATCACGTAAGGATCGGTTGACTCGTATTCACCCAATCCATTGGTGGGCAGCGTCGTTGCGTTACGAAAATTGGTGCCGTTGTACCAATTGACATAGTGAGCTAACGTTGTCACTCGAACCGGTTCTGAAATGGCCTGGGTAGCGCTCGCTTCCGATGTGGTTTGAAGCCCAGCTGCCCCAAGTAGGCATAGGGCATAAAACGCTTTAGCCGACAAGGTTCCTCTTAACATTCGATGCATACCTCGTGGTTCCACTCTGGTTCGTTTGCTGCTCGTCACAGGGAAGCGCTCAACCCGCTGAAGCACCTCCGGGAACGCGCCGGTTGGCTTCATGGATCACCGATCCGCTCGGACTTAATATCTCAACAGCCTATCTCTTGTCATCTGTGGTCATCTATGTCAGGGGGGAGCAAGAGGTCAGTGTCCGGTGCGATGGCGGGGGGCCCGCCTGGGTCGCCACGCCAATCATAACTGGATAGGGCGCGTCAGAGCTATCGGCAACCAGGGGTGCCCCATTCCGTTAGTTCTAGTCGCGCTAAGCTTCTGAACCATATAATCTTGTCGAATAATTGCTTTTGTTCGCCCCGCCGTTTAGATTGGTTACCATGTGTAAGACTGCGCTGAAGAGGAAGCTCCAAGCAACTCTTCTCATCTTGACGTTCGTGGCGTGCCAAGGTGCTCTCGCCCTAGGCAGCGAGACGCCCGCAGCAACGACACGGGTCGCGAAAGCGGCCAAGACCGAGGAAGCTCCCGTCATCAATGGACGCGTCGACGACGATCCCTGGCAAAAAGCCACGGTCATCACCGATTTCGTCCAAGCGGAGCGCTACGAAGGACAACCGGCCACGGAGAAAACCGAAGTCCGGATCCTCTATGACGACCGGAACATTTATATCGGCGTCATCTGCTTCGATTCGGAGCCGAATAAGATTATCGTCACGGACGCACGGCGCGATTCGAATCTCGACGATACGGATTCATTCCGCATCATCTTCGACACCTATCACGACAAGCAGAATGGGTTCGTCTTCGGCACCAACCCTGCCGGCATCGAGTACGACGCCCAGGTAACGAACGAAGGGCAGGGCGGAGGCGGAGGCCCCGGTCGCGGAAGCGGGAGACGTTCCCAGGGGGGCGCCGGCGCTGGATTCAACTTGAACTGGGATACGAGCTTCACCGTCGCGACCGCCCGCGGAGACTATGGCTGGTCGGCCGAGTTCGCCATCCCCCTTCGCACGCTGCGCTATGGGTCCGACAACCCTCAGACCTGGGGCTTGAACTTCCAAAGAAACGTGCGCCGCAAACGCGAAATCGTTTATTGGTCGCCGGTCTCGCGCATCTTCAACCTCAACCGCGTCTCCTCCGCGGGTATTCTCGAAGGTCTCGAGCTGTCGACGCCACGGAACTTCAAAGTGACGCCCTATGCCTTGGGCGCGGGCGATCGCGACTACGCCAACGCATCCACAAATAGAGACGCCGAGTGGGGGGTGGACACCAAACTCGGCATTACGCCGGCCATGAATCTCGACCTCACCTACAACACCGACTTCGCCCAAGTCGAAGTCGACGCCCAACAGGTTAACCTGACACGCTTCAACTTGTTCTTTCCGGAAAAGCGGCCCTTCTTTCTCGAGAACGCTGGGCACTTCACCATGGGCCAGTCCCAAGCGGTAGAGCTGTTCTTCAGCCGCCGCATCGGCATCAGTGACGCGGGCGAGATCGTGCCGATCTTAGGCGGTGCCCGCTTGAGCGGCAAGCTCCGAGATTTCGACGTTGGCGTCATGAACATGCAAACCCAGGACAAAGCCGGGGTTGCGGTAGCCAACAACTACACCGTCGCGAGCGTGATCCGAGAATTCCCGAACCGCTCGCGCATTGGCGCGTTGTTCGTCAATCGAGTCGCGACCGGAGACTTAGCGGGTGAGAATGACTGGAACCGGACCTTCGGCCTCGACGGCAAACTCGGCATCGGAGAAGCGTTTACTTTAACCGGCTTTGCCGCCCGCACCCAAACACCGGGCCTCGAAGGCGGCGAGCATGCCTTGAACGCTCGTGCCGAATATCAGCGCACGAGAGGCCGCGTTTGGATGGGAGTGGCAGAAGTCGGCGAGAACTTCAACCCCGAGGTGGGTTTTCTGCGTCGCGACGATTACCGCAGCATCAACACAGGGGTTTTCATGAACCTACGCCCCGACATCGAATGGCTGCGCGAGCTCCGACCCCACGTAACCTATCGCGGTTTCTGGGATCTCGATGGCTTCAAGGAGACCGAAGACCTCCACTTCGATACCCATATCGATTTCGAGAACGGCGCTTATTTCAGCCCCGCCGTCAATCGGCCGGTGGAAGGATTGAAAGAGCCTTTCGAGATCGCCGACGGGATCATCGTGCAGCCGGGAACCTATCAAAACTGGGAAATGGCGTGGCGGTGGAACACGAACCAAGCGGCGCCTGTGTCTTATTCAGGCGGCCTGCAGAATGGCGGCTTTCTCTCGGGCAGCAAGACCACCGTCAACACGACGATCAACTACCGCTACAAGTCGAAGATCATCACGTCAGCGACATGGTCCTACAACGACGTCGATCTCATCGAAGGAAGCTTCATCACCAATCTCGGCCAGTTCCGCATCAGCTACAACTTTTCCTCGTTTATCTACCTGCAGGCCTTCGTCCAATATAATGACAATCTCGACTTGTGGACATCGAACGTCCGCTTCAGCTGGCTCAACACGGCGGGAACGGGCTTGTTCATCGTCTACAACAACGCCAGCGGTTTGGGGAACGAGCGCTTCGGGCCTCAGAATCGTAGCTTCATCGTGAAATACAACTATCAATTCGACCTGCTCCATTGAGCAAGCGCTTGTCCAACGTAGTACGATCGCGGCTGTGAAACGTTTCGCCATTCTTTTATTCGCCGTCGGGCTCAGCGGGGCCGTCGCGTGCGTCTCCCGAAGGGTCGATGTGGTGCCGTTCCTGGCGCCGACGGAGAACGCGACGCTCGATCAGCTCGTCGCGCACATCAACGAGTGGCGCAAGATCGACTCGCTCGTGCTACGCGTCGATTTGCAGTTCGAGACAGTAGAAAAGGCGGAAGAGGGGGAGGGCCGTCAATACCGCATGGCACAGGGGCGCCTCCTTCTGCAGCGTCCGAACCGCATCCGGCTGACCATCGAGGCCCCGATCCTGAGCACCAATATCGCGGAGATGGCATCGGACGGCGAGCGTTTTCAGCTCTTGATCTATCCACTCGCCTACCGGGCTCTGATTGAGGGTCAGAACGACGCGAGCTATGGCGAAGAGGTCAAGAGGCTCGACCAAGACCCGGAGCTCAAGAAAGCGGGACCTCTCGTCAACATCCGGCCACAGCACTTCACGGATGCGTTTCTTCTCTCCCCCATCCCCGTCGACGATCCCTACACGGTCGTATTCCTTCAAGAAGAGCGCGTCATCGAGGCGGATCGTCGTCCCGGGGCCAAGAAGAACAGCCAAGTCAAGAAGAGCTACTACGTCGTCACGGCCGTCCGCCTCGGCGAGAACGCTCCACGAGCTCGCTATTGGTTCGACCGCACCTCAGAGCTCCTGGTGAAACGCCAGCAGGTCTACGATGCGGACGGGCGCCTTGTCGCCAATATCGAGTACGCGGATTACCTGCCGCCTCGAGGCGAGGACGGCCCCCGATTCGCCTCTCGCGTCCGCATCGAGCGTCCTTACGACAACTACACGCTTGTCGTGAACGTTAGACCCGACGGCATCACGGTCAACCGCGATCTTCCCGATACAGCTTTCGTGGTCACAGCGCCTGCCGCTTGGGGCGACTCGTTGCGCCGCATCGACCTCGAGACGCGGAACGAAGCTCCGCGCTGAAGATCAGCGACGCCCGATCCGAACGTTCCGGTAAATGACGCCGACGATGCTCTCCGCGCGCTCTTGGACACCGAGCTCGATCCAGTGGTCTCTCGGGGAGTAGCTCGGGCCGTAACTGGTGCTCATGATGACACGCCCGTCCAGAAACACCCGGGCTTGATTGCCGCCGCCGCCGGGGCCCCACTCGACACGCCAGCGATAGGTGTGGCTCGGATTCCAGTCGAGAAAATCAAAGCCCACATCGTGCTGATCGCCATTCGCAATGAAACGCATCCGGACATATGGCGGGTTGTGACCTTGGGTGTCGAGCTTGCGAATATGCACACGGAACGGGTTCTCGCGATAGGCGCCCCGTGACGGATCCCACATCCCCAAGAGCGAGAAGGCATCACGCTCTGGATTGAACGGCGTCAGATTGCGATTCTCCCATTCTACGAAACCGCTCTGGAGCGTCGGCACGACGTATCGGATGTAGTTTCCGCGATGCGCCACTTGCCAGCCTGACCCGGTGAACCTACCACCGGAGACTTGGCCGACCGAGCCCCCATTCGTGAGCGGATCGGAAATCACCGACGGGCCCGACGGCCCGGGTGGGCTGGGAGAGGGGCTCGGGCTCGGGCTCGGGCTCGATCCGATGAACACATCCGAAATGGGCGAGAAAGGGCCTGGCCCTTGCGCACCGGTCGCGCGCGCGCGCCAGAAATAGCGCCCCGCTCCGAGCGCCGGAGTCACCTCCCACGTCGTTGTTCCGTTGGTCCCTGCCGATCCTTGTGGGAAGCCGGAAATCTCCGCGGCCATTTGCGTGAAGGCGTCGTTGGTCGACACTTGAAACGTATAGGTGAGCGCCGATCCGTCTGACACGCTCGCGTTGCGAACCGTCAACAGGGGGGTGGTATCTGCAGTGGACGCACCCGGTAGGGGATCCAAGATTGTCGGAGCACCGACACCGTTCACGGAACCGCTCGCAGGTGGCGCCGACGTGGTTCCCCCCGCGGAAACGGTGGAGCCCGGCTGGACCGTAGCGACACTCGAAGAACCTGTCAGCGGTACGGGGTCCGGATCCTCGAGGCTCTTGCAACCGGCCAAGATTGACGCGGCGACGACGAGCATGAAGAGAATTAGAGCTCTAGCGCTTTGTTCTTGCTGGTTCATTGAGTCGGCTCGCGATAGGGTGGACGAACGAACGCCGACATGGAGCACGTCGACATGGGCGGGGGAACGGCGTACGGTCTTCGGCCAGGCGGCCGGACGCATTCGGCTGCATCGAATTCTTGTGACTTATTCTTGATATGAGAAAAGACAATCATAGCATTGTCTCTGGCTACGTAAAGGAGCGAAACGATGAGCGCAATGTGGATCGATGGGGCTTCGGTGGCGGCGGCGTCGAAAGAAACTTCGCCGTGGAGAATCCGGCGACCGAAGAGGTGATCGAAGACGTTCCCCGCGCGCGCGCCGAAGATGTCGACCTCGCGGTGGCGGCGGCTTCGGCTGCGTTCGAAGATTGGTGGCATCTACCTGGTCTCGACAAAGCGGAGAACGGCAAGGCTATACCGATGGCGGCGCGATCATAATTACGTGCGCTTGACCGGCGATCGCATCTTGTTCGGCGGCCGGGTGCAGTATCACTTCGGCCTCGAATCGCCCCCGGAGATCGACAATATATTTGCGAGGCTCCATGAGACGCTCCTCGAGACGTTTCCGAGCCTGCACGACATCGCGATCACGCACCGATGGTGTGGGCCCGTCGCGATCACGTGGAGACGAACGCCCATGATCGGGAGCCGTGAGAACGACAACCTATGGTTCGCGCTCGGCTATTCGGGAATGGGCGTGTCGCTCGCCACGCTCTGCGGCCGCGCGCTCGCGGATCTCGTCACCGGCCGCGAAGAACCTTGGTCCAATCTGCTCTATTTGAAAGACCCGCTGATGCCCCTACCGCCCGAGCCGCTCCGTATCATCGGTTTCAAAGCCGGGTATCTCGGAATGCGTTTCATGGATTTCGTCGAACGCTTCCGCTAGATACGTGCCTTCCAAACTGCACTTGCGGTCGATTTCTTCGACCTCTATTATGGAATTACTCGTCAGGATTTGTGTTGACCGCGCAAATGTTTCGCGGTCTTCAACGCCCAAAAAGCATGGCCACAGAGACACCGAGACACAGAGAAAATCAAAACACTGGTCGTTCCCACGCTCCATTCGCCCAGTCACGGGTCGCGACGACATCTCCAATTGGTTCGCCGACGGTTGTACCCATCGTGGGCATTCTTGCCGCTAGCAACGTCGACCACAGAAAAAAGGCAGAGTCCACGGAGCTGGTCGTCGCTTTTCTCTGTGCCTATGTGCCTCTGTGGCCAATCCCTTTCTTTTTTGCGGCTACGCCGCGTTATGGTTGGATCTGTTCGACAGGAGTGAGTTTGGCATGACCACGGTAATGGAAAAACACAAGGCTTTGCTCGACAAGCTAGGGCTCGAAGACGTCAATGCGGGAGCTTGTGCGGGACCCGATAGATGGATCGCGGACCCGAACGGCACGGAGATCGCGTCCTTGAATCCTACGACGGGTGAGCCCATCGCGAAAATCATCCAGGCGACGCCCGCGACCTACGAGACGGTCATGGCTCAAGCCCACGAAGCTTTTCTGTCCTGGCGGACGGTACCCGCTCCGGAGCGCGGACAATTGGTTCGCGATCTCGGAGACGCGCTTCGGGAGTTGAAAGAGCCGCTCGGAGATCTGATTTCGCTCGAAATGGGCAAGATTCGCGCTGAGGGGCACGGCGAAGTCCAGGAGATGATCGACATTTGCGATTTCGCCGTCGGCCTTTCACGACAGCTCTACGGGCTCACGATGCATTCCGAAAGGCCAAACCATCGGATGTACGAGCAATGGCATCCATTGGGTGTCGTCGGCATCATCACCGCCTTCAATTTTCCGATGGCGGTCTGGTCCTGGAACACGGCCATCGCCGCGGTTTGTGGCGACCCGGTCTTGTGGAAGCCGTCGACCGATACGCCGCTCACGGCCATCGCCGTGCAGCATGTGGCCAACCGTGTGATGGCGGATCACGGTTTGTCGGGCATCTTCACCCTTACAGTGGGCCCGGGCCGAAGTGTCGGCGAGCTTCTGTTGAACGACCCCCGAGCGGCGCTCGTCTCGTTCACCGGCTCCACCCCTGTCGGAAGACACGTTTCCGAGGCCGTGGCCAGGCGTTTCGGAGGCACGATCCTCGAGCTCGGCGGCAACAACGCCATCATCGTCGCCGGCGACGCGGATCTCGACATGGCGACGCGCGCGATTCTCTTCGGGGCCGTGGGAACGGCAGGCCAGCGCTGCACGAGCACGCGTCGCATCATCGTGCAGAAGGACATCAGAGCGCAGCTCGAAGACCGCCTGGTCAAAGCTTATCAGCAAGTCCGCATCGGCGACCCGCTCGACGAAAGCACCTTGATGGGACCTCTCATCAACGCCAAAGCCGTCGACGACATGTTCGCTGCCCTCGAGACCGTGAAAGAGCAAGGCGGCGAGATCCTCGTGGGCGGCAACAAGCTTCCGGAAAAGGGACCGAATTTCGTGGAGCCAACGATCGTGAAGATGCCGGAGCAATCCGAGATCGTGAAGGAAGAGACGTTCGCCCCGATCCTGTACATGCTCGAATTTGACGCTATCGAGGACGCGGTGGCGATCCACAACGACGTTCCACAGGGGCTTTCGAGCGCGATCTTTACGGACAGCATGCGCACCGCCGAAACGTTCCTGTCTGTCGCGGGCTCGGATTGTGGCATCGCAAACGTCAATATCGGAACGTCCGGCGCCGAGATTGGCGGCGCCTTCGGCGGTGAGAAAGAGACCGGCGGCGGCCGGGAATCGGGCTCCGACGCGTGGAAGGCCTATATGCGACGCCAGACGAACACGATCAACTGGTCGAAAGAGCTGCCTCTAGCTCAGGGCATCACGTTTGAGTAGGACCGCATAACGCTGTTGCTTCCTGCTGCCCTCGGGCTGTGACGGAGCCGAGTGAAGTCGTCCAGCTAGAGGAGCTTCGGCAACAGCCTCCTCTTCGTCGCTTCGCGGGGTACTTTCGTCTCGGCGGCCCCGGCTTCATGGACGCCGCGCTCACGCTCGGCGCGGGCACACTCACGGCGGCCATGCTCTCGGGCGCCACCTTCGGCTATAAGACGGTTTGGCTCCTCTGGGTCTCGATGGGGCTCGGCATGTTCATGATGGCCGCGATGGCGCGGTTCACCACGCGTGGCCTCGGGGTCATAGCCCTTCAAGACCGCTACCACGGCTGGGTCATCGGCTCGCTCATGACGGCGCTCATCGGCACTGCCGGCGTCGCCATCGTCTTCAATTGGGGCCAAGTAAGCCTCGGCACCTACTTGATGGAGTTACTGGCGGACAGGCTCGGCTACGCTTTCCCGCAACGGTGGAATTGGATCCTCTACGTGGCCCTCACGAGCTGGCTCACTTTGAGCTACGGACGGAAAGGCCGCCGCGGCATCCGCTTCATCGAAACATTCATGAAGGTGAGCATCGGCTTCATGCTCCTCGCCTTCGGCGCCTGCCTGATGGTGACCGGTATCGATTGGAGCGCCGCGCTTCACGGAAGCGTCGTGCCTTGGCTGCCACCGGGCGGCGAAGGCCTCGATTTGTTCGTCGCGTCCTCGGCGGCCGCGATTGGCGTCATGGATTGGTTTCTCTTCAACTATGCCGGCCTCGCCCGTGGGTGGGGGAAAGCTCACGAGCCGCTCGCGCGCTTCGACATGAGCATCGGTCTCTTCTTGCCGTTCATCCTCATCAATTTTATCGTGATCGCGGTGTTCGCGGAGACCCTTCTGCCGCTGGGTATTGCTTCGGACGCCGCGCCCAACGAGCTCGCCGAGCGGCTCGAGCCTCTTCTCGGCACGAGCTGGGCGCCCGTGCTCTTCTATCTCGGCTTTCTCGCCGTCCCCATTTCCACCACCGTTGGGATGAGCATCGCGGGAGCGATGGCCATCCACGCCGCTTTCGGCTGGGAACGAGACACGAGCTCGTGGCGCTGGCGCATCTCGGCGCTCCTCCCGCAGATAGGTTTTCTCGCGGCGTGGTACGAGCGGCCGGTATGGCTCGTGATCGCGATTGGCGCCTTTCTCTCCCTCACGGTCAATATCGTTGCCTGGTCGATGTATCTGCTGCTCAACGACAAACGGGCGCTCGGCGACGATCGTTGTCGTTCCCGCTTCTGGAACTTTGGCCTTCTTCTCCAAATCACGCTCCTGAACTCGATCGCGATTATTTACGTGTTCAACCGTCTCGGCTGGTGGTTCGAATGATCGATCTCGAGACACGCCTCGGCCCAGCCACACTGCGCGTTTGGGGATTAATCGCGAATTTCGCGGGCAACGCGGCACTTCTCTACGGCGCCATCGGCTATGTCGTGGACGGCTCGCGGCTTTCGTGGCTTCTCGTCGGAGGCGCGGTCACGCTCGTCTCGGTCCTCTCGCTCTCCTCCCCCAGCCGCTGATCGAGGAACCCCTCCCGGGCGTCCTCGGCCACGCCACCGTAGTTCTTTCCCCCACGAGACGCGAGTGCGCGGGACGTTCCCATCCTCATTTCGTGCGGTACACTAATAATGTTCCCCAAACGAACCCATCGAACTTGACTTTCTTCCGCGCGGAAGCACATATGAACGCGTCTCCAAACTCGCGCCGGATCTGGCTGCACTTGAAGCTTGGCTGGGTCTGGCTCTTGCTGTTCGCTACGCTCGGGCTCGTGCTCGAGGGCCTTCATGGGCTCAAAGCCGGCTTTTATCTCGATGTCGGAATGGAGACGAGACGGCTCATGTGGACGCTGGCGCACACCCACGGCACGCTCATCGGTATTGTGCACTTGGCCTTCGCCGTGACCCTGGAGCGGATCGATCGACCGGGCGACGCCCTTGGCGTCGCATCACACGCCCTCGTAGCGGCAGGCGTGTTGCTTCCTATTGGTTTTTTTCTAGGTGGGGTCGTGACCTACGGAGGCGACCCTGGACTCGGCGTGCTGCTCGTCCCTATCGGGGCCGTCTCATTGATCGTCGCGGCCGCCATCGTCGTTTACGCGCTGAAACCACCACGTGACCAACAATGAAACTCGGGACGGTATTCATGGTGCTGGGCGTCCTCGTCGCCTTCGGAAGCGTGCTGGGATTCGTCACGACCACCTCCGAAGACTTGTACTTGCCCCGGGACAAGACCGCCGTGCCGCAGAGTGCCTTCGCGTCGTCCCGCACCTGTCGTTCCTGCCATCCCGATCAATATGCGAGCTGGTATCGCACTTATCACAGAACGATGACGCAGGTTGCAACGCCCGACGCGATACACCAAGCGTGGGACGGCGTGAGCTTGTCCCGCGAGGGACGCACGTACCATCTGCGGCGCGAAGGCAATCGATTTTTCGTGGACATGCCTCGCATGGCTACGAAAGGAGAAGCGCTCGAGGACCGCGTTCTCCTCCCCGTCGTGCAAACGACGGGCTCGCATCACATGCAGTCCTATTGGATGCCGGCGCCCTGGCTCGACGAGCCCCCGGAAACGCAAGGACGAGATCGCTTCGAGAAGCATTGTGCGGCCTGTCACGGTCCCGGGGGTCTGGGTCTCGAGGATGGCGAGAGGTCCCTCCTCGCCGCCGGTCTCGGAACGAACGTGGTTCAGTTTTTGGGACCCGATGACGAGACGCATCTCGAGATTTTGGAGGAGCTCGGGAGCGAGGACGTCGCGCGCATCGTCCGCTACGTGGAACGTCTCCAGTTTCCCGGCCGGCTCACGATGTTCCCCTTTACCTGGTTCATCCGCGAGCAACGTTGGGTATTCGATGGACTGACCTATCTCCAACCCGGCCCCCGAGAGCATTCGGTGGAGCCCTACGGCAATAATTGGGACGACAAATGCGACGGCTGTCACGCGACTTACGCAGACTATAGGTGGGACGGCGATGCTCAGCGCGGTTTCTCGGAAGCGGTCGAGCTCGGTATCGCCTGTGAGGAATGCCACGGCCCCGCCGCGCGCCACGTGGCGCGCCTTCGAAACCCGCTCGAGCGCTATCGACGCCACCTCACGGCGAACGCGTCCGAGGACGATATCGTGAACCCGGCCAAGCTGAGCCCCAAGCTCGCGAGCGCGATTTGCGCCCAGTGCCACGCGGAGCTCATCGACAAGGATCCGGGAGTCGAAGCCTTCCGCCCGGGAGACCCAATCGAGCCATACGCCCATGTCCTCCGCCGCTACGGCGAGCCGCCCTACCCGGACTGGATCCAAGAAGCCCTCGAGGACAACCAAGGCTTGTTCCGCGACAGCTTCTGGCCGGATGGGACTATCCTCATTGCCGGGCGCGACTATAACGGGCTGGTGGAGTCGGCCTGCTTCATCCGAGGCAAGATGTCGTGCCTGTCATGCCATTCCATGCACGCGGCCGAGCCCGACGACCAGCTGCGTCCGGAGGCGCGCGGCAACGATGCTTGTCTGAGCTGCCACCAGGAGCTGGGCACGGACCTGACCGCCCACACGCATCACGCCCCGGAATCCTCCGGAAGCCAATGTTACAACTGCCATATGCCCCATACGACGTGGGGGCTTCTCGGCGCCATGCGAGCGCATCGTATCGACAGCCCGAGCGTGGCGGTCTCCGCGAGCACAGGCCGTCCCAACGCCTGCAACCTGTGCCACCTCGACACATCCCTAGGCGACGCTTCGGATTGGTTGACCGCGTGGTACGGTCAACCGGTGGTCGAGCTCACCGAGGAGGAGCGCGACATCGCGGCCTCCATCCTGTGGCTCATCAAAGGCAACGGCCTCGAGCGCGCCGTCCTAGCATGGCACATGAGCTGGAAGCCGGCGCTCGAAGCGAGCGGCGATACCTGGCAGGCAGCCTATCTCAGCCAAGTCCTGAACGACCCGTATCCAGCCGTACGCCACGCGGCCGGGCGCTCGCTGCGAGCGCTTCCCGGCTTCGACGACTTCGCCTATGACTATACGGACGCTTCCCACATCTGCGACGCGGCGGCCGTTTCGGCGAAGCAGCGTTGGCTCGCGCTGTTTCCTTCTCTCGGAACCCGGCCTTCGCTCCTACTCGTCGACGGTGCTATCGACTGGAATCTCGTGGCCGCATTACAAGCGCTCCGCGACAACTCCCGCATCGAAGTAGACGAGTAGGGCGGACCGGTTCGAATCAGAACGTCAACTTCGTCTGAAAGAACAGATAGTCGGCATTCTCGTCCGCTCCGGTCTCGCTGACATATGTTGCATTCCCTGGAAATCGCCGAGCTGACCTGAAACTTCGAGATTGGAATCCCAAGAGCTTCCTTTGTGTTCGAATCGCACACCAAGGGTGTGAACCGCGTCGACCACCAAAGAATTCCGACGCAGGAGCCAATAGCTCTCCAGCTGGGAGCCCTCGAGCGTCATCCAGTCGGTGTAGTACACACCAAAAAATTCAGGCAGAGCCTGCTAGTGCAGAGCTGCCGCGCTCGATCCCTGTCCGGACGCAGCGCCATTGCCGCTGTGCTTTTGCGCCCCGCTGCCCGCGTTGAACTCTCCCACACACTTGCGGAGCTCTTCCGCCATGTGCATCAGGGCCCGGGCAGATTCGAGGTTGTTGGACACACTGGCCGTCGAAGCCTGCGCCGCGCGCGCGACCCCGTTGATGTTCTTGGCAATTTCGACGGTTCCGGTGTTGGCGCTGTTCACACTTCGGGAGATCTCGGCCGTGGTTGCCGTCTGTTCCTCGACCGCTGCCGCCACGGTCGTCTGGATCTCGTTGATCTCCGCGATGATCTTGCCAATGCCACGAATCGCGTCGACGGCTCCCTTTGTATCGGCTTGAATGATCTCGATCTTCCGGCTGATGTCTTCCGTCGCCAGAGCTGTTTCCTTGGCCAGCTCTTTCACCTCGTTCGCGACTACGGCAAAGCCTTTACCGGCCTCGCCTGCTCGCGCGGCTTCGATGGTGGCGTTGAGGGCTAGCAGATTCGTCTGTTCAGCAATCGAGTTGATCGCTTTGACGACGTTGCCGATCTCCGCGCTACTCTCTCCGAGCTTCGTGACGGTGGCATTCGTTTTTTCTGCCGCCCTCACCGCATCGTCGGACACCGCCGCGGCTTCCGCGACTTGCCGAGCGATCTCGCTCCCAGCAGCGCTGAGCTCCTCGATACCGGTGGCGACCGACTGGACGTGCTGAGAAACCTGCTCGCCCGTGGCCGCGACCACGTTGGCTTGACCGGACGCTTCCTCGACAAAGGAAGCCATCTGCTGGCTATCCAGAGTCAGCTTTTCGGCAGATGCGGCGAGGGATTGCGCATTTTCCCCGATGGGGGTAAAGACACTTTCGAACCTCGCGATCAAGCGGTTGAAGGATGCAGCCGTTTTGCCGATCTCGTCAGTGGACTCGAGGTCGATCCGTGCTCCCAGGTCGGAGTCGCGATCCACCCTGGCGATCGTATCGAGCATGATGTTGATTGGTTTAGTGATTTTTCGCGAGAACCACCAGGCGACGATGCCTCCGAGAAGCGTTGAGAACGGAATCAGAAGAAAGCACAGGAGCCGCAGACTCGAGTTGGCACGGATCAATGTCTCGCCAGCCTCATTGGCGCTGGTGGAGGCACTCGAGAGAAGCTCGTCGAACTCGGCATCTACGGCCATGGCAAGCACGCGCGTCTGCGCCACTAGAGAGTTTCCAAGCACTCGATTGTCGTCCGCATAGGCGTCCGCGGCCGTTAACATCGTCTCGAAATACTGTTTGATCTGAGGACGCAGCGAGCTCACCGACCGCGGGTCGGTCACCTCTAGCTCAGCAAGGAGCTCGTCGAGCCGGGCCTCCGTCGCCGTAGCCTGTACTTCAGATTCGCTCAGAAGGCTCACGGCAAGGTCAGACAGCCAAGAACGGAGCAAGACAAATTCCTTGGCGGCAGCGTTAGTCGTGTCCAGGCGGGATAAAGTCTTCACCTGATTCTCGACCACCGCGTTCGCGAGCGAGAGCTCGTAGGAAACGTACAGCAGAGACCCAACCACGGGTAGCAGGACCGCAGCAGCCATGCTGAGCAATTTGACTGAAATCCGCATGTTGTTCATTCTGGTCTCCTGTGGAGCGGCTACCCGTAAATCACGACGCTGATGGCTCCGCCCAGCTCGTTCAGCACGGCACGGGCGGATCGAAACAAGGTGGCCATTTCGAGCGCTAGTTTTTCGTTGTCACCGTTCGACGAGCTTTTTGCCGCCACAAATGTCGAGACGGCTAGAACAGCCACGGTCATTCCGAGCTTATTCCTCAAGGTTGATGGCATCTTCGACTTCCTTCTATTCCCCACGAGATGACGTGGGCTCTGCCAGAACATCGGTTCCTTCGCTATTCGATACAGCGCCCTGCACTCCGGCTTGACGGATCGTTTTTTCCGTATCCAGAACGAGCATGAGCTTGTCTTCCAACTTGTGAACGCCGTGAACCAAGTCGGCAGCAGCGCCAGTCAGGGTTTCAGGCGCCTCCTCGAAGCTGTCTTCAGTCGTTTCCATCACATCGCCAATCCGATCGACCAACAGGCTGACGGCGCCGTCATCGGTCCGAAGCACGACGTTCGCGGACAAGGCCCCCTCCCGCTCATCGAAATCCAGACACTGGCGCAGGTCGATGGCCACGACGATTTGGCCGCGGAGGTTGATCAAGCCCTTGACCGTCGAGGGTGCCAGAGGTATTTGAGTCATCTTCTGGGGGCGAAGAACTTCTTGAACCTTTTCGACTTCCACGCCAAAGCAATGATCGTCCAAGAAAAACGTGCAAAACTGTTGCACCGCCATCGCCTACGCTCCTACCGCGGCAGCGAGCGGCCGCTCAGAAACCTCAGAATCTAAAAATCCCAAGCCGGTCATACGGATGATGCGGCCCAGATCGAGCAACTCCGTCACTTGATCCTGGATGACGACCGAGCCCAACACGCCATCGCGTTGGGAATCACGTTGGACCGTGATGGATTGCTTGACGACGTCCAGGATTTGCGCCACGACAAGCCCGACGCTGCGGTCGTTCTCGGAATAGACGACGACTTGCAGCACGTCGGACGCCTCGGCCGTCTCATCCCTCCCCAGGCCCAAGACGTCGGAAAGCCAAACCAGAGGCATGATCTCTCCTCTGTACTGCACAACGTCGTGCTCGGTGGTGTGCTCGATCTTGGATTTGGGAATCTCCTCGAGCCTCCTAACCGCCGAAAGCGGCATGGCCATCCGGCTGCCCTTGCCGAGCTCGAAGACAAGCAGCGCGCGATGGTCGCTTTCATCGGCCGCCGTTTCGGTATCGGTACGGGCCAAACGGCGTTCGCTAACCTCGGAGAGCACATGGCTGCGCTGGGCCAGGCCCAAAACGTCCAGGATCAGGGCCACCGTGCCGTCGCCCATAATCGTGGCGCCGGAATATACCGTCAGGCCCGTCAACAGGTTGCCGAGCGGTTTGACGACGATTTCTTCGGTGTCGCGAATATTTTCTACAACCAGACCGAACTGACGTCCTTCGGCCTGCAGAACGACGATGTTGACGACTTTGCCTTTCTGCGGCTGGCCGTCTCCATTGCTTTTTCCCAATATCTGGCTGAGGTAGACCAGCGGCAGCAGCTTGCCGCGCAAGCGATAGACCGGAGCGCCTTGAACCATCTCGACGCGGTTGCGACCCTGCTCGCCGTCAATCCGCAGGAGCTCCACCAAGCTCACTTGTGGTATGGCGTACCGGTCCCCTCCGCTCCCTATCGTCAGAGCAGGAATGATCGCCAAGGTGAGAGGAATCTTGATCTTGAGCTTCGTCCCCTCCCCGAGCTTGCTTTGGATGTCAATCGTGCCACCAATCTTCTCGACGTTGGTTTTAACGACGTCCATGCCCACACCTCGGCCGGAAACGTTCGTCACCTTCTTGGCCGTGGACAACCCCGGAAGAAAGACCAAGTTGGCCAGCTCACGCTCACTCATGCGGGCGGCCTGTTCGGGAGTGGTGATGCCGTTCTGGATAGCCTTTTCTTTGACTCGATCGAAATTGATGCCGGCGCCGTCATCGGCAATCTCGATGTTGACTTGACCGCCTTCGTGGAAGGCGCGAAGGTATAGGTGCCCTTCCGGGGACTTACCGGCGGCTATACGGGCGTCGGGAGTCTCGATGCCATGATCGACCGAGTTCCGAACGATGTGGGTGAGAGGATCCTTGATGGCCTCGATGATGGTCTTGTCGATTTCCGTCTCCCCGCCTTCCATCTCGAGGCGAATCTTCTTGCCGCAAGCCATCGACAGATCTCTGACGATCCGGCGGAATTTCCCCCACACGTTCCCGATAGGCTGCATGCGGGTCTTCATGACCCCTTCCTGAAGCTCGGTGGTAAGCAGATTCAGCTGCTGCGAAGTCGCTTGGTAACGCGCGTCCTCCTGGTCCATGCTGAGCTGGAGAATCTGATTGCGTGCCAGCACCAGCTCCCCTACCAGGTTCATGAGTCTGTCCAAGATTTCAACGTCGACTCGGACGTTACTCTCCGATATGCCGTGCCCCCCAGAGACCGCTTGGACTTCGGCGGGTTCCACGACATCCCGGGGCTTTCTTTCCCCGAATGGGGACTCGCCAATCCGACGCGGGCCGTTTCCTCCGGTGCCAGGCTCCGCCACCGATTCGGATGGGGCCGTGGTCTCGGGTGGCACCGTGGCCTCGGGTGGCACCGTGGCCTCGGGTGGCGTCACGGCCTCAGGCGCCTCGCCTTCCTGGAGCTTCGTCAGTCGCTCTATCAGTGATTGGTAATCTCCGTCACCCTCGACTTCCGTGGATTCGATCTTGCCCAACATTTCCCGCACGGCGTCCACCATTGCCAACAAACCGTTGGTGATCTCGGTATTCAGCAAGAGCTCGCCATCCCGGAGTCGACTCAGCAGACTCTCACCCACGTGGCTCAGTGATTCCAGCTTCGAGAATCCCAGAAACCCGCAAGTGCCTTTGATCGTATGAATCGTCCTGAAGACGCTGGCCAGAGTCTCCTTGTGAGAAGGGTCTGTCTCGAGAGCGAGCAAGTCGCGATCCAATTGGTCAAGGTTCTCGTAGCTTTCGATCAGAAATTCCTTGACCACTTCGTCCATGTCGTTCATGCGTGCAACTCCTGCTCCGGTGCGACCCCATGGATGTCTAGCTCGGACTGGACCCGGGCAACCGGCAAATTACTGTGCCCGGACATCGTGGATAGAGCTTGCGGCGCTAGCCGTCGCAGCAGGGTCACGTCGTTGGGCTTCGTGAGTTTCTTCATGTTTGTTCACGATGGATTGGACAAAGTCTAGAATAGTTATCGGTAAGATCGCCCAAGGCTTTAGCCGGCAACGAGCTAATTTTCCATGCCTGGCTTGACGCGAGCGCTCTAGACGCACGGGCGCGCTGGAAAGCCCGAGACTTCCCGCCGCAGGGCTGGTTGGTCGGTTTGGTAAAATATTTCACGACACCGTTCTCCTTCGCCTTGATCCGATCGCTCCCTGCCGTTCTCGCCGTGAGGGCGATGATCGGTACGTTGCACGTCTTGACGTTGTCACGTAAGCGCCGCGCCACCGTGTGGCCATCGCCACCTGGCATACCGATATCGAAGATCAGGGCTCGTTTTGATCTCCCGAAGCACCTCGCCCCCATCCGTTCCCGGCAAGTTGAGGTCGAGCAAAACTATCCCCGGTCGAGGAGCTTTGCTAGCGTCGGCGTACTCTCCCCGATGATTCAAGTAGTCGAGAGCGCTGTCTCCATCGGGGCACCAGTGGATGCTGTTGTCGACGCCCGCTTTGCGGAAGGCACGAATGATGGCTTCTTTGTCCTCCGGGCTGTCCTCGACGAGAAGGATCGTTTGGACAACGGCTTGAATAGTTGAGCTTCTGCCATGAGATTTTCCTCGAATGAAATAGAAAAACGGATGTTGAGTTTGAATTTTTGAATCTAGCGTCCTAATCGACCGCAGCACCAGATCCTTTAGGATGACAAGGCGTAGATGTATTTTAGGTGAAACTGACATCCTGGTCGAGGAACCAGCATGCGCGGTTCACGAGGACGAGATCTCAGGTAGCCGCCGATCTCAGAGGCGGTATCCGGGCTCGTTTGTTCAGCGCTTTTGAATCCGAGACCCGCGCCGTGCGGCGAAGCTATGATAACGTCCCCGCCATGATCCGCGATCGGGTGATCTTTCTCGCGGTCATTGCATTGAGTCTAGGTCTCAACCTCACGGCGGTGTCTTGGGGCCTGCCGTCGCGATTCGCGTGGGCTACCGACGAGCTACAGCCGCCCGTCATTCTCTTGGGGATCGAGGAGCGTTTCTCGGGCGACTGGCATCAGCCTGCCTATCCTCCACTTCACTACTACCTTTTGGCCGCGTCCTATATCCCTCTCCTTGCCGCCGACGCCATCGACGTCGAGAGCGTCGAGGGACGGACCCTTCTCTACTATCTAGGGCGCGCTCTTTCTCTTGCGATGGGCGTCGGGATATTGCTGACGCTCTACCGCATCGGTATCGAGATTTTCGACCGGCGCTCCGCGGTTCTCGCTAGTCTCGCCGCAGCCTTGACGGTGCCTTTCGTGTACTACGCCAAGTTCGCCAATCTCGACGTTCCGCTCTCCTTTTGGGTGCTGTTGTCCCTGTATTTTTTCGTGCGCCACTGGAAGCTCGGAGAACAACGCGACCTGTGGCTGTTCGCGTCGGTTGCCGTCTTGGCGATGTGCACCAAAGACCAGGCCTATGCGTTCTACGTGCTCCCCGTGAGCGCGTACCTATTTCTCCGCTTCCGCCGCACCGGCAAGCTCGTAGAACGCGGCCCGATGCTCGCGGCGGCGATAGCCTTCATCCTCTTTCTCACTATCCACAACGTCGTCTTGAATTTCTGGGGCTTCGTCCACCACTTCGAAGAAATCCTCTGGGCGCAAAGTCACTACAGCGCGTTCCAAGCCGACGGTCTCAGCCAGCTTGACCTGCTCTTCCAAACGCTTCGCCACATCCAGTTCGGGCTCGGCTGGCCTCTGACGCTCGCGAGTATCGGCGGGTTGTGGCTCGCTTTCGTGAAACGAGACGGAGACCCACTCCCGCTTTGGCTCGTGCTCGCCGCACTTTCTTATTACATCTTCTTCATCGCGCCGGTGCGCAGCACGTGGCTGCGCTACAGCTTGCCTCTCGTGCTCATCCTGTCTCTTTTCGCCGGCCACGCGCTGGCCACCCTATGGAGTCTTTCAAAAGGTTGGTATCGAGCTGGTATCGTCGCCGTGCTCGCGTACTCTTTTCTCTACGCGGCCTCGGTCGACATATTGCTGCTCAACGATTCGCGTTATACGGTCGAGCATTGGCTCGAGGAGCATATGAAGCCCGGCGAGGTCGTGGGTTTCATGGGGCCGGAATATTACCTCCCGCGTTTCGACGGTTTGAACGCCAAGAGGCTCCGACCGACGGAGTCGGTTCTCGAGCGCTCACGACCCGACTATCTCGTCATCAATCCCGAATATGCTGCGCGCTTCGCACCGGGCACCCGCGAAGGCAAGCTGTTCACGAAGCTCTCGGCGGGGCGCGCGGGCTACGGCCTCGCACTTCAGCATCAGTCGCAACCGAGAGCCATGCTCCTCGACTTCGAGAACATCCTCGGAAACATCGCGAAAGCAAACCCTGTGATCGAAGTCTACGAGCGCGCGGAGTGACGTCAAAGAAGGAACGACAACACGTTTTGAAAGCGCTGCCGATCGTCTGCGGGAACGCCGCGTGAAAATTTCAAGATCCGGCCGGGATATAACGACACCGTGCCGGTGATGCCCGCATGACGGGCGACCTCTTCGAAGCCGCGTCGGAGCGGCCCAGCCACCTTGCCGCGCACCGATTGGATGATGCCGCCCTTGAACTCGATTCGAAAAATGAAAGAGCTCGAAAAGAGCCAGACGACGAAGGCGACAAAAGCCGCGACCAACACCAACCGAGCCATGATTCAGTCTAGCGCCGTGGGCAAACCCGGCACCTTGACGGTCCGGCGCTCTGATGTCAGAGTAGCCTTCGGCCGAATCACAGTGATTCAGGAGGACCGATGTCTTTGTTGATGGGGTTTGCCTTTCTCGCCCTCGCCCCAAACGCTCCCGCGGCGTCCGAAACGGGACAGGAGCGACCCGCCTACACCGCACCCCGCGCCGCGGACGGGCATCCCGATTTGAACGGCATTTGGCAGGCGCTCAACGAGGCGCATTACGACCTCGCCACCCATATGGCGCGCGCGGCCATGGCGTTTCGCGAGGGCCCCGTCCGCCCTGTTCCCGCGGACGGCGTGCTCGCGCTCGGTGCCGTCGGTGCTGTGCCCGGCGGATTCGGGGTGATCGAAGGCGGCGAGATCCCGTACAAACCCGCGGCGCTCGCGAAGCAAAAGGAAAATCGCGAGAACTGGCTCGACCGCGACCCGGAGATCAAGTGCTACTTGCCGGGTGTTCCGCGGGCGACCTATATGCCTTACCCCTTCCAGATTTTTCAGAGCCACAACTCGTTTTTCATCGCCTATACCTATGCTGGTGCCGTGCGCGATATCTATCTCGAAGACCCCGGACCTCCGCCCATTGATTCCTGGATGGGGCAATCCGTCGGACACTGGGAAGGCGAGACCTTTGTCGTCGAGGTCACTGGTCAGAACGACCAAACGTGGTTCGACCGCTCTGGGAATTTCCACAGTGAAGAGCTCCGTGTCGTGGAGCGCTATACGCGGACCGGGCCTGACCACCTACTGTACGAAGCCACGATCGAAGACCCGAAAATCTTCGAGCGGCCGTGGAAGATCAGCATGCCACTCTATCGACGGATCGAGTCGAGCGCGCAGTTGATGGAGTTCAAGTGCGTCGAGTTCGTCGAAGAGATGATGTACGGCGAGTTCCGCAAGACGCCGCTCAGCCGGTAGTGGAGGAGCTAGGCCGATGCGCGCTCGACTCACGTTCCTGATCGCGGCACTCGTCGTCGCCAAAGCATTACTGCCTCAGGAAGCCAAGAAGATCCCTCGGACCCCCGACGGCCGTCCGGACCTCTCCGGAATGTACGACACGGCGACCTTGACGCCTCTGGAGCGGCCCGTCGAGCTCGGCGACAAACTGCTCCTGACCCCGGAAGAGGCGGAGTCCATTCGCGCCAAAGAGGCCGCGCGCACGGAGAGGCTCGCGCTGCCGAGTGAGGTGGAACGCGACGCGCCTCCGCTTGGCGGCGACGGCTCGCCCGGCGCGGCCGGCAACGTGGGCGGATATAACAACTTCTGGATCGATCGGGGCACCGAAGCCTTTACGCTCGAGGGCAAATTCCGCACCTCTATCATCGTCGAGCCGAAAAACGGCCGCGTCCCGGAAATGACCCCGGCTGGCAAGAAGCGGCGCGCCGCTTGGGTCAGCCTTTTTGGGAAGAACACCGGCGAAGCCTGGTGGCTCGACCGGCCAGGGCCCGGCCCGTACGACAACCCCGAAGGGCGCCCGCTCGGCGAGCGCTGCTTGCTCGCTTTCGGCTCTTCGTCAGGACCGCCTTCCTTGCCCGTGCTCTACAACAACTTCAAGCGCATCGTTCAGACTCCGGACTACGTCGTCATCCTCGTCGAGATGGTTCACGACGCGCGCATCATCCCTTTGAACCGAGAGCACGCACCGAAGGAGATCCGGAAGTGGATGGGTGATTCGGTCGGCCATTGGGAAGGTGACACGCTCGTCGTGGACACGACGAACTTTACCGACAAGACCGCATTCCGCGGCGCTTCAGAGAACCTGCACGTGGTGGAACGCTTCACGCGCGTCGACGAGAATACGGTCCTCTATCAGTTCACGATCCACGATCCCGAAACTTGGGAAACAACGTGGAGCGGCGAATATCCGTGGGTGGCGACGGATGACGCGATGTACGAATATGCCTGCCACGAAGCCAATTACGCTCTCGGAAACATCCTCAGAGGCGCCCGGCTACTCGAAGCCGAAGCCGAGGAGAAAAAAAGAGGTAAGCACCCATGCGCGATAAACTAGCCGTCGTCATCCTTGCGGTATTCGCTTTACTCCTCGCCGCGGCTCTGCCAGTCGTGGCTCATCACGCCTTCGGGGCAGAGTTCGATCCCAACCGGCCCGTCTTATTGGAGGGGCCGGTGACGAAAGTCGAGTGGGTCAACCCGCATGCCTGGATCCACCTCGACGTGACGACCGAAGACGGCAAGACGGAGTCGTGGATGGTCGAAGGAGGGACGCCCAACACGCTCTTGAGACGCGGCGTCACGAAGGACTCGTTGAAGCCAGGTACGGTGATCATCGTCGACGGCTACCAAAGCAAAGACCGCTCGAATCGGGCCAACGGGCGCAACGTGACTTTCCCGGACGGACGGAAGCTCTTCCTGGGCTCGTCGGGCACGGGTGCACCCCGGGACGGAGCGGATCCCAAGGAGCCGCCGCAAAAGAAAAAGCCCAACAACCGTTAGCGAGCAGCTAAGCTAGGAAAAGCCGATCCAGCGTCCGCCCCAAGCGACGGTCGCCCAGAGCCCGATCGAAACGACACCGACGACCCGGCCCCAGACAGGGCCGATGCTTCCGGCTTCCGCCATCGATACTTTGCGGCGAATCGTAAAGGTGAAGATGAGTGCGAAGAAGAGGCCCGTGATCTTTATCCAGAACGCTTCGCTGTAGTAGCACTTCACGGATTCGGAGACGAAGAGCAAGCTCCCGGAGACGACAGCAACAGCTACGCCTCGCTGCAGCCACGGTTTCATCTCCTGCGCAACCTGCGCGACGGGTTGCGATCGAAACGCAAGCCCAATCAGGCGGAGATCTACGAGGAGCACGGCGCCTCCGACAACTCCGAAGGCAACGAGGTGAAACGCCTCGATGAAGGGAAACAGCCACGTCGAAGTACGGATTATCTCGCCCACCGTCGTGAGCTCGAACCATTCGAAGAGCGGGAGAAGCATCACTCCGGCTCCACAACGCATCCGGCCGCCCAGTTGACGATCGGGGGCTGCGGCTGCCGATCGCAGTCGAACCAATTATAGGCGATCATGCGCCCCGCGAAAATGATACACACCCAGAGAACGAGCGAGGCCGCACCCGCAAATCGCGCCCTTTTAGGCGTCACGGGATCCCGATCCCACTCAGCAACGCGCAGCCAAATCGTCGAGTGAAACACCCACACATTGATGCCGGCGACTATAAGTAGGAACACCTTCACTCGAAAGAAGATGCTCTGATAGGTCCGGACGGGGATCGCGTAGAACAGGAGCGCGCCGGTGACGATCATCACGATGAAACCCGCGATCGTCCAAGGCAAGAGTCTTTTTGCTACTTCAGAGACCGGGACCTGCGTCAAAGCGAGGCTCAATAGTCGTAAATCCAGAACCGTCGCGAAGCCGAAGAACAATGCCAGCGCCCACACATGGGTGGATTCGACGAGGGGATAGACCCAAAGCGATTCGTGAAGCGCTATGCTCCACTGCGTCTCCGCGAGCCATTTGGCGAACCCTAGAAGCGACATCGCTCCGGCATTATCTCCAATATCGACCGGCGATGTCAGCTCTTGGAAACACTATCGAGCCGCGACGCCTCTATCGCGGCCTCCGCCCCGAGCGCGTCGACACCGTGCTCGGTCGAGAGAAGCTTTCCGCAGTCATATTGCACTCGAAGAATGTCGGCGAGAGAAGAAGCGATTAATGCCTCGTAATCCGGGAACAGTTTCGTCTCCATCCGGGTGAGGACTTCGTCATAGGTCTTGGTTCGGGTGCGTCGGGTAAAGAGCGCGCAGCAATCTTTGTAGGGCTCGATCGAAATCGCGTAAGTGTCGATTTGCTCCGCGACCTTCATGATCGCTTGCTTGTCCATAGCCAAGAGTGGACGCAGCACCGAGATGGCGACAGCCTTTTCGCTGGAGACAAGATTCTCGATCGTCTGCGACGCGACTTGAGAAAGGCTATCCCCCGTCACGATCGCGATCGCTCGCGTTTTTAGAGCGAGCGCCTCCGCGACCCGGAAGAGGAAACGACGAAAGAGCACGGTCTCATAACCCGTGTTTTTTCCACGGAGCGCAAGATCGAAATGTGTATAGGGCACGACAAAGAGGCGCGAGCGCAACGTGAAGCGGCTGAGCTTTTGCGCGAGACGTCCGGGGACCGAGCGTTCGAGCTCTCCCTCCGTCATGTGGGTCGCGCTCATGTGAAAAAAATCGACGGTGCAGCCTCGCCGAGCCAACAGGAAAGACGCGACCGGGGAATCGATCCCGCCCGAAAGCAAGCTTACGACGTGGCCGCTCGAAGCCACCGGGAGCCCTCCGATGCCCCTCGGTCGCTCGGTGTAGAAGAAAGCCGCGTCGGTGTAGATGTCCACATGGATCGTCATATCCGGGTCGTCGAGCCGCACGCGCTCCCATTCAGTCCGATCCCGAACCACTTGTCCTAGCCAGCGCTCCATCTCGGCCGACGACAACAAAAATTTCTTGTCGACCCGATGCACGCGTACAGCAAAGGTCTTTTGAGCGCGATAGCTCTCACGCGCGAGCCGGACGACGATGGACTCGACGCGTGGACGGTCGAGCTCGCCATCGCGGAGGAGCTCGTCGCGGGCGAGGCGTTCAGCCACGGCTACAGAATGGACCCCGCATACTCGATCGATCGTCCTCACCGCAGACTTCAGAGACGCTTCGGTGTAATCCTGCGCTTCCACGTAGAGACGGCCTTGTCGCCGCTGCATCGGCCAGGAGATGCCTTCGCTACGGAGCGTATGGCGGATGTTCCCGCGAAGCTGAGACCAGAAATCACTTTGATTCCTTCCTTTGAGCGTGATCTCGGGCGAGCGAATGTGAAGCTCGAGACGAGGCACTGGCGGGTCCGACATGTTGTTCAGCTTATCAGCTCGGCGAGCGCAGGGTTGGTGTCAGGGGCGGTTAAAGGCTCCGGCGCAAGCCTTCTGTTTTCTCGGATTCTCGAGTCCGTTATCTCGGGATGCGCTCGTGGATTTTATGGCCCGCGTTCGCTAGACTCCCAATCGCAAGATGCGCATCCTTTTTCTGCTGGCCCTGCTCGCTCAATCGCCCAAGGAGCTGGCGGAGCGACACTTCGACCACGCTTACGAGCTCTTGGGAAAAAAGCTCTACGTCAAGGCAATCGACCAGTTCCTCTACGTGCTTGCGCTCGACCCGAGCCACCACGACGCCCATTTTTATGCGGGGCTTGCCTATATCCAGCGGGGCCTGACTGGCCTCGAACAGGCGGACCACCACCTGAGCCGGGCCATCGAGCTCGACCCGAGAAACCCCCGACAGTTCCACTATCGTGGCGTCGTCCGTATGCGCCTCGGGGCGTACGAAGAAGCGGTCTCGGATCTCCAGCACATGCTCGCCGCCGAGGACGACTACTACCTATCGTTGTACTCTCTCGGCGCCACGCTGATGCGGCTCGAGCGCTACCGAGAAGCGGTCGATATTCTGAAACGTGCGGTGGACGCTAATCCGTCTCTACTAGAGCCCCGCTGGAATCTCGCGCTCGCGATGCGATTCGCGGGCGAGGATCCCGCCTCGCTTCCGACAAAATATCGTTTGGAGCTTTCGACCGAAGGTATCGGCCCGTCCCCCATCGTTTTCGAAGACGTCGCCGAGCGCTCGGGCATCACGCGCTATAGCCGCGCCCGTGGCAGTGGTTGGAGCGATGTCGACGGCGACGGCGACCTCGACCTCTTTGCTGTCGGGATCCACGATCCACACGCACTCTATCGCAACGACGGCAACGGTACGTTCACAGATATTACAGTGGACTCGGGTCTCTTCGATCCGACAGGCGGCTGGTCGGCGCTCTGGGCCGATTACGACAATGACGGCGACCCCGACCTCTATGTGACGCGCGACGGCTGGGACGGCGAGCTTCCCAACAGTCTTTATCGTAACGACGAAGGTGTCTTCATCGACGTCGCCGAGCGCGCCGGGGTCGCAGGCGCCCGCGACAGCTTCACCGCAGCCTTTGCCGACATCGATCACGATGGCGACCTCGATCTCTACGTCGCAAACGGCGTCGCGACGGAAGGCGGAAGCCCCAACGAGCTGTTTCTCAACAACGGCAACGGGACGTTTACCGAAGTCGCGGATCGCTACGGCGTGGCGAATCACGGCCGCTCCATCGGCTCGGCTTTCGGCGACTACGACAACGACGGCTGGCCGGACTTGCTCGTCGTTAACTTCTTCGGCCATCCCGCCCTCTACCATAACAATCAAGGACAGAGCTTCTCGAACGTCAGCCGGAGCGCCGGGATCACACGCCCGTACCAAGGCTTCGTGGGATTTTTCTTCGACTATGACAACGACGGCTGGCTCGACATCTTCATCGTTGGCTTCGCGGCAAAGATGGAAGAAGCCTTGAGGAGCGCGCGGGCGGGCGCAGCAGTGAACGAGGCGAGCCGGCTCGCGCTCTATCGTAACAATCAGGACGGGACCTTCACGGAGCTCGCCGAAGCCGCTGGGCTCGCGAAGAACTTCGGCGCGATGGCGGCGAGCTTCGGCGACATCGACAATGACGGGTATCTCGACATTTATCTCGGATGCGGGGCCCCGGCGATCGAGCGTTTCGAGCCCAACAAGCTCTTCCTGAACGGGGGTAACGGCGTCTTCACCGATATCAGCGCCGCGGCGGGTGTCGACCATCTCGGCAAAGGGCACGGCGTGAGCTTCGCCGATTACGACGGCGATGGCGATCTCGACATCTACGTACCCACGGGCGGTGCTTTTCTCGGGGACCGCCAAGCCGACGCGCTCTATCGCAATCCCGGAACGTCGAACCACTGGCTACACGTCAAGCTGCGGGGAACGACGGGCCACCGTGATGCGGTGGGGGCGCAAGTGCGCGTGCGATTCGGCGAAACCCTTGTAATGCAAGAAGTTACGATTGGCGGGGGCTTTGGCTCGACGAACAGCCTGATCTTGGAATTCGGCCTTGGCGAAGCGACTTCGGCCGACGAGCTAGAGATCCGTTGGCCCGCTGGCGCCCGCCGGGTGTTGCATAATGTCGCCGCAGACCAACGAATTCTGGTAGTAGAGGCCAAACCCGGCTACGAGCTGCTACCGTGATGCAAAGGCTCGTGTTCAAAGAGCTGAGGCGACGCACTCGATTCAAGGTGTTGGGTCCTGTTCGCCAATCCACGGTAGGTGTCGTTAGCGACAGGGCGATCTGACGTCAATCGGCCGCTTCCTCGAGCCTTTTTTTCGATCGACGGCAGAATCGAGAACTTCGGATCGGGTACGCGCCGAGCGAATCAGGTAAACTGCGCACATGCAGTGGCTGTTCGCAATCGCGCTCGCGATCCAAAGCTGGGACGCGACCCTGGCGCGCGGTCTCGAAGCCCTCGAGGCGGGCCGGATGGGTGAGGCCGAGCAGGCCTTCCGCGAGGCGATCGACATCGCCCCAGACGAGGTCCAGGCGAAAATGCTCTTGACGAACCTGTTTCTCAACACGGAGCGGCCCGAGCGCGCGCTCGAGATCATCGAGCCGTTGATCCAGGGGGTGCCCAAGGCCGATCGCTCCCCCACCGCCAACACCGTCTACGGACTGGCGCTCGCGCAATCGGGCCGTCACGCCGACGCCGTGGCGCCGCTCCGGGCGGCGCTCGCGGTGCAGCCCCGCCGGGCAAAGGCGCTGTTCAACCTGGGCCGGTCGTTGCAGGCGCTGGAGCGCTTCGACGAGGCGGCCGAAGTCTACCGGAAGGGCCTCGCCTTTCTCCCGCCCGAGAACATCCGCTTCGCGCTCGGCCTCGCTCGCTGTCAGGTCCGTTTGTCGCAGCTCGACGAGGCCAGGGCTCACCTCGACGATCTGGTGGCCAAGCATCCGGAAGTGGGGCGCGCGTGGCTCTTGAGAGGGATCGTTGCCTTCGAGGAGGAGCGCTATCGGGAATCCGCGGACGACGTGCTACGGGCCCTCGAGAACGGCTATCAGCTCGCGGAATCGGACCTTCGGCTTGGCATGGCGCTCGGCAGGCTCGGAGAGTACGAAGAGGCGCAGCGCGCCCTCGATCGCGCGCTCGAAAAAGAGCCCGATCTCGCGACCGCCCACTACTTCAAAGGTCTGTTTCTCTTTCAGGAAGGCGAGACGCTCGCTCCGGGCTCCGCGAATCCTTTTGGCCTGCACGCGGTGCGCCTTTTGGAGCGCTCGCTCGAGCTCGCGCCCAACCCCAAGACCTCGCTCGCTCTTGCCGAGGTCGAGCTGCGACTGCGGCTGCACGCGCAGGTCGTGGAAAGCGCGCGCGATGGGGCCACCGTGCCCGAGCTCGCACCTCGGGCGTACCACCTGATGGCCCTCGCCCATCACGAGCTGCTGGAATACGAGCCCGCGGAAGCGGCCTATGAGCGCGCGGCGGAAGCGGGAGCAGACAGCGCCGAGCTCTACCACGACTGGGGCAACCTGCTCTCGGTGATGGGCCGGTGGGACGAAGCCAAAGCGGTGCTCCACAAGGTGCTCGAGCGCAACCCGGACTTCGTCGGATCACTACTGCAGCTCGGTGTGGTCCATCTCAACCTGCGCGAGCACGAGACCGCGCTCGACTACCTCGGCCGCGTGATCGCGATGGCGCCTGACAACGCGGAAGCCTGGTACCAGAAAGGCGTCGTGGAGTCGCGCCAGAACGATCCGGCCGCGGCCGCGGCTTCTTGGCAGCGCGCGCTCGAGCTCGACCCGGAGCAGACGCGACTTTACTACCGCCTCGGCGCGGAGCTGGTGAAGCTCGGCCGGCTCGACGAGCGCAACGCGCTTCTCGAAGAGTTCGCCGAGCGCGAGCGCAGGAGCGAGCTTGCCGCCCAGCGCTCCGAGCAGCTTCTGAATCTTCTCAACGGGGCGGTCGCGGCGTCGGAGGCCGAAGACGATGACCGGGCGCTGGCGCTTCTAAACGCCGCGAAGAACCTCGCACCGGACGACCCGCTTCCTTACGTCTATCTAGGCGACTTCTATCTGTCCCGCGATCGTCTCGACGACGCCAAACGGGTGCTGGACGAAGGCCTCGTGAGAATGCCGAACGAGCTTTCGCTTTACCAGACGATGTTGTCGGTGCACACGGCGCGCGGCGATGCCGGCGCAGCGGACGAAGCCCGGAGCCGAATCAGGAAGATCATCAAAGGCGCGGAGTAACCCGGTGCGGACCGCGTCCTGCTGCCTCGGAGTGGCCCTCGTCACCGTTCTGCTCGCCACCACGTCGTCGAGCCAGCAGTCGCGCGTCTTCCAGGTCTCCCGCGATCCAGACATCCGCTACTGGTGGGACGACGTCCCGGAATCTGTGAAACGGAGCAGCCTCTCGACCGCGGATTTCAGCAACATCGAGCCCGCGGATTTCATGGGCCCGCAGGCCTGCAAGACGTGCCACGAGGACAAGTACCAGCGCTGGTCGCAACACCGTCACCGCTTCATGAACGCGCCCGCCACCGAAGCGACCGTCAAAGGCGATTTTTCCGGGCATGCTTTTATCGACTATTTCGGCGGGCGCGCCACGTTCGCGCGGGAGAACGATCGATACCTCATGCGTCTCGTCCGGGGCGACACGGGGCGGACGTACCACGTCACGCAGACCATCGGATCGAGATTCTTTCAGTACTACGTGGGCCTCCAGATCGAAGGGCCGGAGCCGATGGGGCACAGAATCTATCGGTCCGAGCACGTGCTCCCGTTCGGCTACTGGCTCGACTACACCCAGTGGGTTCCCGTCGTGCACGTGGAGAAAACCCGTGAAGGCGAGCCCAGCCTCATCGATGCCATGCGGCGCGATCCGTTCACGCAGCCCGCGGTCCACGATTATGCGCAGTCCTGCTCTCAGTGCCACACGACCATGCCGACGGGCGACTGGCTCATCCACCGCCAGCCGTCCTTTCCCATGAGCCCGCGCGGCTTCTCGTTCGACCTGAGATCTTACGTCGCCGACAACCACGCGGAGCTTCTAGCCGGCAAGGACCCGTCGCGGCTCGAGCTGGATGACGTGCAAGAGCTTTTGCTGCGCATTACCCACAAGAAAGCCCCCGTGTGGGAGCTCACGTCGGGTATCAGCTGCGAGGCGTGCCACTACGGCAACCGCGCGCACGTCGAGAGCGGAGGGGCGATACTGCCGCGCATGTTCCCCACGAGCCCGCGGCTCTTCATCGACGGCACCGACCCGGCGGTGGATTTGGCGCGCAATCCGGTCAACCAGAACTGGACCTGCGGCCGGTGCCACCAGGGCACACGCTTCGAGTACGCCGCCGGGATGGGCACATGGAACTCGACCGAGCACAGCGACGCGATGAAAGGCGCATGCTACCGGTCCGACGAGCCGGAGCGCGCGATGTTGCGCTGCATCGATTGCCACAACCCGCACGAGACCACGGGGAAGGCGTGGTCGAGAACGCCGGACGAGGACGATGGGTTGTGCCTGAAGTGCCACACCGAGCTCGAGCCCGAGCCCGAGCGCGTCGGCCACACGCGCCATCCCATGGGAAGCACCGGCAGCCGCTGTATGAACTGCCACATGCCGCGTATCAACGAGGGGCTGCAGGCGATGGTGCGCACGCACATGATCTTCAGCCCGACGAACCGCGAGATGATCGAGGCGAATCAGCCGAACGCGTGCAACATGTGCCACGTTCGGGAGACGCTCGCCTGGACGTTGGCGAAGCTCGAACAGTGGTACGGCGCGCAGTACGAAGCGACTGAGATAGAGAGGACCACGGCGGCCACGCTTTTGTGGCTGCGAAGCTGGCATCCTACGACGCAAATGGTGGCCGCCGACGTCCTGACGAAAGCAAGAGCCGACTGGGCGCTCCCGGAGCTCTTCGGCGCGCTCGACAGCAAATACATGCTCGTGCGCCAGTTCGCGCAGATCGGGCTCGACGACATGCTCGAAACGCGGCTGGAGCATTTCGGCTACCGCTTCTACATGTTCGAGGACGAGCGCGAGAAGCCCCTCGCGGCCCTCGTCGAACATTACCTGCTCGATGGGACGACCACGCGTATACCGGAACAATCGGAGGCCGAAGAAGTCGAGCACTACCGCCAGCTCGTGCGGTTCGAACCCGACTCCAGCACCGCCCACTACTATCTCGCCAACGCGCTTTTTCCCCACGGCGGAATCGATGAGGCGATGTTTCACTACCGACGGGCGATTGAGATCGACGCCGGGTTCGCGCGCGCGCACAACAACCTCGGCGTCGCTCTCAAGGAGGAGGGCCGGCTCGACGAGGCTGCCGCCGAGCACCGCAAAGCGCTGTCCCTAGAGCCGAGGCTCCCCGACGCGCACATCGCTCTAGGAAACGTCCTGGTCCTGCAGGGCCGCTCCGACGACGCGGCCGCGAGCTTTCGCCGGGCGATTGGCCTCGAGCCCGATCGCGCGGAGGCCCACTACAACCTCGGGCTTGTGCACCAAGCCGCGGAACGGACGCAGGATGCGATGGCGAGCTACCGTCGTGCGATCGCGATAGAGCCGCGCTACGGCGAGGCGCTCAACAACCTCGGCATCGCGCTCGCCTCCCTGGGAAGACAGGACGAAGCCATCGAAGCCTTCGAGCAGGCGATCTCGACGGAAGACGCCGCCACACCTTCGGCACAGAACAACTTGGGCTGGGCGCTCAAGCTGGCGGGCCGTCTCGATGATGCTATCGAGCACTTCGAGGCGGCGCTCGCGGCGGATCCGGAATCTATTTCCGCTCAGGTCGGGCTTTCGGGTGTGCTCGCGTCACATGACGACCCGAGCCGCCGCGATCCGGAGCGCGCTATCCGGCTCGCGGAATCCGCCGCAGGAGCGACCGACGAACAAAGCGCCGAGGTGCTCGACACGCTGTCGCAGGCCTACGCCGCCGCGGGAGACTTCGAGCGAGCCGCCACGGCAGCCGAGAAAGCCTTCCGGCTGGCGCCTCCTGACGAAGCGCTCGCACGAGCCATCCGCGCGCGTCTCGCCGAGTACCGGAGCGCGCGCTAGACACAAAAAAATGGCGGGGCCGAAGCCCCGCCATGGAGTCAAACTCCTCGATGCGCTAGTAGGCGAACTTTACGCCGACGAACGCTCGTCTCGGATCCACCCAGCGGTCGCCCACTCCGAGGTTGCTGCTGAAAGCGTTCCGCGACTCGATATCCTCTTCCGCCGTCTCGTTCAGCACATTGAGAATGTCGGCGAAGATCTCAAACTTCCCGGCCTCACCGAAACGGAAGATCTTCGAGATTCTCAAGTCGAAGTTGTTCTGCGACGAAAGCCGCCTCGAGCCCAACGGCTCGAGATAGATGGGCTGCCGCCCTTGGGGCAGGCGCGGACGGGCCTGAGAGGCCCACGGCTTGCCGGTAAAGTACCGGTAGTTGGCGCCGATGAGAAGCTCGATGCCTGGAAACTCATAGGTTCCGGTGAAAATGAACGTGTGGGGGCGATCGTTGAGGAGGTTCCCTTCCGCGTTCGTGAATTGGTTGGGATCCCGACCGATGGCGCCACTGCGTACCCTGCTCTCCTGGCTACTCGAGGGGCCGGCATAGTTGCGGCCCATGAGCCCACGGACATGAGAATAGTTGTACGAGATCAAGGCCTGCCAATTATTCGCCATGCGCTTGGTCACCTTGAACTCGAGACCGTCATAGTCCATGAAGAAGTTGGGGAAGTTCATCGACTCAGGACCACACGGACAGTTGCCGAGCAGATAGAAGCGATCGCTGGGGTCCGTCGTAATGTTAAAGACGTCGAGTTGCGATCCGTCATCCAACGTGACCTGGCCGGGCTCGTACAACGCATTCTGGGTGATCCAGCCGTTATAGTTGCTGCCGTCCTTCCGGATATAGGTGAACCCGACGGCAATGTCGTTCGTCACCTCCCGATCGATTCCGATGGAGAACTGGCTCGTCCTCGGTGAGACCGTATCGGAAGCGACTCCGATATTTACAAGGGGATCGAAGACATCGACGATATCGGTATACCCGCCGGTGGCCGGATCGAAGAACGCCGTTGTAATCGTCGTGTTGCCAGGGTGGACGGCTGCGATCTCACCGGTGATCGGCTGGCGGAAGTAGAGCCCCCAGTTTCCGCGCAGCACGGTTTTGCCCTCGTTGTCGAGCTTGATGTTGAAGCCGATACGGGGGGCGATGTTGTTGTTCGTATAGAGCGTTCCCAGCCCCGTCACTTCCTGTCCCGAAACGGGGATCACACCCCGGTCGTCCTGCTCCATGAACTGGACATCCTGACTGATGGCCTCGACGCGATCGTAGCGGACTCCAATCTGAACCGTGGCCCGGTCGCCGATATGGACCATGTCCTCCACGAAGAATCCCAGGTCCGTGAACTTGCCACCGTAGTTGTAGCGCTCACGGATGTAGGCGTAGTCGGGCGCACCGTTGTAGTCGTAATAAATGATGTCGTTGGTGTAGCCGTAGTGACCACTGTGCTGTCCGACCACGTATTGGACGCCGAACTTGAAGTCGTGGTCTGAGCCCATCCAGTCCGAGGCATAGTGGGACAGCTTGCCGTGGACCGCAGTACGGGCCTGGCGGAACCCACCGGAGAACGGAGGGCCGCCGCTGATCTGACCCGTGGCGGTGTCCTCGCGGCGCGACTGGCCGAAGTTACCGTTGGGCCTCGCATAATCATCCGGCGAGTAGAAGCCCGACACGCGCACGTCGTAGAACGTATCCTGCGAGAGCACGTGGGTGATGTTACCGAACGTAATGGACGGATTGCGGCCGCCGAACGTCAGGATGGACTCGAAAGGAGCCGTGATGCTCGGCGTCTGCGGGATGACCCAGTAGTCGTCGTGGTAGGTATGCATGAACTTCATGTTCTCGGTAATCTGCCACGTGAACTTCCAGTTGATGCGATCCGCCTCGAACTGCCTCGGAAACCGAGGGTCGGTGCCGGGCTGGTTGTCATAGTCCCGCAGGTACTGGTAACCGGCATAGATCCAAGCCTTGTCCTTGACGATGGGTGCACCCACGTGCGTCGTGAAGTCGATGTACTTGTCCCGGGTGAAGCCGGTCTCGCCGTTCTCGTCGCCATCGGGGCATCCGCCGCAACCCCTTTTGATGGGTTTGGACGTGATCGCGTCGGACATCCCGAAGTAGGCGGCGTCCACCCTTACTTCATTCGTGCCCTGCCTTGATATCGCATTGAAGACCGCACCGCCACCGACTTGGTACTCTGCCGAGGCGCCCAGGGAGATGATCTCGATCTCTTCGATGGTGTCCGTGTCCGGCCACGGCCAGGCCGCGCCTGAGACCGGTGCGGTGAAGTCCGTGCCGTCCATGAGATAGGTGTTTTCGTCCGTGTTCGACCCATAAGCGGAAACACGCGTGCTCGAGCCGCTCGTCGGGTTCGTCGCCGACATTCCTGGCGCCGACTTGGTGAAGTCGAACATGCTGAAGCGACGGAGAGGGATGTTCTCCATCATGCTGTCGTCGTAGTTCGTGGAGAGACCCGACTTGCGGGTGTCGACGATCGGGCTCTCGCCGGTCACCGTGATGGTCTCGGCGACGGACGCCACGCTCATATTGACGTTGCGCTCCACGTTGCCGCCTAGCGTGACAATGAGACCTTCTTCCCGGTACGTCGCGAATCCGGGCATCTCGATCGTGAGCTGGTAATCACCCGGAGGAAGATTCCGGAAGCGATACCGGCCCTGATCGTTGGTCGTGAACATTTGAGGACCACCCGGAAGCTCCGGTGACGTCAGCACCAAGGTTGCGCCGGGCAGCACACCTCCTGATCCGTCACGGATCGTGCCGTCGATGGAGCCAAGATTGACCTGCCCCATCACGGCAGCCGGCAACGCGAAAATGAGACCCAGAAGTATCAAGCGGCTACTCATCAATTTGTACCTCCTGCCTGAATCAAACAATGGAGAGTCGACGGACCCCCCGCTATAAACTAAAGCAATCATTGTGCCACGGCTTTGAACGTGAACGTGACGCGTCGTGCTCGCTAAGTACATGGCCGGATTGAGTTTTCGCGAAATCCATTTACGACCAATTAGAGCCTTGCCCGTCCCGAGATCCACATCAGTGGATTCAAGTCCAACCAATTGGAGCGTTTGTACCGAAACTGGTGCCTCCTGTCAATCCCCCCGGGGACCTTCATCGAGAAACTCCTGTCCCTTCCACGAGTGTCATGACGATCCCGGCCTCGGACACGCTGAACGATTCGACCCTGCCGCCGGGCCAGCGCACCTGCACACGTTCTACCCAGTCCTCGCCCGACCAGCCGAAATGCGCGCGGCCATCGCTCGACGCAAGGAAACTCCCGGATGGGTGGATCTCCCGCATTTGACGGACGTGGCCCGCCTCGACAGTGATAATGATAGTGATACGCGCGCCGATCGCGTCGCGCGGGCCGCGGGTCCCGACGAGCCGGAAAAGCACCCCCCGGCGCTCGCCCTCGAGCTCGTTGACGAGCAGCGAGGGCGCCGCATCGATATTCACGATGACGCCATCGACATCGCCGTCGCCATCGACATCGCCGAATGCGGCCGACCGACTCGCGGCCATGCGCGTCATCGCGTCACCCTGGGCAAACTCATGTTCGGAGAACACACCCGTGCCGTCGTTCCAGAAGATCTGATTCGCCTGATGGTAGCGCGTCTTCAAATTGCTCCGATCGACACCGGGATAAACATGTCCGTTCGCGACGAAGACATCGAGGTCGCCGTCGTGATCGAAATCGACCATGCGGGTCCCCCAGCCGAGGGAGAACCAGCTCGGCCCGTGCAAGTTCGCCGCCCCGACACTGTCGATGAAGAGGCCATGGCCGTGGTTGAAATACGCGTTGTTCGTCTCATGGGAAAAGTTGGTGACGAAGAGATCGAGCCGTCCGTCGCCGCTGAGATCCCCGATGTCCACCCCCATCCCCGCTTGGGCGAGGCCGTCCGACGAGAGCGCAACGCCCGACAAGAACGCGGTCTCGGTAAAATGGCCCGAGCCGTCGTTTTGATAAAGGAAGTTCGGCGCCGAATCGTTGGCGACATAAACATCCAGATCCCCGTCGTCATCGTAGTCGCCGATGACCACGCCGAGCGCATAAGCCCCGGTCGGATCGCTCAACCCGGCGGCCGCCGTCCCATCCGAGAAGCTGCCGTCCCCCTCGTTCAGAAAGAAGACATCCGAGGCCCCTTCTAGCCCCTTTGGCCCGCACATGATGTCGAGCCCGAACCATTGGCAGCGCGCTTCTTGCCCCGGAGGCGGGAAAGCGTCGAGATCGATGTCGATATAGTTGGCGACGTAGAGATCGAGGTCTCCGTCACCTTCGGCGTCGAAGAACGCGGCGCTCGTACCCCACGCACCGTCGGCGACACCGGAGGCCTCTGCGATCTCCTCGAACGTTCCGTCGCCACGGTTGCGATAGAGGAGGTTTGTGCCGATACGCGTCACGTAGAGATCGGGCGCACCGTCGTTGTCGACATCTCCCACCGCGACCCCCATCGCCCAGCCCCTGTCTCCGAGGCCCGCGCGCGCGGTGACGTCTTCGAAAGACCAGTCACCGTTGTTTCGATAGAGACGGTCGCTCGTGACCTCTTCGACACGGCCGCCCGCGAGCCGCGCGCCATTCGCGAAATAAAGATCGAGGTCGCCGTCCTCGTCGTAGTCGAACATCGCGACCCCACTTCCTAGCGTGCTGACGATGGTGCGCTTGTCCGGTTCACCGCTAACGTTGATGTAATCGATTCCGGAGCCTTCGAGCGCGTCTCGAAAAACGGGCTTTTCCTGGGCGTTCGCGAGTACGATGAAGGGACCAAACAGGAGCTGAAACAGCAACGCTCGCGACATGTTGGGCATTCTACGTCCATTAGCCGTCATTCTGTCAGGGTGTCGCGCCTTCCCACACTCGCGCATGCGGGGATGTGTAGGGCAAAGCTTCATCTGGGTGACAGCAACGTGCGAGAGAAGGAGGGAGTGCTAGAATCGCATAGCACCCGAGATGAGCAAGGAAAAGGGCACACCCCGCCGTCATCGTCAGGGGCTCCTAGTTGCCGCTGCGGCCGGCGCGGTTCTCGTGGGCGCGTTTTTTTGGCTCATGCGCCGAGCGATTCCCGAGCCGTATCGCCGGGTAAACATCGTGCTCGTCACGGCGGACACGCTCCGGGCAGACCGCCTTCCGGCCTACGGCTATGAACGCGTCCGCACACCCCACCTCGATGCCATGGCCGCCGAGAGCGTCTTGTTCGAGAACGCAAGTACCGTCGTACCGCTCACGCTCCCTTCCCATGCGTCGATGTTTACGGGAACTTTCCCCATGTATCACGGCGTCCGCGACAATGGCGGCTACTATCTGGACGAAAAGCACCAGACGCTGGCGGAGACACTCCGGGATAACGGCTACAAAACGGGAGGCTTCGTCGCCGCTTTCGTTCTCGACTCGCGCTGGGGTCTGAGCCAAGGTTTCGATCGCTATTACGACGAGTTCGATTTTCAGAAATTCGAGAGAATCGCGCTCGACACCGTACAGCGACCTGGGGGCGAAGTGCTCGAAGAAGCCCTCGGGTGGATGGACGACGTCAAAGACGGCCCGTTCTTTTCGTGGCTCCATTTCTACGACGCGCATACACCTTGGGAAGCGCCGGAGCCTTTCTTCTCCCAATATCAAGGCTACCGTGGGAGCCGCTACGACGCAGAGATCGCCTATGTGGACAGCCTCATGGGCGAGCTCTTCGATTGGCTCGAAACGAACGGTCTCGAGGACGATACGATCGTCGTCTTCATCGCCGACCACGGCGAGAGCCTCGGCCAGCACAAAGAGAACACGCACGGCTTTTTCATCTACGACGCCACAATGCGGGTGCCGTTCATCCTCAAGACCCCATACCGCCAACTCGGCGGCGGCCGCCGCGTCGGGGCTCAAGTGCGATCGATCGACTTGATGCCGACGCTGCTCGAGCTCGTGGGTATCGAAGCGCCAGAGGCGGTGCAAGGAACGAGCCTCGTCCCGCTCGCGAGCGGCGAGATGGACGATCTCGGACTCTACGCCTATGGCGAATCTTTCTACCCGCGCAACCACTACGGATGGTCGGAGCTGAAATCGATTCGCAACGAGTCGCTCCACTTCATCGATGCGCCGCGACCGGAGCTTTTCGATGTTCGTGAGGATCCGCGCCAGCAGACGAACTTGGCCAACCAGCGCGCTGCGACCGTGGGCCGACTGAAAGCGAAGCTCGACGCGCTCATCGCAGAGCTCGGGGTGGAAGGGATCGACGAGCAGGCGCCCGAGACACTCGACGCGGAAACCCAGCAACAGCTCGCCGCGCTCGGTTATCTAGGCGGCCCATCGAAAGTCAACATCGATCCCGACCGACCGCTCGCCGATCCGAAGGACAAGATCGGCTTGTTCAACTTGATCAAGGATGCGGGCTCGGACTCGAGCGAGGGCCGCATCACGGAAGCGATTGCCAAGATCGAGCAAGTCTTGCTCGAGGACCCTGGCATCCTCGAAGCGCATAACATCATGGGCAATCTTCTCACGAAGGACGGTGACCTCGAGCGGGCATTGGCAGCTTATCAAGAGGCGCTCGCTCGAGACCCCGAATACACGCCCGCGCTCTTCGGCCTCGCCCTGACCTATCAGGAGCTCGGACGGCCCGATGACGCCGACGCCGGTTACCGACGCCTCATCGAGCTCGACCCGCGCGACAGCCGCGCGCATTTCATGCTCGCCAAGAGCCATGCAAACCGCAGCGAGTTCGAGAAGGCGATCGAGCTTCTCAAACAGGTCGCCGATATCGGGAGCGAGCGGGCGCCGCTACACAATTTGATGGCGGAGTGCTATTTCGGCTTGAAGGAGCTCGACATCGCCGAGCAGGAAGTCCATCGCGCGCTCGAGATGAACGCGGAGCTTCCCACGGCCTATTACAACCTTGCTCTCATTTTCGAAGAGCGCGGCGATGTGAACGCGGCCATCGAAGCTTACGTGAAGGAGATCGACGTCTCGCCGAAAGGTTTCAAAGCCCACTTCAATCTCGGCAAGCTCTACGGCCAGACGGGGCGCCCGCGCAAAATGAAGGAACACTTCGAGGCCGCCATCGGGGCCAATGAAAGCTTCGCCATCGGCCATCTGTACCTCGCGAAGCTCCATCTCGATTCGGGGAACTTGGACAAAGCGCAGGAGCTCGCTTCTAGAGGCATCGAGCTCAGCCCGAATCCTTCGATGGCGCCCTTCGGCCACTTCATCCTCGCCGATATCTACAACAGGCAAGGTCGGGTCGAAGACGCGGAGCGCGAGCTTCAGTCAGCGCGGCGCTTGCAGCAAAGCTGAGCAAGCCCCGCTTCGACGCTCCGTCGGGGGCCTCGTTCAGGCACATCCACGGTGACGATAGGCCTGCCGCGCATATTCGCTCACCATGCGCTCGGTGTTGAAGAACGATCCGTTGATCGAGATTGCGTAGCGGCGGACGCGGCTATAGCCATCGCGATCGTCGTAATATAGCGGAAGAATCTTGCTCTCGAGCTTGTCATAGAGCTCGCTCGCATCGCGGGCCCGATCGGGATGGGTATCGCCGATGGACCATCCCGTGACGCCTTCGACATGGCCCTCGACCCACCAACCGTCGAGAATGCTCAAGCTCGGGACACCGTTCAGCGCGGCTTTCATCCCGCTCGTCCCCGAGGCTTCCTTGGGAGGCTCGGGCGTGTTCAGCCACAGATCGCATCCCGAGGTCATGAGCCCCCCGAGCTCGATGCCGTAATTCTCGAGATAGACGAGCACGACGTGCTCCCCGAGGCTCTTACCGGCTTCAACGATGCGTCGAATGATCGCTTTGCCCGGCTCGTCGTGAGGATGCGCTTTACCTGCATAGACGATTTGAATCGCGCCGGATTTCGAAGCGATGGCTTTCAGCCGCTCGACGTCGTCGAAGAGCAAATCCGCGCGCTTGTAGGCGGCCGCGCGCCGCGCAAAACCAATGGTGAAGGTCTCTTCGCTCAAGCGAATACCGTTCGCCGTCTCGACATAATCGATCAAGTTCTTCTTCGCCGCGCGATGGGCAGCTTCGATCTCCTCGAGCGCGGTGTAGGTCATGTAGCGAAGGCTTTGATTGTCCTCGCGCCATCCCGGCACATACCGATCGAAGAGCTCTGAGAGCGGCGCCGAGGTCCAGGTCGCGGCGTGGACGCCGTTCGTGATCGCTTGGACGTCGTAGCCATCGAACATCTCCCGGGTGACATCGCCGTGGCGACGCGCGACGCCGTTGACGTAACGGCTGTGACGCAGAGCGAGCTCGGTCATGTTTAGCTCGGTCATCGCATAGAGGCCTTCGAGCCGCTTCCACGTCACCTCGCCGAGTACGCTCCTCACCAGATCGAGCGGGAAACGATCGTGGCCAGCGGCGACGGGTGTATGGGTGGTGAAGACGCATCCTTCGCGGACCCGAAAGACGTCCTCCTCGGACAGCTCCTCGCGTCCCTCATCGAAAGCCGCTCTCCGCATGAGCTCGAGCGTGAGTAAAGCCGAATGGCCCTCGTTCATGTGATAGGTCTCGAGCGCGTCATGTCCGAGCGCGTGCAGCATGCGCACGCCGCCGATACCGAGCACAACTTCCTGAGATAGACGGTAACGCTTGTCGCCGCCGTAGAGCTGGTCCGTCAGAGCCCGGCTCGCAGGGTCGTTCTCTTCGAGGTCGCTGTCGAGGAAATAAACCGTCACCTTCTGTCCCAAAACCCCCACTATCTCTTGGAGCCAAGCTCGGAGGCGAACGGTTTTTCCTTCGATCTCGACATCCACCCGCGGATCCATCTCCCGCAGCCCATCCGCCACATTCCAACTATCGGGCGACTCCGTTTGTGCGCCGACCGCATCGAGATGCTGGCGAAAATATCCTCTCCGATAGACGAGCGTGACCGCGACGAGCGGCAGCCCCAAATCCGCGGCGGCGCGAAGCGTATCTCCGGCGAGCACCCCCAACCCGCCGGAATAGGTCGCCATATCCGCTCTGAGCCCAATTTCCATCGAGAAATAGGCAATCTTGTTCTCGGGCAATAAGACCTCCTGAAAGCCGAAAAGCCTAGCACAAGAGGCGGCTAGAAAGCTGGCAGGATACCGGGTAGAATTGATTTCATCGCGGCAAATCTCGTTTCTAGCTTACGAAGATCCTGAGAAACCAAGCAAAAGAGGAGCGTTCATGGAGCTCTACCTGGTTCGACACGGTGATGTGGACCCCAATTTGGGAGACGCGGACGGCGGGCCACCGCTCACCGAAGCCGGTCTCGCTAACGTCCGACGATGCGCCACTTTCGCAGCACGCCTCGGCGTGCGGGTCGCCGAGATACGACACTCCGAAAAGCTACGCGCGGTGCAAACAGCGCAAGAGTTCGAAAAAATCCTTCAATGTCCTCGAAGCCCGGTGAGCGGCATCGGACCCGATGATGACATCAACCCCCTGCGCCGCGAGGCCGCGGGCTTGCAGCAAAACGTGATGGTCGTGGGCCATCTGCCTTACTTGAACCGGATCGCGGGCGCTCTTTTGGCTCAAGACGAAAGCATGCCGTTGCTCGTTTTTCATCCAGCGTCGCTGGTGCGGCTCGACCGACGCGAAGACGCGCGTTGGACCATCCAGCTCGTTCTGCCGGTCGGCGTCATGCCGCAATAGCTCAGCCATCCGAGAACCTCGAACAGGCGGGTCCAGTAACTCCGCCGCGCGCGGCGATGGGATCCACCCTAGCTCGACAGATAGGGATCCCTATTTTGCGCGGAGTCGATATCGGAAGCAGTCATCGGCGTTCGTTACTCCGGCGCCCAAACGCGCACGCGCCCGTCGCCGAGCCCGGCGACGAGGAGCGGCTCGTCGCTCGTGACCACGACCCCGGTAAAGACCTCCTCCGATCGGCCGTAAAGGGTCTGACGAGGATTCCCTGCCGTGAGGTCCCAGATGAGCAAGGTGTTATCCATCGCAACGCTCGCGAGCTCGGTCCCTCCGGGAAAGTAAGCGAGCCCCGCTATCGCCTTCTGGTGTCCCATCAGCGTTCGGACCTCCTCGCGCCGATTCAAGTCAAAGATACGAATGACGCCGTCGCGCGAGCCGGTCGCAATCTGATCGCCGTCCGGAGAGAGAATACAGGTCGACAACGGGGCGCTGTGGCCTCTGAGCGTCGCCGTGAGCCGGCCCGTCTTGCTGTCGTGAACCCGCAGGACGGCCTTGGTGTTACCGGCGATGAGCTCCGCCCCGTCTTCGGAATAGAGAAGCGTGGTCACGCCCGCGGGCTCCCGGATGAGCTGTCTCTGGGCGTCGCCCTTGCGAAGCAAGTCGAGGTTCCACAGCTTGACGGTGCTATCGAGAGCACACGAGGCGAGCGTAGAGCCGTCCGGCGAGAACACGAGCTGGCCAATCGAAGCTTCGTGGCGAACGCGCACCGTGACCTCGGCCCCCATATCGAGGCTCCAGAGATGGATATTGCCATCGACGTGACCGGAAGCGAGAAAGGCCCCGTCCGGGGAGAACGCCAAAGAAGTCGCGAGCGCTTCATGGCCGGATCGCCGATGAAGCTCCGTGCGGAAGCTCGCGACCTTTCGCCGCGAATCGATATCCCAGAGGCGCACCGAGCCGTCGACCCCTCCCGCGGCGACGAGCTGAGGGCTCGGACCGATGGACAATACTTGAATGCCCGGTGGCTCCCCGAAGGTCGCCGATTCGGCGAAGGTGTGATCGGGGCGTACGCGGGTGTGACGATAGGTTTGCGGACGCAGCGAGCCCGTGCGCACATGTCCTGGCCGCGCCGGCGTGTCGAGGAGCTCTTTCAGCTCCATCGCCGCCTCGAAAGTGGGCTCGACCGCGAGCACGTCGTCGACGATACGCAAAGCTGCGCTGCGATTGCCCGCCGTCAGAGCCATCCGCGCTTCGTCCACCCACCGCGCCGCGTCGAAGGAAGAGGGCTCCGATTTCGGCACGATCGTCTCTTGCGCCTGCATCCGCGTGAGCGCAATCTCGATCTCGGAGACGAGATCGACGACGGAGGCATGGGACGGCTCGAGTGCCTGAGCCCGCCGCGCGGCCTCGAGCGCGCGCTGATGCTCCCCCTTTTGGTGCAGGCCCCGCGCGAGCTCGAAATTCGTCTGATAGCTGCGTGCCCTCTTCTCGTCGGGGGCCTCCGCCGAAGTGGAAACCTTGCCCATGATCTGATCGATCGCGCGACCCAACAAAGCCAGATCGCGGAAGCGTTGGTCCGGAACTTTGCTCAGGACGCGCTCGACCACCGAAACGAGCTTCTGGGGCAAGCCGAGCGCACGAGCATCGAGCGCTTTTGGCTCGGCGTGCACGATTTGATAGACGAGACCGGGAACCGACGAGGCGTTGAACGGCCGGCCTTTGCTGAGAAGCTCGTAAAGAACGACGCCGACGGCCCACATATCGGCGCGATGATCGACCTTTGCTCCCGAAATCTGCTCGGGGGCCATGTAGTTGGGCGTACCCATGACGAGGCCCGTCTTCGTCTTTATCGCGGAGCCTTCGCCGCCCATCGCGATCCCGAAATCGAGCACTTTCGCGGTCCCGTCGGGCAAGACTTGGATGTTCCCGGGCTTGATGTCGCGATGGATGACGCCTCGTTTGTGGGCATAGTCGAGGCCCCGGCAAATCTGAGAGACGATGTGCATCTTGTCCTCGAGCCGCTCGGGCTTGCCTTGCTCCATGAGCTGCGCGAGGCTATCCCCCTCGAGAAGCTCCATCACGATGTAAGGCACACCCTCACCCTCGAGCTCCCCGAAGTCGAAAATCGTCACGATATTGGGGTGCTGAAGCCCGGCTGCCGATCGCGCCTCCCGGTCGAACCGACCGCGCATCTCCTCTTCGATGAGAAGATCTTCGGACATCATCTTGATGGCCACGACGCGGTCGAGAACCGGGTCACGCGCTTTGTAGACCGTGCCCATCGCGCCACGGCCCAGCTCGCCAAGCACGATGTACTTATCAATTTTTTCGGGAACGGACGACATCGGCCTTAAAGACGAGAAACATTCCTGAATGACGTGCAACAAAGCGGGTTTTCTGCTCAACCCGTGCCGATTATTGTATCATCGGCGCTCTCACACGACTACACAGGCCCGCCCGCTCCCCCGCTCTGGCACTAGTCCTGTATGCGACCGTCAGGCGCTTCTGAGCACTTCGCCGAGGCGGCGCCGCACGACGTCTACCTTGAGTATTGATCTAGAACAGAATCCACAAGATTTCAGCGGATCCGTTGTAGGCGGCTCTGATAAGCGTCGCTGTCATAGACTTCGGGGTTCACGCAGTTGGGCGCTTTTTCGAGCTTTGCATGTGCGACCGCGTTTTTGGCGCACATGGTCGCCATCTTGTTCCGCGTGTCTCGGCTCGCCGAGGCGATGTGCGGCAGGATGACGACATTGTCGAGCTCGGCGAGGCCAGGGGCCATTTTGGGCTCGTCCTCGAACACATCGAGGCCGGCGCCCGCAATGACCTCGCTTTTCAGCGCGTCGACGAGAGCACGCTCGTCGACGATGGGGCCGCGCGCTGTGTTGATGAGATAAGCGGTCGACTTCATTTTCTGGAGAGCCGCCGCGTCGATGAGATGAAGCGTGGCTTCGTTCAAATCCGTATGCACCGTCACGAAGTCGCTCTCTTCGAGCAACCGATCCATTTCGGCATAAGAGACGCCCTCCATGCCGTCGATCAAATCGCGGATGGGCGGGTCGTAGGCCAGCACCCGCATATCGAAGCCTCGAGCGCGCCGGTACATGGCTTGGCCGATGCGGCCGAAGCCGATGATGCCGAGCACTTTGGGCGTTCCGTCGCCGCCCTTCGAGATATCGCCGCCCAGGAACAGGCTCGGCCCCCAGATCTTGTACTTCCCGGCCCGCATGTAGCGATCGGCGGGTACGACGTTTCGCGCGATGGACATGAGTAATGTCCAAGTCAGGTCGGCCGTCGTATCGGTGAGCACACCGGGCGTATTGGTGACAGGGAGGCCGAGCTCGGTCGCCGCCTCCACGTCGATATTGTTGTAGCCCACGGCGTAGTTGGCGACGCCGCGCAGCCTCTCACCGGCGGCGAGCACGTCGCGGTCCACGGACTCCGTCAAGAGCGAGACGAGCACATCCGCCATGCGCACACCGGCGAGAACGCTCTCCCGCGGCACGATCGCGTCTTCGATCTCCGTCGCGATAGAGAGGTCACCGGCGCCCTTCAAAATCTCGAGACCGGCTTCGGGAATTTTGCGCGTTGCGAAAATCTTCACGTCATACTCCGAGCGCGACGTTGTCGTCTTGGAACTTCTCGAACCCAGCGTGGTCGGAAGCCCCTTTTCGGATCCGCGCGACACCTTCCTTGATGGAGTCCATATCCGTCGCGTAGGAAAGGCGCAGGAAATGCTGGCCTTCGCTCTTCAAAACGCCGAAGCTTCGCCGATCGACGAGCGCGACCCCGTGGTAGTACAAGAGAAAACGCTGAAAGAGCGTGGCCGGGCTCGTCTTGCCCCGCCTTTCCGCCGAGAGACCATCGTAGTAATCGTGGATAGCGAGCGCGGCGCAAATGCCAGAAACATTAGGAAACACGTAGAACGCTCCGAGAGGTTTGTTACACGTGATGCCGGGGATGTCATTGAGTGCGGGCACGACATAGTCTCGCCGCTTCTTGAACTCCGAGACCATGTGTAGAACCACCTCGGCAGTCTTCGGGTTCTCGAAAGCCTCGCGCGCTGCCTCCTGTATGAAGGGCGGGACGCAGCTGACAGTATTGATATTGAGCTGCTTCCATAAGGCCGCCTCTTCTTCGTTTGGCAGCACCGACCAGCCGAGGCGCCAACCCGTCATGGCAAAGCCTTTCGAGTGGCCGCTCGCAATGATCGTGCGCTCCTTCATTCCCGGCGCCTGAGCAATCGAAAAATGCTCGAAGCCGTCAAAGGTGATGTGCTCGTAGATCTCGTCGGAATAGACCCGCAAATCAGGCTGCGCCTTCGAGCGCACGACCTCGGCGACGCCTTCGAGGATCTCCCGCGAGAGAACGCCGCCCGTCGGGTTGGACGGCGAGCACAACATGAGAAGCTTTGTCTTTTTGGTGATGAGTGCTTCGAGCTCTTCCACCGTGAAGGCAAACCCGTTCTCTTCGCGGAGAACGAGCGGCACGGGAGTGCCACCCATATAGGTCACCCAAGACTCATAAATGGGAAAGCCGGGGCTCGGATAGATAACTTCGTCGCCGGGATTGACGTAGCTCATCATCGCGTAGCCAATCGCCGGCTTGGCTCCGGGGAGGATGATCACTTGATCGGCGCTCACATCGAGACCGCGTGTTTTCTTGACATGCGCCGCCGTCGCTTCGCGAAGAGGTTTGATCCCGGCGGGGTCCGTATAGTGCGTATTGCCAGCGAGAATGTTGTCGATGCCTACCTGGTTGATGTGGGGCGCGCTATCGAAGTCCGGCTCGCCGATGGTAAAGCGGACAACGTCGACACCGCGCGCTTGGGCTCGCGCCACGTCGTCCCCAATCTTGAACGCATTCTCCGTACCCATGGCGGCGATTCTGTTCGCAATCACACCCATTTCGATTAGAGCTCCTTCTTGGTATAAGCAGTTGATTGTATGGCGCGGGGAGACCCTGCGCAAACTGAAGAACGTCCGTAAGGGCAAGAGAGCAGGGGAGTTCGAGGGAGACCGGGCGCGCCTGGTCGGCCCCAGACGAAGCGTCTATAATAGAGAGATTCCGGAGCTATCGCGGAGGTTTTTATGAAGTCGACACTTCTGGTCTTGTGCCTGCTCCTGACCACTATGGGTTTCGGGCAGTCTCTCGGGGAGCTCGCAAAAAAAGAAAAAGAGCGCCGGGAGAAGAATAAGGAAGAGGGCAAGGAAGTGTTCGTGATTTCCGGCGACGCACTTGCCCCAGAGAGCGAGACGGGCTCGGAGAACGAGAATACGGCCGAAGCCACGACGGCCCGGCCCTCGTCCGGGGTTACGCTCACCCCCACCGGCCCAAGGCGCTCGGAAGAAGAAGAACGTCGGGCGATCGAAGATGATTTGGAAGAAGACGAAATTTTTGTGCCGACACAAATCTCGATCGATGCCTCACTCGAAGACCGACTTCAATTGTTCAGGCTCATGAAGCAAGGCTACGAGAGGCAAGTCGTTGAAATCGACAAAAGTATCGCCGAGAACGACGAAAGCATCCGTCAGCTCGATGCCCGAATTGCTGCCGCGACGTGGCTCGGAGGCGGCGGCCTACCCGTCCCGCCCCAAACCGGCACCGGTGCAGCCACTACCCCCATGACGGGACAGGACGCAGCTCATCTCGTCGGGGAGCAAGATCGCCTGAAATCAATCAACGAGACGCTCAGGAAGCGGAAAGAAGAGCTCAAGACGGATTTGCAAGCGAAGGGCCGCGCCGCGGGCATTCCTCCCGGCCATTTGCGGTTCTAGAGCAAGCTATTCGAGGCGGAGCAAGAGTTTCTCACCCGTTCCCGCATCGGCAAGGGTCACGCTCTCGCGCGCGTCGATGCGCACAACGACGTAGCCGCCGATGTGGTCACCCACTTGGACGAGGCGCACGGTGCCCTCATAGCGCATCGCCGCCAGCACCCGCCGCCCTACATCGGACTCGAGCTCGGGCCGCACGAGCACGAATCCTGTGAGCTCGGGACTCGGTGGCGCCTCCTGAGCAAGGTCCTCTGTTTCGGGTAGCTCGGGCGGCGCGGCTTCTATCTCGGCCGCCGTCTCGAGAGGCCGGGCTTCTTGCTCGGGCGCGATGTCTCCGAACGCGAAGAGATCGCGGCCGAGCGCGAGAGGGCGCGGAAGCTCGATCCAAGCGGTCAGTCTTTCGACCTCGGCGGGCAGGAGCGCTATAGGAGTCGACTCCACGTCGAGTGGCCACAGCGCTAACCAACGGATCGCGAGCGTCATCCTCGAGCCTGCCCCATCGCTTCTAAGGGAGAACGTTTGTGTCATTAACGGCAAGTGCGCGGCTTCGACGCGATCGAGATAGCCGAAGAGCCCGTCGAGGGAGCCCCGATAGCTCGCGTTGATACGATTGCCGTCGAGACCGGCGGGAAGCCGGGCGGCAGAGTGAAAATCGAGTGTGAGCCGCTCTACGGCTAGACCGCGCTCGGCCTCGATCAGAAGATTCCGAAGAGGCGCTATGCCGAGGGGCGCGGCTAGCATCCTGTCCCGCGACAGTTCTACGAGCTTCTCGAAACGTTGACGCTCCCTCGACAAGGCGCGCTCTCTCAGAACCTGCTCCGAGCCCTCGGCGAACTGCTTTTTGAGCTCGGCCAGCTCCTGGGAGACGGAACGGCCCTCGACCCAAAGCGCGCTGTTGACGGCGACGAGGACGACCCAGGCAACCACCATGGCCTTCATGGCCGCCCTCCGATCAAGTCCACCCGCAGGCGGATCGTCAGCAAGCCGTCCGGCGCTCGCCGCTCTTCGAGTAGTTGCGTTACAGCCACCCGTGGCGAGCTCGCTACGTTTTTCTGAAGCTCCGTCACGTCCGCGGCACGCGCGGCCCGAGCTTCGATCGTCAAGCTTGCGCGCGGCGGGATAGGGTCGATGCTGACGCCCATGAGAGCCACACCGTCTGGTAATGTTCTCTCGAGGAGCTTCAAGAGCTCCGTCACCGGAATCGCCCCCGCCACGCCGGATTCAGAGATGGCGCGAAGCTGCCACATGACAGCGCGGCTTTCACTGAGTGCAGTCGAAGACAGCGTGCGAGAAAGTTCTTCCTCCATCGTGGCAAGCTCACCGCGTAGCGTCGCGACCTCTTGGCGCCGAACGTAACGCTCGACGCCGTGGAAGAGCGTGGGTATGGCAGCGAAGGCCAGGAGCAGGGCTCGCGCGCGGCGCCAAACGTTTTTTCGCGGGCCGAGATAGATTCCAGCGTTCATGGCCGCGGACGCTCCAGCAAGGCCTTCAGGGCCGAGGCCAGCAAACGCTCCTCACCGTCGTCCTCGACGTGAACGCGTCCGACGTCTGGGATCTCTTCGAGGGCCGCCGCGAGCGCGGCGGCACCTTCCCCGAGCACGGTGATGGCGCCCAAGGCAACGCCGTGAAGGGCTGGCAAGCGCGTCACTTCTCGCTGCACGCCGTCCAATATGCCCGCCGGCCGAAGCTTGATGCGCAAATCGACGAGCGACCCCTCGACGAAGACCGACAGACAGTAGTGGTTCTCATAAAGCTGGAGCTGAACGTCGAGCCCGCTCCCGCCGGACGGTCGCGCCCAGGCAGGGATTCTGGCCAGGCTCGTGCTATCCACCCAACCGAGCCGGCTATCCGTGGCCTCGACGACCTGCTCGTATTGCTCAGCCACGGCCTCGCGGACCGCGGCGCCGAGCACCGCGCCACCTCGCCCTCGCCAGAAATCGAAGCGGGCCTCCGTGCTCGGAAAGGCCAGTTTCGCGCCCATCTCGACCTTGAGCTCTTTTTCAGAAGCCCCCCGACGTGAGGTGTAGAGCGCTGTCACGATCGAACGATCGGGCAACAGAACCACAACGCCTTCACGGCGCGCTTCGAGCTCTCCTAGAGCGTCTTCGGCTAGCTGGGCGAGCTCCGCGACAGAGCGGATGTTGGGGGTAACCGAGGAGGGCGCTATCAGCCCCACGGGAAGCTCTCGCATTGCAATCTGGAGGGGCCCTCCGTTGCATATGGCAAGGACGAGACGATCCGAAAAGGCGAGGCCAATGCGCTTCTTTTGGAAAGGCCAGAAAAAGCTCGACATAACTGCTCGCGCCGGATCCGAGCCGCCCCGCCTTCGCCAAGGCTTCGGCGAGGCAGGCCCACCATCGGGGGACGGCCGTCCGCACAGACCCCAATTATAGTTTGATATGGCTTGCCCGGAGGGGCCGATGGTATAATTCTTGGCTCAGGAGTCCGAGAGGGAACCCGATCACCCGCCCGACGGGAGGGAAGGGCGTGTGGTGGGGCCGACCCTACCTCTATATTCCGACGGAGGCCCGATGAAGATCTACGATACTGCCGGTATCCGCAACGTTGCCATCGTGGGGCACGGTGGCTCTGGAAAGACTTCGCTGACATCGGCAATGCTGTTTGATGCTGGCGCCGTCAACCGCCTTGGCAAGGTCGAAGACGGCAATACCGTGACCGATTTCGACGCGGATGAGATCGCGCGCCAAATCAGCCTGTCCACATCGCTCGCCCATTGCGAGTGGAACAAGACGAAGCTCAACCTTCTCGATACGCCTGGATATGGCAACTTCATCCAGGAGGCACGCCTGGCCCTCCGAGTGGCGGACACGATGCTCGTCAACATCTGCGGCGTCGGCGGGGTCGAAGTGCAGGCGGAAAAGGTCTGGCAGTTCGCGGACGAGTTCGGACCCGCGCGTATGATCGTCATCAACCGCCTCGACCGCGATCGTTCCAGTTTTTCTCGGTCGTTCGAATCGGTAACAGAAGCGTTTGGCCGTGAGGCCGTTCCTGTCCAGCTTCCGGTAGGGGAGGAAAGTAACTTCAAAGGCGTCGTCGATCTCGTGCGGATGCGCGCCTATATCTACGAAGACGGCGAAAAGGGCTCGTTCAAAGAACAGGACGTTCCCGCGGAGATGAAAGACGAAGTCGAGGCCGCGCATGGCACGCTCGTGGAGATGGTCGCCGAGGGCGACGATGCCTTGATGGAAAAATATTTCGACCAGGGCGAGTTGAGCGCGGAAGAGCTCCTTTCGGGTTTGAAACAAGCGATTCTCGCAGGCAACGTATACCCAGTCTTCGCCTGTGCCGGCGCCCGCAACATTGCGGTGCAACCGCTCATGAACGCTCTCGTCGAGCTCGGCCCGGCGCCGGACGCGCGCGGCGAGACCAACGCCCTCGACGCCGATGGCAACGAAATCACGCGCAAAATCTCGAGCGAAGAGCCGGTAAGCGCTCTTATTTTCAAGACCATTGCCGACCCGTTCGCGGGCCGCATCAGTTTGTTCAGGGTCATGAGCGGCATTCTCAAGCCGGACTCTTCGTATCAGAACACGACGTCCGAATCGGCCGAGCGCCTCGGAGGCTTGGCGCTCTTGCAAGGCAAGGACTCCGTTCCTGTCGATGAGATTCGAGCCGGGGACCTCGGCTCGGTCGCCAAGCTCAAGGATAGCCATACCGGAGACACTCTCGCGGACAAGTCCGCTCCCATCACCTTCAAGAAGGTCGTGTTTCCCGAGCCCGTCATCAGCTTCGCCATCGAGCCGAAGTCTCGGGGCGATGAAGAAAAAATCAACCAGGCGCTCCAGCGCATGGGCGAAGAGGACAACATGCTGCGTTTCCGTCGGGACGGTGAGCTCATTCTCTCCGGGACGGGCCAGCTCCATATCGAGGTCGTCGTTGCGCGCCTCAAAGAGAAATTCGGCGTCGAAGTCGACCTTCATCCGCCGAAAGTCCCGTATCGCGAGACCATCAAAGGGACGGCCGAGGCGCATGCGCGGCACAAGAAACAAACGGGCGGCCACGGCCAGTTCGCCGATTGCCACGTGCGCTTCGAGCCTCTCGAATCCGGCGCCGACTTCCAGTTCGGCAACGAAGTCTTTGGCGGCTCCATCCCCAGGCAGTTCATCCCCGCGGTAGAAAAAGGCATTCAGCAAGCCCGGCTCAAAGGTTTTCTCGCCGGCTATCCGATGGTCGACTTCAAAGCTACGGTTTTCGATGGAAAATACCACGCGGTGGATTCGTCCGAAATGGCCTTCAAGATCGCGGGCTCGATGGCGTTCAAAGAAGCGATGCAGAAATGCAAGCCCACGCTTCTCGAGCCCATCATGGATGTGGAAATCACCGTCCCGGAGGAGAGTACCGGAGATGTGATGGGCGACCTCAACTCACGCCGGGGGCGCACTCAGGGAATGGACACGAAAGGCAACGCCACCTCCATCAAGGCGCAGGTGCCCATGGCGGAGATGTTGAACTACGAGCCCGCTTTGACATCGATGACGGGCGGGCGAGGCGCTTTCCACATGGAGTTCTCCCACTACGAGGAAGTGCCCGCGCACCAAATTCAAAAGATCGTCGCGGAACGTAAGGCAGAGCTAGAAGCCAAAGCCTGACTGTTTTTTGCCACAGAGGCACAGAGACACAGAGGTTTGAGTGCACTCTTCGTACTTGTCGGGCCGTTCCCAAGAGTCATCTTCCGACGCCGCGTCACGAAACCACCTCTTCACCCTCTGTGGCTCTGTGCCTCTGTGGCTGTTCTTTCCTGTATACATCCGTAGGAGGAGACGACCGACGGGGAGCGAATGCCAGACAAGAAAACGGCCCGGAGAATTTACTGACTCTCCGGGCCGTTCTTGTGAGCTACGCGATTCTACTTGGAATCTTTCTCGTCGGCGCCGTCGTCCTGCTCCACTTCCTCTTCGGATTCGGTCGACGCTTCGACTTCCTCAGGCTCGTCCTTGGCCTTCGACTTTTTCTTCTTCGCTTCGGGTGCTCCAGCCGCGCCCTTGAAGACGAAGTCCACGAACTCGATGAACGCCATCGGCGCACCGTCGCCGCGGCGCGGACCGAGCTTGAAGATGCGGGTATAGCCGCCCGGGCGCTCGGAAAAGCGCGGCGAGATCTCACCAAAGAGCCGACGCACGACGTCCTTCTGCGGAAGGATAGATAGCGCCTGGCGGCGGGCATGGAGTGAATCCCTTTTTCCAAGCGTCACGAGCTTTTCCACGAAAGGCCGTAGCTCCTTCGCTTTGGCTACCGTGGTGCGAATACGCTCGTGTTTGATCAGGGAGGCCGCCATGTTGCGTAGCAAGCTCAGCCGATGCGCGGAAGTGCGGCCGAGCTTGCGATGAGCGACGCGATGTCTCATGTCTCGATTCTCATCCCCAGCGAAAGCCCCATCGTTCCCAGAATTTCTTTGATCTCATTGAGGGACTTGCGCCCGAAATTCTTGGTCTTTAGCATTTCTGCTTCCGACTTGGTCACGAGCTCACCGATCGTCTTGATATCCGCGTTCTTCAAGCAGTTATACGAGCGGACAGAGAGCTCAAGCTCGTCGACGCTGCGGTTCAGATGTTCCACAATCGCGTCGCGCTCGGTCACGGTCACGGTCTCGTCCACCGCAATCTCTTCCTCGAAGTTAACAAAGATGGTCAGGTGGTCCTTGATGAGCTTCGACGCGAGGCCGACCGCGTCCTGCGGCGTCACACAGCCATTCGTCCAAACATCCAGGGTCAACTTGTCGTAATCGGTGGCTTGCCCCACGCGAGCAGCCTCGACGACATAGTTCACTTTCTTGACGGGCGAATGGACGGAGTCGAGCGGGATATAGCCGATCGAAAGGTCCTCTTCGAAGTTCTTGTCGGCCGCAACATAGCCCCTGCCGTCGTTGAGACGCATCTCGATGGCAAGCTTTCCCGACGGGGACAAGTTGGCGATCGGGATGTCCGGATCGAGAACTTCGATATCCGACGGAAGATCGATATCGCCTGACTTCACAACGCCTTCGCCCTGGGCCTGAAGGGTAACCGTCTTCGGCCCGGGCGTGCGCAGCTTGAAAGGGATGCGTTTCAAGTTCAAGATAATCTCGGTCGAGTCCTCGAGCGCTCCCGGAATCGGGGAGAACTCGTGGAGCACGCCATCGATCTTCACGGCCGTGATGGCCGCACCTTCGATGGACGACAAGAGCACGCGCCTGAGTGCGTTTCCGATCGTGGTTCCGAAACCACGTTCGAATGGCTGCGCGTAGAACCGGCCGAATGTTGGGGTCAGGGTAGAATGTTCCACCTCGAGCCGCTTGGGCTTTTGAAATCCTGTCCAGAGCATACGTTCGAAAGACCTCCTCTGGTCGCGTCCCGCGGCAAGCGCGGGACCTGCTGTAAACGACTTACTTCGAATAGAGCTCGACGATAAGCTGTTCTTGAAACGAAAGCTCCAGGTCGTCGCGGGCGGGAAGCGCCGCGACTCTGCCTGTTGTACCCTCTTCGTTGAGCTCCAACCACTTGGGCACGCCGCGGCTTTTTACCACTTCGGCGGCGTGCAGAAACTGATGATGTTGTGCATATTTCGGACCGATGGAAACGAGATCGCCTTCGCGCACGGCATAAGACGGGATGTTGACCCGTCTGTCACCGATACGAACGTGACCGTGGCAGACGAGAAGACGCGCTTGAGGCCGCGACGTGGCGAAGCCGAGCCGATAGACCGTGTTGTCGAGTCGCAGCTCGAGCGACTGCAACAAGATTTCCCCCGTGATGCCACGGGTTCGCTCGGCGCGCTTGAAATAGAGCCGAAACTGCTTCTCGAGAAGCCCATAGGTTCTTTTGACCTTCTGCTTTTCTCGCAGCTGAAGGCCATAGCCCTGGATGCGCGCTCGACGAGACTTGCCGTGAGCGCCCGGGGCGAAGTTTCGCTTCTCGATAGCGCATTTGGGGCCGAAGCAACGCTCCCCTTTCAGGAAGAGCTTCATCCCTTCGCGCCGGCAAAGCCGGCAAACTGGACCGCGGTACCTAGCCAATAGTCTCCTCCCGGCCGGAAGCGCTCGGCTCTCGGCATTCAGCTTTCATGTCATTCATGTCATTCATGTCAGGCGTGTCGTTAATAATCGTGATAGCGGGCATAGCGATTACACCCGGCGCCGCTTGGGAGGCCGGCAGCCATTATGAGGGATCGGGGTCACGTCGCGGATGGACTTGACAATGATTCCCGCCGCTTGAAGCGCACGGATGGCGGATTCGCGGCCGGAGCCAGGCCCTTTCACCCGAATCTCCAAGCTCTTGCATCCCATGGACCTCACCGTTTGAGCCACCTGGCTCGCGGCCTGCTGCGCCGCGAAAGGCGTTCCTTTGCGCGAGCCTTTGAAACCGAGGCCGCCCGCGCTCGCCCAAGCCACGACATTGCCTTCCATGTCGGAGACAGTCACGTGCGTGTTGTTGAAGGTCGCTTGAATATGGGCGATCCCGCTCAAGAGCGTGCGCTTTTCCTTCTTCTTGAAGGTCTTGCGCTTGCCCTTCTTGTCGTCTTTTTTCTTCTTCTTCTTCGCCATAACGGGACTACCTCTTCCTCATTTGGCCACGCTTCGGCCCTTTGCGCGTCCTGGCATTGGTGCTCGTGCGCTGCCCCCGCACCGGGAGACCGCGGCGATGACGGAGACCGCGATAGGCCCCGATATCCATCAATCGCTTGATGTTCATCGAGACCTCCTTGCGCAGATCGCCCTCGACACCGCCTTCGTCGTCGATCGTCCTGCTGATCTGGCTGACCTGCTGCTCGGTCAACTCCTTGACGCGAGTCGCGGGCTCGATCCCCGCCTTCGTGAGAATCCTCGCAGACCGGACGTGGCCGATGCCATAAATATGGGTTAGGCCAATGGCGATCCGCTTTTCTCGCGGCAAATCCACTCCGGCAATACGTGCCACGCTACTTTCTCCTTTAGTTCCCCTAGTTCCTTGGACTCAACCTTGTCGTTGCTTGTGCTTGGGGTTGACACAAATCACCCGCACAACACGGTTGCGACGAACAATCTTACACTTCGCGCAAAAACGCCGAACGGAGGCTCTGACTTTCATGATGGCTTCCTTTTCAAACTCACTTATATCGATAGACGATGCGACCTCGCGTCAGGTCGTAGGGCGAAAGCTCTACTAGGACCTTGTCGCCAGGAAGGATGCGGATGAAATGCTTGCGCATCTTCCCCGAGACATGAGCGAGAACTTTATGCTTATTATCCAGCTCGACTTTGAACATCGCGTTCGGAAGCGGCTCGAGCACCGTCGCCGAGACTTCGATGGCATCTTCTTTAGGCAATGCTAGTCTCCTTAGAACAATTAGACAATGCTAGCTCCCTCGGAATACACTCGCTTGGGCTCCGCGAGAATCCACGGACCTGAATCTGTGATGGTCGCCGAGCGCTCGAAGTGAGCGGAAAAGCCACCATCGGCGGTCACGACTGTCCACTTATCTGCCAAAGTCTTCACATGACTCTCGCCCGTGACGACCATCGGCTCGATCGCGAGGCACATACCCTTTTTCAAACGCGGGTCGCGGCCCGCTTGTACGTAGTTCGGTACGGGTGGGTCCTCGTGAAGCGCACGACCGATGCCGTGGCCCACGTACTCGCGCACGACCGAATAGCCGTGGCACTCCACATGGCTTTGCACCGCATGTCCTATATCCGAAATATGATTGCCGGCCTCCATGGCCTCGATTCCCTTGAACATCGCCCGCTCGGCTACCGTGAGAAGCCTCTCATGTTGCTCCGGAATAGCTCCGACACCCGCGGTGATGGCGTTGTCGCCATAATAACCGTCCACGATGGAACCCAAATCCAAGCTCACGATGTCACCTTCGGCGAGAACCTTCGTCTCCGACGGTATCCCGTGCACGACCTCATCATTGACCGAAACGCAAAGCGACGCGGGAAAACCGCGATAGCCTAGAAACGCCGCTTTGGCGCCCTCGCGCTTCAGCGAATCCGCCGCGATGCGGTCGAGCTCCGCCGTCGTGATGCCCGGCTCGAGCGCCGTCTTCAAGAGCTCGAGTATGTGCAGCACAATAGCATTCGCCTGGTGCATCTTCTCGAGCTCTTTGTCGGAGCGACGACAAATCATGCGCGCTCCTCCGTCGAAGCGAGAAGGCTCGTGAGTCTCTCGAAAACCGTGTCGACCGTGCCCCGGCCGTCGATGGCCGAAACCCGATCCCTATAATAGTCCAAAAGAGGCTCCGTCTGCTTCTGATAGACGTGGAAGCGGTTGAGCATGGTCTCTTCACTGTCATCCGAGCGTTGATCTTCGCCGCGCCGGCCCGCAATCCGCTGCCGGAGCTCGTCTTCATCGAGCTCGAGATTGGCGACGGCCAAAGGCGGCGTCTCCGCTTCGTCTAGCAGCCCGTCGAGCGCCTCCGCCTGCGGGATGGTCCGGGGAAACCCGTCCAGGATAAACCCGCGACCGCAATCGTCCTCCGCGAGTCTTTCCCGGATAATCCCGAGCATCACGTCGTCACCCACGAGGTGGCCGCAATCCATGATTTCTTTTGCCTTCCGTCCGAGCTCCGTCCCCGCCCGAGCCGCATCGCGCAAGATAACGCCAGTGGAGATATGCGGAATCCCGAGCTCCGTAGCCAGGCGCGCCGCCTGCGTGCCTTTGCCCGCTCCGGGTGGGCCCAAAAGTATCAGCCGTATCATGAGTATGTCGGCTATCGCCTAACCTCGGCGTCCTCGGATCCGGCCGCGCTTCATGAAGCCGTCATAGTGCCGCATGATGAGCTGGCTTTCGATCTGCTGTACCGTATCCATGGCCACACCGACGATGATGAGAAGCGACGTGCCACCAAAATAGAAGGTCACACCGAGACCCTCGGTAATCCAATTCGGCAAAATGCCGTCGAGAAAAGGTCCGATGAGAGGAATCGGCGCTACCCGAAAACCGGCAATCATCCACTCGGGGAGCACCGAGACCGCCGCCAGATAGATGGCGCCGCCAAAGGTCAAACGTGTGAGAATGGTATCGATATATTCGGCGGTGCGCTTACCGGGTCGGATGCCGGGGACGTAGCCGCCAAATTTTCTCATGTTGTCGGCGACGTCATCGGGATTGAATATGATGGCGGTGTAGAAATAGCAGAAGAACACGATCGCCGTGACATAGAGCAGCGTATAGAGCGGCATCCCCCAGGCAAGCTGCTGCGCGATATTCGTCATCCAGATGCTGTTCGGAAACATGGATGCGACGGTCTGAGGCAGCGCGATGATGGAGCTCGCGAAAATCACGGGGATGACGCCGCCGGTGTTCACTTTGAGCGGCAGATGGGTGGATTGCCCTTGATACATCTTCCGGCCGACGACGCGCTTCGCATATTGGACCGGGATGCGCCGCTGGGCACGCTCGACATGGACGATGAAGCCGACGACCGCGACCATGAAGGCGGCGAGCAAGATGATCTGGAACACGGACTGCTGGCCCGTCGATACGTTACTAAGCGTCGTGATGATGCCCGCCGGGAAGTTGACCACGATACCGGCGAAGATCAGAAGCGACATGCCGTTACCGATGCCACGCTCCGTGATCTGCTCACCAAGCCACATGATGAAGACGGTGCCCGCGGTAAGCGTGAGCACGGTCATCAATGTAAAAGGGAGCCCGGGATTGGCGACGAGCGTGAGACCGCCCGTGAGCTCGGTGTTCTGCAGAAACACCGCGATCCCGCCGGACTGAATGACGGCAAGGAGCACGGTGCCGTAGCGCGTATATTGCGTGATTTTCTTACGCCCGAGCTCACCTTCCTTCGACAGTTTTTCCAGATAAGGCCAAACGACGGTCAGAAGCTGGAGGATGATCGAAGCGCTGATATAAGGCATGATGCCAAGCGCGAAAACGGTCACCCGAGAGAGGTTCCCGCCAGAGAACATATCCACGAAACCAAACCACGTTCCTCGATTCTGGTCGAAGAAATCCGTGAGAGCGCGCGCGTCGACACCCGGCGTGGGAATATGACTTCCCAGGCGATAAATGGCGAGCATTCCCAAGGTGAACAGAATACGGTTCCTCAGTTCCGGAATTTTGAATATGTTCTTGAGGCTCTCGATCACGCCTTGAGCTCCTCGACGCGCCCACCGGCTGCTTCGATTTTGGACTTGGCAGTCTCACTGAAGGCGTGGGCCTGGACGACGAGCTTCGTCTTGAGCTCACCGTTTCCGAGCACTTTCACGCCGTCGTAGCGCTTGCGAATGAGCTTCTGCTGCACGAGAAGCTCCAGAGTCACCACCGTACCCTCGGGCAGGCGATCCAGATCGCGAACGTTCACCGTCTCGATATGCTTTTTGAAAATGTTGGTGAAGCCTCGCTTCGGCACGCGGCGGATAAGGGGCATCTGTCCGCCTTCGAAACCACGACGACGAGAGTAGCCGGAGCGCGACTTGGCGCCCTTGTGACCTCGGCCCGCGGTCTTGCCCCGGCCCGATCCCGGACCTCGTCCGACGCGCCGCTTCGATTTGAGCGCACCCGCTGCGGGCTTGAGTGATTCTAGGCTCATTTTCTGTTCCAGTTTTCCTTGCCAAAATGCCAGTTCATAAATGCCTCTATGATTTTTCGACTTCGAGGAGATGGAGAACCTTTTTAACCATCCCACGGATTTCCGGGGTGTCCTGAAGCTCGACGGTGTCGCGGATCTTGCGAAGTCCAAGACCTTTCACCGTCTCTCGTTGTCGCTTCGTCGAGCCGATCAAGCTCTTGACGAGCTTCAGCTTCAGGATGCTTTTTTTCGACGTCCTCTTTTTCTTCACTGTCTTCTTCGTCGCTTCGGGCTTTTCGTCAGACATCGATTTAACTCAGGATCTCGGATACGTCCTTGCCACGCAGGCGCGCCACCTCTTCGGCGCTCCGAAGCTCACCGAGCCCGGTCATGGTGGCCTTGACGACGTTTTGCGGATTGGAGGTACCGAGAGACTTCGTGAGGATGTCGCGGATCCCGGCCGCTTCCACGACCGCGCGTACTGCACCGCCTGCGATGACACCTGTCCCCTCGGTGGCAGGCTTGAGCAGGACACGACCCGCGCCGAAAACGCCCATCACTTGATGCGGAATGGTGCCGCCCGCAAGCGGCACGCGGACCAAGGTCTTCTTGGCGATCTCGATTCCCTTGCGGATGGCGGAGGGAACCTCTTTGGCTTTTCCGAGGCCAAAGCCCACATGACCTTTACCGTCGCCCACGACGACGAGTGCACTGAAAGAGAGGTTCTTTCCTCCCTTCACGACTTTCGTGACACGGTTGATGCTGACGACCTGGTCTTTGAGGTCGAGTTGGCTAGCATCGATTTTTTTTCGTAGCATGAACCTTCCTTATTTCCTCAGAACTTGAGCCCGACTTTCCGGGCGGCATCCGCGAGCGCTTTTACGCGCCCGTGATACTTGAAGCCGCCTCGATCGAAGACGACACTCTCGATACCTTTCTCGCGAAGGCGCTCGGCGACCAGCTTGCCAATCGAAGCGGCAGATTTGATGTTGCCGCCGCCCGAGACGTCCTTCTCCCGACTGCTCGCCGCGACGAGAGTTCGGCCATTGTCGTCGTCGATCGCCTGAGCGTAAATGTGTTTCGCACTGCGATAAACGGCGAGGCGAGGGCGCTTTAGCGTTCCGATGACTTTTTTCCGGACGCGAAGATGAATGCGCTTTCTTGCTTGCGATGTGTTTTGAACTCTCATGACGCTTTAAGTAACTCCGGTTTTTCCGGCTTTCTTCTTGAGGTGCTCGCCCGTGTAACGGATACCCTTTTGCTTGTACGGGTCGGGCTTTCTGAAACTGCGTATCGTGGCGGCCGTCTGCCCGACCAACTGCTTGTCCGCGCCCGAGACGACGATATGGGTATTCTTGTCGATCTTGATTTCGATCCCTTCGGGAATCGTGAACACGACCGGATGCGAATAGCCGAGGGCAAAATTGATCTTCCCGCCTTCCACTTGAGCGCGGTAGCCGATGCCCACGATATCGAGCTCTTTGGCGAAGCCTACCGCAACACCGGTCACGGCGTTGGCGAGAAGGCTTCGAGAGAGTCCCCAAAGAGCCTTGAGCTCGTCGGTCTCGCTGTCGCGGACGGCTTTCAAAATGCCGTTCTCCTGCCGTGCCTGGATCCCGATTGGAAGCGTAGTGGTCAGCTTGCCTTTCGGACCCTCGACGCGAACCGTACGGCCGTCGACTTCAATCTTGACCCCACTCGGTATCGGGATGGGTTTAGCGCCTATTCGAGACATCCTTCAAATCCTCGTTCATCACCAAACGTTACAGAGAATCTCGCCGCCCACGCCTTCGCGAACTGCCTGGCGGCCCGTCATGAGTCCTCTAGACGTCGATAAAATATTGATACCCAGTCCTCCTTGGACTTTGGGGATCTTGTCCTTGGGCACGTAGATGCGGCAGCCCGGCCGGGACACTCGCTTGAGGCCCTGAACCACTTCGGACCCGTCGGCAATTCGGCGAAGGAAAACGCGCAAGGTTCCGTGCTTGTCGTCCTCGATGTCCTTGTAATTTTGGATGTAGCCTTCTTCTTTGAGAATACGCGCGAGCTCGATCTTGAGCTTCGACGTCGGCATATCCACTTTGGTGAGCCGCGCGGCGACACCATTGCGGATCCGTGTAAGCATGTCGGCGATCGGGTCGGTCATCATAATGCCTTGTTCCTCCTCACCAGCTCGACTTCACGAGACCGGGAATCTCTCCCGCCAGAGCGAGCTTGCGGAAGCACAGACGGCACAGACGAAACTTTCTCAGATAGCTTCGCGGCCGACCGCAACTATTGCATCGGTTGTGCTGCCGCACCTTGAATTTGGGTTTGCGCAGCGACTTCGCAATCGAAGATTGTTTAGCCAATAAATCTCTCCCTGGTCATCGAAATACAGTCCTATTCCTGTTCCGGGCGACGGAACGGCATGCCCATGAGCTCGAGTAGCCGTTTGGCGCCCTCGTCGTTACCCGAGGTCGTGACGAAGGTGATGTTCATCCCCCGGGTCTGATCGACCTTCGCGTAATCGATCTCCGGAAAGATGAGCTGGTCTTCGAGTCCCATCGTGTAATTCCCGCGGCCGTCGAAGGATTTCGTCGGCAGGCCCCGGAAATCCCGAACGCGGGGAAGGGCGATGTTGAAGAGCCGGTCGATGAACTCGTACATGCGCTTGCCGCGCAGTGTGACGCAAGCACCAACAGGCTGGCCTTCCCGGAGCTTGAAAGCGGCGATCGACTTCTTCGCGCGCCGCATGACCGGGCGCTGTCCCGTGACCGCCCCCATCTCGTTCATCGCGGCGTCGAGAAGCTTGATGTTCGCCGAGGCCGCGCCGACACCCATGTTCACGACGACTTTGGTCATGCGCGGCACCGCCCAAACATTGGTAATGGAGAGGTCTTTCATCAACTGCGGACGAATGCTCTCGTGATAGGTCTTTTGGAGACGGCTCATTTGTCGATGACTCCCTCACAGGCGGCGCAGGTGCGCACTTTGCGGCCGTCCGCGAGCGTCTTCTTACGCGTTCGCGTCTTTTTGTCGCATTCCGGGCAGACGATCATGAGGTTGCTCAAATCGATCGACGATTCGCGCTCGACGACGCCACCTTTGATGTTCTGCTGCGGATTGGGCCGCGTGTGCCGCTTGATCATGCTCACGCGCTCGACGATGGCGCGGGCCCGAGACGGGATGACGCGCAGAACTTTACCGCGCTTGCCGCGATCCCGACCCGATATGACTTCGACCTGATCGTTTTTGCGAATACTGAGTTTGTTGGCCACTTCAAAGAACCTCGGGCGCCAGGGACACGATCTTCATGAATTTTTTCTCACGAAGCTCCCGAGCCACCGGCCCGAACACGCGCGTTCCGAGCGGTTCGTTCTGGTCATTAATAATAACGGCCGCGTTGTTGTCGAAGCGGATATAAGTGCCGTCCTTGCGGCGCTGCTCCTTGCAGGTCCGTACGATCACTGCTTTCACGACCGTCCCCTTCTTGATGGGGCTTTCCGGCGTCGCTTCCTTGACCGACGCCGTGATCACGTCGCCAAGGTGAGCGATCCGTCCTACCCCGCCACCTCTCGGGTGGATGCAGAGGATTTTTTTGGCCCCCGAATTGTCGGCCACTTCGAGGATCGTTTGCATCTGAATCATGGTTCGTTCCCTGTCGTCTACTACTTCACATCTTCAACTACTTGGACCTTAGCCTCACGCTCGGCCGGTGACACCAAAATTTCCACGAGCTTCCAGCGCTTGCGCTTGGAGATCGGGCGGCACTCGACGATCTTCACCCGGTCCCCGACCTGGCACTTGTTCGCCTCGTCATGCACCGTGAAGTTGGACGTCTTCTTGAACGCGCGCGTATAGAGCGGATGGCGCACCAAACGCTCGACGCTCACCACCGCGGTCTTGTCCATCTTGTTGCTCTTGACCACGCCTACTTTGACTACCTTGGGCATCTCGTGTTCCTCATTCCTGACTATCGGCTTGACCACGGCTCTTCTCGAGCTCCATGTGCCGCAGCACCGTCTTCACTCGGGCCAGATCTCGACGCAGTTCGCGGACTTTCCCCATTTGATCCAGCTGACCCGTCTCTTTCTGAAGCCTGGTGCGGAAGATCTCCTCAGCCAAATCAGAGACTTTATCTCTCAACTCATCCTCGCCGAGCTCCCGAACCTTTTCGATCTTCACGCGATCAACCCTCCTCGAAACGGGTGACGAATTTGGTTTTGAGCGGAAGCTTGTGTCCCGCGAGCCGCATCGCTTCGCGCGCGGTCTCGGCGGGAACCCCTTCCATCTCGTAGAGAATCCGTCCCGGCTTCACCACGGCCACCCAGAACTCCGGGTTGCCTTTACCCTTACCCATGCGTGTTTCTTGCGGCTTCTTGGTGACGGGCTTGTCGGGAAAGATCCGAATCCAGATGCGGCCGGTCCTTTTGACGAAACGCGTTATCGCGATCCGAGCGGCCTCGATCTGACGATCCGTGATCCATCCGGGCTCGAGCACCTTGAGACCGTAATCGCCGAAGGACACCGTGTGGCCTTTCCAAGCCTTGCCCTTCATTCGGCCCCTTTGGACCTTACGGTGTTTGACTTTCTTCGGCATCAACATAGCGACTTACTCCGTTCTGCGCGACCGCGAGCGATCACCCGACTCCTCGCGAAACGCAGGGCTCACGGGAAGCAACTCGCCTTTATAGATCCAGCACTTGATGCCGATCTGGCCATAAGTCGTGAAAGCTTCGGCGAATCCATAATCGATATCCGCGCGGATCGTGTGGAGCGGGACTTGCCCGAGCAGGTACCACTCCGAGCGGGCGATCTCGGCGCCGTTCAACCGGCCAGAGCAGCGCACGCGCACGCCCTTCGCGCCGAAGCGCATCGTGGCATCGATGGCCTTGCGCATCGCGCGGCGGAAGGCGATGCGCTTTTCGAGCTGCAGGGCGATGGACTCGGCGACGAGCTGCGCGTCGAGCTCGGGCCTAGCGACCTCGATGATATTGATATAGACCTCGCGCTGGGTCGTCGCTTGGATTTCCTGCTTGAGCTTGTCGACCTCAGTGCCTTTGCGTCCGATGATGATCCCGGGGCGCGAGGTGTGGATATTGATTTTGAGCTTGTTCGCGGCGCGCTCGATCTCGACTCGAGACACACCTGCGTGCGAAAAGCGCTTCTTGAGCTGGCGTTTTAGCTTCAAGTCCTCATGGAGGAGCTTTCCGTAGTCACGCTCGGCATACCACCGCGAACGCCACGTCTTGTTATAGCCGAGCCGAAACCCGTATGGATGGACTTTTTGCCCCATTGATCAGCTCTCTTCCTGTTCCGAAACTTCGATCGTCAAGTGCGACGAGCGATGCACGATTCTGAAAGCACGGCCCATCGGCGCCGGACGGACCCGCTTGAGTGTCGGCCCTCCGTCGGCATAAGCCTTGCTCACAACGAGATCGTCCTCGTCGATCCGTTTGGCTTCTTCGACCGCCTTTTGTTGCGCGTTGGCTATCGCGGAGCGAAGCACCTTCTCGAGCGGCCGGCACACGCGCTTGTTCGTGTTCTGCAAAATCGACAACGCCTCGGCCGCTTTCTTGCCGCGGATGAGATCGAGAACGAGGCGCGCTTTCGACGGCGATCCTCGAACGTGTTTGGCAGTTGCCCTTGCTTGAACCATCTTTCAGTCTCCGGTCCTATAGAAAAACGCTAGCGCATCTTCGAGGCTTTATCCGTCTTCGTCGTGTGACCCCGGAAGGTGCGGGTCGGGGAAAACTCGCCGAGCTTGTGCCCGACCATGTTCTCCGTGATATAGACGGGGATGAACTTCTTGCCATTGTGAACGGCGATGGTGTGTCCCACCATTTCGGGAATGATGGTCGACCTGCGCGACCAAGTCTTCAAGACCTTCTTCTCTCCCGCGTCGTTCATGATGTCGATCTTGTTGAGCAGGCTGTCGTCCAAGAAAGGCCCTTTTTTGAGTGATCTCGCCATAGCTCTCTAGCCTCGTTTCTTGCCACGCCGGCGAACGATGAATTTGTTCGTGCGCTTGTTGTTCCGCGTCTTGTAACCCTTGGTCGGCACGCCCCAGGGCGTCACAGGGTGACGTCCTCCCGCGGTGCTGCCCTCGCCGCCACCATGCGGATGGTCGACCGGGTTCATCGACACGCCTCGATTGTGAGGACGGCGACCCATCCAACGTTTCCGGCCCGCCTTGCCAATGGTGACCCGCTCGTGCTCGATATTGCCAACTTGGCCCACGGTGGCACGACACTTCTTGTGCACGATCCGGATTTCACCCGACGGGAGCCGCAGCTGCGCATATTTGTCTTCTTTCGCCACCAGCTGCGCGCTCGCGCCAGCACTGCGGGCCATTTGGCCGCCTTTGCCGGGCCTGAGCTCGATGTTATGAACCACCGTTCCGAGCGGCATGTTCTCGAGCGGCAAGCAGTTCCCGGGAAGGATATCAGCGCTCGTACTGCTGACGATGCTGTCGCCGACATTCAGTCCGACAGGATGGATGATGTAGGCCTTCTCGCCATCGACATAATGGATCCGCGCTATGCGGGCCGAGCGGTTCGGGTCGTACTCGACCGAGGCAACCTTGCCGGGAACGTCGACCTTGTTCCGCTTGAAGTCAACGACCCGGTAGCGCCGTTTGTGACCGCCGCCACGAAAGCGCACGGTGATACGGCCCGTGTTGTTTCGGCCACCCCATTGCTTCTTGGGCTCGGTGAGCGACTTGAGCGGCTTCCTCTCGGTTAGCTCGTCGAAGCTCTGGACCGTGTAGAAGCGTCGTCCGGGGGATGTGGGGCTGAACTTCTTGATTGCCATGTCCTATCAGACCCCCTCGAAGAACTCGATCATCTTTTCGCCCTCTCGCAGGGTTACGAAAGCTTTCTTCCAATTGGAGCGCTTTCCTTCGAAGCGCCCATAGCGCTTCAGCTTCCCGCTCATCCGCATCGTGCGCACCGACTGCACCTTGACGCCAAAGAGCTTCTCGACGGCGCCGCGGATCTCGGTCTTGTTCGCATCGACAGCGACGCGAAAGCACAATGTCCGGTAATCGTCCTTCAGAACGGTCGCTTTCTCCGTGATGAGCGGTCCGACGATGACATCGTGCATGTTCATCGCGACAACCTTTCTCGGTAATGAGCGGTCCGGCGATGGTGCCATGCATGCTCATCGCGACAACCTTTCTCGGTAATGAGCGGTCCGGCGATGGTGCCATGCATGCTCATCGCGACAACCTCTCTTCCAGACTCGCTGCGGCCTTTTCGGAGAGAAGGACGGTGCGTGCCTCGAGCACGTCATAGGTGTGGAGTGCTTTGGTCGAGCGTACTTCAACGCCACGCATGTTGCGCGCCGACAGATAGAGAGCGTCGCTCGGTTTCAGATCCACGATGAGCACTCGGCCCGGTAAAACGCCGAGCTTCTCGAGCTGGCCCTTCAGCGTCTTGGTGCTAGGTTTTTCTAACACCAGCTCGTTCACGACCGTCAGGCCCTCTTCTTGGACCCGGAGCGAGAGCGCCGAGCGAAGCGCGCCAATCTGGACTTTCGCATTGAGCTTGAAGCTATAGTCGCGGGGATGGGGTCCAAAAGCCGTACCGCCTTTGCGCCAGAGCGGATTGCGCGACGAGCCGACACGGGCACGGCCGGTGCCTTTTTGACGCCACGGTTTGGCGCCGCCACCGCTCACCGCGGCGCGATTCTTCGTAGCATGGGTGCCGCGATGGCGCGCCGCGCGGTAATGTTTGACCGCTTCGTATAGAAGATGACGGTTGGGCTTGACGCCGAAGACCGCGTCACTCAGCGCTTTCTCGCTGCGAGAACCGTCAGACACATCCACCATGGGAATGCTAGGCATCGTCTTGTCCCTTCGCCGATCGCGTCTTGATGATCTCCACATAGGTGCCGTTGGCGCCCGGTATCGCGCCTCTGACGAGCAGGAGATCTTCGTCTTCGATGACCTCGACGACTTCGAGGTTCTTGACCGTGACCCGGTCTTGGCCCATATGCCCCGGGGCGCGCATGCCCTTCATAACACGAGATGGATAAGCCGATTGGCCAATGGAGCCCGGGCCGCGATGATGCATAGAGCCGTGGGTCGCCTTGCCGCCACCAAATCCGTGGCGTTTCATGACCCCGGCAAATCCCTTGCCCTTGCTCACACCACTCACCTGCACCTGATCGGATGCTGCAAAGACAGACACCTTGATCGACGCGCCAACCTCGGGCGCATCCCCGTCACCAAGCGCAAACTCACGAAGCACGCGGCAAGGCGCCACGCCAGCATTTTTGAAATGCTTCTCGGTCGGCTTGTTCGCTTTGTACTTCCGCCCCGCTTCGACGAAACCGAGCTGCACCGCGTCGTAACCGTCCCGCTCTTCCGTCTTCCGCTGCACGACAACACAAGGGCCCGCCTTGATAACAGTGAGCGGAATAACTTTACCGTCCTCAGCGAAACGCTGCGTCATCCCAAGCTTTCTTCCAATTATTGAATTCATGATCGGCATCCAAATACGGTCACTATTTAGAATGCTCCTTGCCGAACGCCTTGATTTCTACGTCCACGCCCGCGGGGAGATCCAGTCGCATGAGGGCGTCTACGGTTTGAGGCGTTGGCTCGAAGATGTCCAAAAGTCTCTTATGGGTTCTCATCTCGAACTGCTCGCGTGACTTCTTGTCCACATGAGGGGATCGCAAGACCGTCCATTTGTTCTTGATCGTCGGCAGCGGGATGGGCCCGGCGATACGCGCTCCCGTCCGCTTCGCGGTCTCGACAATTTCGTGAGTGGACTGGTCCAAAATCCGATGGTCATAGGCCTTCAAACGGATTCGGATCTTTTCGCTTATCACAGCCATATATCTTCTCTTTTCTACTGAGGCTTACTCAATGACTTCGGTTACGGTCCCGGCGCCAACGGTGCGGCCGCCTTCACGGATGGCGAAGCGCAGGCCTTTCTCGAGAGCAATCGGCGTGCCGAGCTCGATATTGAGCGAGGTGTTATCCCCTGGCATCACCATCTCG
>SMYC01000141.1 GCA_004356105.1 Acidobacteriota bacterium | reverse complement strand
TGTCCTCCGGGCAAAAGCGAGAGCGTCTCGAGGTAAGCGCCGGACGTAATCCGCCTTGGCTCTCCCCCGACGGCGTCGATCTGCCACAGGTCCTCGTCCTACGCGATGGAGCTCGTCGGCATCAAGCCGCGCAAGCTAAGCTAGAGAGAGAGCGCTCATGAATTCCTCCTGGAATGTGGAACCATTCATTGAGGTTCGCCACCTCAGTGGCATTTGGGCAGGACCACGAAGGGCCACCAAGGGAAGGGTTTGAACCCTTTCGTGCCCCTTGGTGGCCCTTCTTCGTTCCTTCGTAATCAGCAGCTCGGTTAGCTCAAATCCCCTCGCCGCCTCCGCGACAACTCAGTGCGCCTGGCTTTCTACCTTGGCTCCGGGCAATGCCATCGCCGCGAGGCCGTCCCCGAGCTGGATCATCACATACTGGTGACCGTTATGCATCCAGCTCGACATGCCATACCGCGTCGATCCAGGAATCTCGACGGATCCCACGCGTTCGCCAGTGAGCTTGTCGATCGCGAACAGGTTCCAGGTTCCGTCGCTGGTCTGGCCGGAAATCATGAGCATGTTTGGCGTTGCGACCATTACCGAGAATCCACGCCGGCCGGGGTTGGTCGGGACGTTCGCAACACCCTGGAGCATGGGGTGATTCCGGATGGCCTCCTGCTGGTCCTCCTCCACATCACCATTGGGGATCACCCAAAGATTCTCGCCCGTGTTCATGTCAATGGCGGTAATGCGCCCCGCGGGCCCCTTCCAAATGGAAAGCCCGTCGATATTTGCCCGGTCTGGGCGACCCGGTGCCCCACCACGTCGGCCGCGTCCGCCTCCCGCCGCGCGCGACCACTCGGAGTGGCTCACGCCCGTCGGCACGGTAGACGTGTCGAGCGGGGATTCTTTTCCGGGCATGAGGGTGTACGCGGAGCAGCCGCTGCTCGATGCAACGTACATAATGCCCGCTAGCGGGTCCGCCACGGCGGGGCTGTAAATATTGACGCCGCCTCCGCCCCCGGGGCAGGCGAGGCCCGCACCCGGCCAGTTCGCGTCGGGGCTATCGGCGACCACTGGCGGATTGAACAGCGGGAAGAAGAGGTTCTTCTCACGCGCGTACTCGAGCACCTTCTGCCGAATCTCGGGCGTGTAGTCGATGAGATCTTCCTCCGTCCGTCCCTGTAAGTCGAACGCTGCCGGCTTGGTGGGAAAGGGTTGCGTAAGCGACAGCTTCTCGCCGGGGACGGTCGACGCTGGAACGGGGCGCTCCTCAATGGGCCAGATCGGCTCGCCTGTCTCTCGGTTCAGCGCGTACACAAAAGATTGCTTGGTGGCCTGGAAGATGCCCTTTATCACCTTGCCGTCGACGGTGACGTCCATCAGCAGCGGAGCCGTGGGCGTGTCGTAGTTCCAGATGTCGTGATGGACCATCTGGAAGTGCCACTTTCGCTCGCCCGTTTTGACGTCCAGCGCGATCAAGCTCGTGCCGTAGAGGTTATCGCCCGGATGGAAGCCCCCGTAGTAGTCGATGGTGGCCCCGTTGGTTGGAATGTAGACGAGACCGAGCTCCGGATCTGCCGACATCGGCGCCCAGGAAGAGATGTCGCCCGTCCATTTCCACGCGTCGTTCTCCCACGTGTCGTGCCCCACTTCTCCGGGACGCGGGATGACGTGGAATTTCCACTTGAAGGCCCCGGTGCGGGCGTCGTAGGCGAGGATGTCTCCGGGAACCATTTCCTTGCGCGTCTGGTTGTAGCCCTGCTCGGCGGAGTTCCCCACCACCACCACGTCGTTGACCACGATCGGCGGCGAGGAGCTGGTGATGTAGCCGAGCTCGAGGGGAATTCCCTGATAGGCGTCATAGGGCTTTTTCCATTCCTGCCACGGACCCCAGTCCTGGATCAGATCCGCGACCAGGTCGACGGTGCCCGACTTCGGAAACCCGGGCACATCCACGGGTTTGCCCCAATTCTCGAGGGGCCGCCCGGTCTCGGCGTCCAGGGCGTGCAGGAAAAAGGCCGGCGTGGTGATGTACACCACCCCGCGACCGTCGATCTCGCCGTAGGCGATGCCCTTCCCGTATCCCTTCCGCATCGAGTACTCGTAGCGGAACGTGTTGGGCTCCGTGAAGCTCCAGAGTAGCTCTCCCGTAGCTGGGTCGAGAGCGATGACGTGCCGGCGTTCGCCCGTGACCGTGATCAGCTTGCCATCCATGTAGCTGGCCGTTGCCCGGGAGGTGCTGGGGCCGAAGCTCGAGGCATCGAATCGCCAGACGACTTCGAGTTCTCCGAAGTTGGACGCGTTGATTTGATCGGCCGGCGTATACCGCGTATGCCACGCATCTCCACCCAGGAAGGCCCAGTGACCCCCTTCGGTGCCCGGGCCCTGAGCCATGGACGCACTGGACGCGCAAAGCAGCCCGCCGAGTGCTAGCGTGAGCCGAAGCAAGGTTGGCAGGCGCAAAGACGGCCCGCGCTGGTGGTGGTTGCTCATTTTACTCTTCCCTTTCCCTGACGAGTTTGGCCGGTTGATGGATCCGACCCTCGACGATGCGGGAGTGGCGCCACCGTGCAGCGATCATCGACTCCCGGCCCAACAAAACTCCAGAGGCTCCCACAGATTCGTAACAAATTCCAGTCGCAAAACACGCGCATTGTATCTCTCGGGTCGTCAGAACGGAAATCGCTCCCCTACCAGTCAGACCAGACACGGTAGGCCGCCCGTGGAGTCTGGGCCCTCTGAGCCGACAAATCAGAGCGGATCCGAAAGGTGACCTATCCGGGTTCGCTTTCATCGATGATGTGTCGCGCAATCTTGCCTTGGTGGTACCACTATAGTACCATATCCGTGTGCCACCAAAGATTCGAGAATTGATCCGAGACTTAAAGTCCGCTGGTTTCGTGAGTCGTGGTGGCAAGGGTAATCACCGCAACTTTCGCCATCCGAAGGGGGTCAATATCACGCTCAGTGGAACACCCGGACAGGACGCAAAGCGGTACCCGATAAACGACGTGAAGCGGGCTATGGAGCTGGTTGGTGATGAAGAAAAGTAATCAATATCTGAAGGTCGTGGAGTGGTCTGAAGAGGACCAGTGTTTTATTGGTCGCGTACCGGGTTTGGCTCTCGGTGGCGTACATGGAAAAAATGAAGTGAACGTCTATGAGAAGCTCGGCACCATCGTAGATGAGTGGATTGCGATCCACGAGGCAGATGACGTTCCATTGCCGTCGGCTACAGTAGGAAAAAAGTATTCTGGTCGCTTCAATATCCGAGTGGGCGAGGTGCTACATGAGCGTCTAGTTGTCGAGTCCATGAAGGCAAATGAGAGTCTTAACGCATTTTGCGTGAAAGTACTGAAGGATGAAATCGGTTTATAACCGGTTGATTCGGACAGGCAGCAAAGTAAGTAGCGGTAAACCCGTCCTGTCCGTCGTCAAAACCCGTCCTCGTTAGTAATCAGGGACGTAGGGCGCGAGGGCCGCCAGGTTTCGGAATGGCCTGCAGCCATAAGAAGGCGTCGCCGTCCCTTCTTCATCGGTCCAGCTGTTGAAGCGCCTCGATCGTCTCGTCTGGCTCAGGTCGACGCGTGTAGTCTACGTTGACGCGCGCGTAGCGAATCACGCCTTCTCGGTCGATGATGTAGCGGGCGGGCAACGGCAGCGTCCAGCTGTCGTCGCCGTTGGTGGCCTCGAGATCGATCCCAAACCCTGTGTAGGTTTCACGCAGATAGTCTGGAAGCTCAAAGCGCAACTTGTACTGCTCGGCAACCCGATTCCCCTGGTCGTGGAGGATCTCGAAGCCGAGCCGATACTTCTTGATGAGATCTTGACTGAAGCTAGGCAGCTGAGGCGAGATGGCGAGCAGCGTTGCTCCGGCGTCGACGATACGGTCTCTCGATTTGTTCAGAGCATCCAGCTCCGCTTTGCAGTAGGGTCACCAATGTCCGCGGAAGAACGTAACGACGAGCGGACCGGGTTTGAGTGCTGCGAGCAGTTCGACCGATACCGACTGGCTGTCGGATAGCTCGAACCTCGGCGCGGGATCGCCTTCACCAACCGCAAGGGCGGCGGCGCCCGACGCCTCGAGCTCGGCGGTCGCTCGGTGCATGCGCTCCCGACTCTCCTCTGGGATGCGATCTTTGGCACTTTGACGGATGGCACTCAGACGGTCTTCCAACGTTGCCATGATTTGTGTTTCTCCTCTGCGTCGCTGTATTGAAAAGACGATTGATTATGAACCGTCGCAAATCCGGGCGAGGCGCTCGAGCTCGTTGAACCAGTCTGTACCAGAACCAGCTGAGTGGGCGTTGGGCTCGATTCACTTGCCTCGATCATCCCGCCATGCCCATTGGAGTCTCGGGCTCGATAGGACGTCGCGCATTCCACCATTTGCCGTTAGGCTCGAGGATGTTGCAGTGGGCGAATTGCTGACCGGCTTCGAGCGACATTTCAGTGCGCCGATGGTACGACGATGATGGTCGGTGGGCAACTTCGAGATCGTCTCTCTTCTGTTCCAGTCTAGTGTCGGACTTCTCAACAACGGGTTTTGGACGGACTTTCCACTCAGGAAGAAGCCAGATCGGTTTCTTGCGGCGAGACGTGACGGAACGGAGCCCATCCCACGTGACGCGGGTCGATTCGGAGGGACTTTTGTGTCCTTTTCACGGGACAGCTAGAATGGATGGAGCTAGGATCGACGATGGCAACGCAAGCTACCGCTAAGCGACTCACTTACAACGTCTTTGTGAAGAAGACAGGCGACCATTTCACCGCGACCGTAGTGGGCTTCCCAAACTGCACCGTGGAAGCCCCCTCGCGAGCCGTAGCGATCCAGCGCGCCCGAGAGGCGGGCCGATTTCGTCTCAGAAGGTGAACTAGTAAGGATAGAGATCGAATCCACTACTTTGGTCCGCTCGCTACGCGACTTCGCGGGAATGTGGGCCGACGACGATACGTTCGACGAGTTCGTCGACGCCATGAGGACATACCGCAAGGAAATAGAAACGACCGAGTCTGCGTCCTAATGGGGCCGTTCGTTCTCGACACGGATCACGTTACACTCTCCAACGCGGCAATCGAAAAGTCGTCGAACACTTCGTTCAGATTCCGGAAGAAGTAGTGGCCACTTCGATCATCACCTACGAAGAGCAGCTGCGCGGGGCCTATCCGTAATTCGCCGTGCGGCCGCAGGCCAGCTTGTTGTTGCATACCAGCGACTTCAGGAGATGCAGGAATTTTTCTGCGCGATCCGACTTCTTGATTTTGATGAGAGTGCCGCTAGAATCTACGACGAACTCAAACGTCAACACGGAGTGGTCGGAACGAGGACGACATGCCCGCGAAGACAGCTTGCCCATCCTCCGTGGTCGTGACGAAGAACACGCGGTCAACGTCCTTCCCTCCCGCTGTCGTCGTCCAGAGCGTGTCACCGTCCTGGCTCACGTGAATGAGATAGATGTCCCAGTCTCCATTCCCGTAGCTCTTTGTCTGGCCGGCGATCACAAAGCCTTCGCCGAAGGGCGCCATCGCCCAGGCGCGCTCGCCCGCGGCGCCGCCAAACGTGCGCTGCCACAGGAGCTCGCCTTCTCCGTTCGTTCGCAGTAGAAGAATATCGTCGCCGCCCGCACCTTCGCTGTTCGTGAAGCCGGTCACGATGAAGCCACCGTCATCCGCCGGGAGCACGTCCCATCCGAAGTCGTCGCCCGGGCCACCGAAGGTTCGCGTCCAAACGGTGTTGCCGATTCGGTCGGTCCGAATCAAATAGACGTCCGTACCTCCGGAACCGAAGCTGTCCTTGTAACCGACGACGATAAAGCCGTCGTCCGCGAGCTGCATTACAGCGTTTCCCACCTATCGGCCGGGGCCTCCGAAGCTACGCTCGAGCTCGCCGGGTGGGTCCGCGCCGCCGTTGCAGGACGTGAGGAGGAGGCAAAGAAGAGGAGCGCGTTTGGTCAAAAAACTCATGCGGTTTCCCGTGATAGCACGACCTTCGATTCAACGGAGGATAGTATCCGTTCGGCAGATCGGCGGCAATTCCGGGGAACACATTGGCAAGGCTCGATGAGTCTTTGCGCGCGGCTCAACGCGGTCTGCAATCCGGGGGCAGAGACCCGAGCGCCGAGCGCTGTCGGCTTCTGGCCGTTGAAGGTGCCATGCTGATACCTCAAGTCAGTACCAGGCCGCCGAATCCAGCATCGCAGACGCGAAGGACATCGCTCAAACGCTCGGAGACGCCCATTTGGAGGCCCGAACGCTAGTCCAAAGCGCCTTTCGCTATTGGATTTATGTCCGCGTGGCGCCTGGGGCCGTTGATGCCGAGCGCGCGGTCGAGCTGATGCGCCTCGCCGGCGATTTGTGGGGACTGGCAGACGCGCTAATGTGGGCACAAATCCACTCGTTTTTCGGCGGCCGGAGGAAAGATGCTGAGTCGCTGCACGACGAGCTCGAAAGCTTGTCCAACCAACTCGGCCATGTCTTCGCAGCGTGGGGTAGCGGCTCCAACCAGCTTTACCACAAGATACTGGACGGTGATTTGACTGGCCTCGCATCGTTCGGGCGCGAGACCCTGGATTGGACACGGGCTTTGGGCTTTCCCCTTGGCGCTGGCCAAACCCTCGGTCTGCTGTCGTTGGGGGAACTCTGGGTGGTCGCCGTGACGCGGCACTCGAGTTGGCGCATCAATCGGTAGAAGAGGAAGCTAACGAGGTACCCTTGAGCTCTCGTCCCACTCTCATGCTCGTGCAAGCCTACGGAGGAGACCGCGAGGCGCTGCGACAGCTCGACGCGCTCGAGCTGCCCACCTATGGAGTGGAAAATCACCTTCGCAAGCAAACAGCGTTGTTGTTTGTCCAGCGTCCGAGGCGCTCGCGGTGCTAGGCGAAGACGATCGCGCCGCGGAGCTATACCCGCTCGTGAAAGAACCCCTCGAGAATGTGAAAATCGGACTCTTTGGCTCGCTCATGCCTGAGACCGCGGCAGGTATCGTCGCAGCATGTAGCCGCTCGTGGGATGCGGCGGAAGCCCATTTTCGCACCGCGCTCGGCTACGCTCGAGAAATTCCGCACAAACTGGAAGAGCCACAGATCCGTTATTGGTACGCCAAGATGCTGATCGAGCGGAAACACGTCGGGCGATTGCGAGAAGGCTCGAGAGCTTCTCAGCGATGCCATCGGAGGCTACCGCAGCATCGGCATGCCACTACACATGGAGATGGCCAAGGAACTGGCGGCGAAGCTCTAGCCCTAGAGCAGGCTATGAGCCGTTTGAAAAAAGGGCCTGCTTGGGTTCAAAATCCGACCCCGCCGCGATGCCGCTGTTCGGCAGCGATACCCACACTCAGCCCCCGCAACTCAAAGAGACCAGAGTGTGCAAAGCACCCTGCCCGTCAGAGCCGAGTGGTGCAACCGATTTGCCAGGAGAAAGGCGTTCACAAGAGGTACGACTCGATTCAGGAGCTCGAGAAACCGACCGATTTCCCCGTTCCGAACCTGCGTTGTGGCTGGAGGCGTTGTAAAATAGGAAGGTAGTGAACATTAGGTTCTTCGTGGACCCGGCTACCGGACAACCACACATCTATAACCATGATGTTGACGAGGGGGAGGTCGAAGATGTTCTCCGAGAGCCGGGAGATGACTTCCCTGGGCGACGGAACTCACGCATCGCCGTGGGCCAGACGGACGCCGGTCGTTACCTTCAAGTTGTCTACGTGCCGGACCCGGAGCCGAACAGTGTTTTCGTCATTACGGCGTATGAACTGACGGGCAAGGCTTTGGCCACCTACAAACGCCGGAGGAAGAAAAAATGAAACAGGCGAGGTTCCCAGCAGGCTGGGACGAGAAGCGCGTCCAGGAGGTCATTGAGCACTACGAAAACCAAACCGATGAGGAGGCGCTCGCAGAGCACGAGCATGCCCTAGAGGAACAAAAAGAAACGCTCGTTGACGTTCCCGTCGAGCTTCTCCCGTTCGTGCGTGAACTGATCGCGAAGTTTCGCGAATCACGAGATAGTCGCGATTGACGTCGGGTTAAACCCGCGTTTACGCCGTTCGGGGCCCCGCCCTCAAAACCCATCCTCCAGCCATTTCAACAAACGACGCCTCCAAACACTCTGCTGAAGTGCGGTCATGTCATTGGCAACTCCGCGAACACCGGAGCTCCACAGGAAACTTATCCGCTCATCTGCGACGTCCAAACTGGTAGGATTCGCTCCGTGCGTTACCGAATTCTCGAGCCGATTGGCAAGGGGGGTATGGGTGAGGTTTTTCTTGCTGAGGATACCGAGCTCGAGCGCAGCGTCGCGCTCAAGTTTCTGCCCGAGGCGCTCCAGAGTGACGCGACCGCCCTTGCTCGCCTTCGGCGCGAAGCCAAGTCCGCGGCTGCTCTCGATCATCCTTATATATGCAAGGTGTACGAGACCGGGGAGACAGAGGACGGGCGGGCCTTCATCGCGATGGAGTATGTCGAAGGAGAGACGCTCGCCAGTCGGCTCGAGCGGGAGCGACCGTCGCTTATCGACGCCTTGCGCATTGGCTTGGAGGTGGCGGAGGCGCTCGAGAAGGCGCACGCGCGGAGCATCGTACACCGAGATCTGAAGCCAGGGAATGTGATGTTGGGCCGGGACGGGCACGTGAAGGTCATGGACTTCGGCTTGGCCAAGCAGGTGGAGTTCGCAACGGCGGACAGCGAGGCGGAGACGATAGAGGGCGTGAGCCGCCGGGGACACATCGTAGGAGCCCCCGGCTACATGTCGCCCGAGCAGCTTCGCGGCGAGAAAGTCGACGGCCGCAGTGATTTGTTCGCGTTCGGGATTGTGCTCCAGGAGATTCTGACGGGAACGCATCCCTTCAGAAGAAACAGCGGCGCCGAGACGATGGCGGCGATTCTGAAGGATTCACCTCACGGGAGCGAGGCACTGCCTGCGGTCATCCAGCCTTTGGTGGAGCAACTCCTATCGAAGAATGCGGACGGACGGCCGTCGCACGAGCACACGCGTTCGGAGCTTCGTCGGTTGGTGGCGCGTCCAAAGCTTTTAGAAGCGGGAGCGACGCCGGAACGTATTTTCGTGGGACGCGAGAGCGAGGTCGTGGAGCTGCGGCAGCTCGTTGAAGGACTTCGCGCGGGGAAAGGAAGCCTCGCGCTCGTCGGTGGAGAGCCTGGCGTTGGGAAGACTAGGCTTTGTGAGGAAATCCTCGCCTTCGCGAGCAAAGAAGGCTTTCTCGCGCTCCAAGGCCACTGCTACGAGATTGAAGGGGCGCAGCCGTACTTGCCTTGGATCTAAGGATTGGAGCAAGCGTCGCGCGATATCCCACACGAAGCGTTTCGGGCGGCACTGGGCGATTCCGCATCCGAAATCGCGAAATTGATGCCGGGACTCCGCCAGATCTTCGACGATATCGGACCGCCCATCGAGCTCCCGCCGGAGCAGCAGCGTCGATACCTCTTCAAGAATTTCCAGAAATTCGTCGAGCGCGCGAGCTCGGAGCGCCCCGTCGTGTGGCTTCTCGACGACCTGCACTGGGCCGACGAATCGAGCTTGCATCTACTGCAGCACCTGGTGCAAAACCTCAATCGACTACCCGTTCTTATTCTCGGCACCTATCGAGACGTCGACCTCGATGTAGGCAAGCCCTTCGAGAAAGTGTTGGCTCAGCTCGTTCGGCAGCGATTAGCCCGACGTCTTACGTTGAGGAGGCTTCCTCGAGCCGCGGTGGCCGAGCTTCTTAGCGCACTCGGAGGCGGGCCGCCTCCCGAGTCTTTGGTGGACACGTTCTATCGCGAAACCGAGGGAAACCCTTTCTTCGTCGAGGAAGTGTTCGAGCATCTCTCTGAGGAAGGAAAGCTTTTCACTGCCGAGGGGAATTGGAAGTCGGAGCTCAGCGAGTCGGAGATCGAAGTCCCGGAGGGAGTGCGTCTGGTCATCGGGCGGAGGCTCGAGCGCTTGGGTGAGGCGACACCCGAGGTGCTCACCGTCGCGGCGGTCATGGGGAAGAAGTTCCATCTGCACATTCTCGAATCGATCGAGGGTTTGAGCTCCGCCAACGTGCTCGACGCCATCGAGGAAGCGGAGAAGGCAAAGTTGGTAGCCCCGGGCTCAGAAGCGAGGGAGCCAACCTACGCGTTCACCCACGCGTTGATTCGACAAACGTTGCTGACTGGATTGTCGTTGCCGCGAAAGCAACGGCTGCATGTGCGGATCGCGAACGCGCTGGAGGCTGCGGGCTCGAAGCAAGTCGAAGATCTGGCTCACCATTTGCTGCAAGCCGGCGCAGCAGCCGATCCGGGAAAGACGGCCCACTATCTCCACCTGGCGGCCAAGCGGGCGCTTGAAGCTTCGGCCGCCCAGGAAGCATTTGCTTACTTGGATGAAGCTCTGTCGCTCGAGTTAGATGACATCGAGCTCCGCGCACGGATACTGGTCGAGCGCGGTGATGCCAACCGTCGGCTTGGGCGTTTAGAAGACATCGTTCACGACTGGGAAGCAGCTCTCCCTCTCTTGGAGACGCTGGGCGATCGCCAGGCGGTGGCCGGCATCTGTTATGACCTGGCCGCACACCTGTGGAACACAATGGGACTGGTTGATCAATCTTTGCGCGCGGCTCAACGCGGCCTGCAAGCCGTGGGCACCGACCCGAGCGCTGAGCGCTGCCGGCTTCTGGCCGTTGAAGGCGCTACGTTGAGTAGCTCGAGTCAGTACCAGGCCGCCGAATCCAGCATCGCAGAAGCCGAGGACATTGCTCGCGCGCTCGGGGACAGCCATTTGGAAGCACAAACGCTTATCCAAAGCGCCGTTCGCTATTGGCTTTATTTGCGCCTGGCCCCCGGTATCGTCGCCGCAGAGCGTGCGGTCGAGCTGATGCGCTCCGCCGGCGATTTGTGGGCTCTGACAGACGCTCTGGCGTGGAAACAACTCCACCTGTTGTACAGTGGCCGGAGGGGGGATGGGGATGCCGAAGCAAATCAAGACGAGCTGGAAAGCCTGTCCGGTCGACTCGGCCATGTCCTCCCGATGTGGGTTGGCTACACCTGCGAGTTGCAATACAAGATTATGGACCGAGATCTAGCTGGCCTCGAGTCTCGCGGGCGCGAGATCCTGGACTGGGCACGGACGGTGGGCATTCCCTGGGGGATTCGCGAGACCCTCGCTCTTCTGGCGTTGGGGGAACTTTGGAGTGGTCGTCATGAGGTGGCCCTTGAGCTCGCCCATGAATCGGTAGGAGCGGATGAAGGCACCGAGTTACCGGTAAGTTCACGACCCACTCTCATGCTCGTACAAGCCTATGGAGGAGACAGGGATGCCCTTCGACAGCTCGACGCAATGGAGCTGCCCACGCCTGGCCTGGAAAACGATCTTGGAAAGCAGACGGCGTTGTTGTTCGCGGTGCCGGCGCTCGCGGTGCTCTAGGCGATGACGATCGGGCGGCGGAGCTGTACCCCCTCATGAGAGAACCCCTCGAGAATGTGAAGTGCTCATCTCATGGTGCGCTCATGCCCGAGACCGCAGCCGGCATCGCCGCGGCATGCGGTCGCTATTGGGATGCGGCAGAAGCCCATTTCCGCATCGCGCTACGCTACGCTCGAGAATTCCCCCACAAACTGGAAGAGCCGCAGATCCGGTATTGGTACGCCAAGATGCTGATCGACCGAAACGCGTCGGGCGATCGCGAGAAGGCTCGAGAGCTTTTCAGCGATGCCATCACCGGCTACCGCAGCATCGGCATGCCACTACACCTGGAGATGGCCAAGGACTTGGCGGCTGATCTCTAGCCCGAGAGCGGCAGATGCGTGAAGAGTCCTTCCACTCTGCGCAGAGGCGGGTTCTTCTCGCCACGATGTTCTGCTACCTCTTTTACTACACGGGACGGCAGACGTTTGGCTTCGCTATCCCGGGCATCGAAGAAGAGCTCGGGCTCTCGAAGACGTCGCTCGGCTGGGCGAGCGCGACGCTTCTCTGGTGCTACGCGCTGGGCCAAGCCGTGAACGGCAACCTCGGAGACGCCTTCGGTGGCCGGCGCATGATGAGTCTCGGCGCCGTGCTCTCCTTCGGTCTGAATTGGGTGGTGAGCTTTGCGACGAGACTTCCCGGGCTCGTGATCCCGTGGGGCTTGAACGGCTTCGCACAGAGCATGGGCTGGGCTCCCGGGAGCCGAGTCCTCTCCAACTGGTTCCCAAGTACTGAACGGGGACGCGTCTACGGGCTGTACACGTTTGCGGCGGGTTCGTCCTCCGTGCTCGCTTTCGCGATGTC
>SMYC01000140.1 GCA_004356105.1 Acidobacteriota bacterium | reverse complement strand
GCCTGGCCTACCCGTGTCAGGTCGAAAAAAACGAGTGCCTCACAGAATGGTTCCGCTCCGAGAGAATCATCTTCGCACGGCCGTTCGCGCTTACATCGCCCATCCATATGGAAGGAAATCATCAAGGTCTCGACAACAGGTTGATCTCCGAGGTGCACGAAGACCCCGCACTCGGGAGGCAGCCTACGCGGAGCGGCCTCGTTTCGTTGCCGAGGATCAAAGGCTTCGAGAAACGCGATGGCGAGCTGAGGATCCCCGTCTCTGAGTTGCCGCGCCGCCGCCGGAGGCCTTCAAGAACCTAAACGTTGACAAAGCAAAGAACGTCTCCGGCCCCTGCTTCAGCCCTACAGGTTTTAATAATGATGGATGTCGCCTTCACTCTGAGTATTGGCACACTACGCTGTCCACACAGAATAGCCCCAGCCAGTGGCTTTGCTTTCTGCCGAAACTTTCCGCCGGCGAAGCCCAGCGACTCAGCGCTCGGTATTCTTCGGCAAGTCCAAAATCTGCTCCGCCGTCACCGTCAGCATCTCCCAGAACGTTTCGTGATGACGGGTCGCTTCCAGATCGCCGGAGAAGGTATCGAGCAAAACATGCGAAGCGCCCAAGGCTTCGAGCGTCTCAAAATCCCGACGAACTTGATCGATGCTCCCTTCGCCCGCGACCCGGTCGGACTCGGGGAGCGGATTCGGGGTGAGCGTGAGCTTGATGCGAGGACATAGGGCCGGCATCGCTCTATTCTCGCTGTCGGCGATCTGCCTGAGGCGAGGGAGGCCCTTCGCCTCCAGCCAGTCGGTTCGCACATGGATAGGGTGCCAGCCGTCTCCATAGCGCACGGCTCGCCGAAGCGCCGCCTGGCTCGAGCCTCCCACCCAGATCGGAGGGTGCGGATCTCTCACGGGTTTTGGCGCTGTCTGAACATCTCTAAAAGATACAAAGGCCCCATCGTACGAAGCGCGCTCCTCCGTCCAGAGCGTTTTTATGGCGGCCAGGTAGTCGTTCGTGATGGCACCGCGCTCACTAAAGTCAATCCCTAGTGCTTCGAACTCCTCTCTTGCCCAGCCGACACCGACACCAAGGATGAAGCGCCCGTTCGAGATGCGATCCAAGTTGGCGCTGACTCTCGCAAGCTGGAGTGGATGGCGATACGGAAGGATGGCCACCGTCGTTGCCAGCTCCAGCGTTTCCGTGATGCCCGAAAGCCACGCCAGCGTCGTGAACGGATCGTAGAACGGCGCCGGATACTGCTCGGCAACGTCCGGCGTGACGGCTATGTGGTCGGAAACCGCCACGAAGTGAAAGCCCAGCTTCTCCGTGAGACGCGTCCAGTTGGCAAGTGATTCCGGAGTCACTCCCGGACCGAAATTGATTAGGTTCACGCCTATTTTCATCGATTGGTGGCCGCGAGCGCTCGAGCTCTTCGAACGAGTTTAGCACCGTGTGTAACTCCTGCGTGCGCGCGGGGGCTAGGCGAGGCGCAAGCGAGGCGACCTTTGGCGCACCCTAAGCCAGCTTGGGTATCCGAAAAGCGGCTGTTAAGATTTGTCTGTGGAGAATATCTACTTTGGATTGACGCAAGAGTTCAACGCGCAACACCTTTTTGCCGCTCTCGCCTCGGGCCAGGCAGTCGTTTACTATCGAATCGCGATCATGAGTAAGGACGGTGACTGGATTCTGAAGGAGACTCCGGAAGCCTGTACTCGGGTCCTCGACGTTCTCGCTTCGAGAGGCGCGCGATATCGTCCTGGCGCGCCACTCGACATCAGGTGGCTCGCCGCCGGCTGGTCGAGTCATCTCGAGTTTGCGGATGAGCGCGGCCGCCGCATACGCTGCGCTTCTTCACCCGACCGCCGCGGGTTTCCGTGGAATCGTGCGAGCGGCTGTTCTCGGGAGGCGAGCCCGGGCAACTGCTGGTAGTGGACATCGAGTCCTTGATCCAGATGAAGCACACGCAACGCGCGAAAGACTACCCAGCAGTCGCCGAGCTGGCGCGACTGCTTTCGAAGGAGCGAGAGTTGGAGCTGACCACCGATGTCGACCGGATAATAACGCTTGCGTCTCGAGTCGGGACGCGGCCGGAACGAGAGGCTGTTCAAGCAGCGCTTTCGGGTAAGAGTCGTGAAGACGTTGTCATCGCTCTGGCGCGAGAGGTGGACCAGTTGCAGCAGGCGGATAGAAAAAGACTGCGCAATTATCAGCGTGCCGCACGAACCTATTTCGAGAAGTTTCGAGAGTCCAAGCTCGCCGAGCTTCCTTTGCCGGAGGCTCACGCGAAATGCTGCGATCTCGCTCACGCTCATCTCCCCCAAAGAATCGATGTTGTGGAGTCGGACGATGCAGATGCTCAGTGAAGATGACCTCAATATCAAAGAGATGAGCGATGCCGAGCTCGAAGCCGCGTGGGACCTGTGGTTCGATCTCGCGCAAGCCACAAACGACTTCGACCCCGCCTACACTCATGGCGTCTTCGTTCCTATCGCCGCGCCAGAAAAGTGAGCGCTCGAGCAGCCGACGCTCGGTCGGTGGGTGAGGCCGCTGAGGGTCGAGGAGGTGATATAAAAAGGCGTGCTCTTCGAGACATCTGACCGCGCGCGGTCGCTTCACGAACGCGTCGACGCGTTCATGAAGGAGCACGTCTATCCAAACGAGCCCGTTTTCGCTGCGCAGATTGCCGAGGGCGATCGGTGGCAGCCCACGGCGATTGTCGAGAAGCTGAAGCAGAAAGCTCGGGCCCAAGGGCTGTGGAACCTCTTCCTGCCCGATAGCGAGCTCGGCGCCGGCCTCGCGAACCTCGAATACGCGCCCCTCGCCGAGCTCATGGGACGCTCGCCGATGGCGCCGGAAGTTTTCAACTGCTCAGCACCCGACACAGGAAACATGGAAGTGCTCGTTCGCTACGGCAGCGACGCGCAGAGGAAAACTTGGCTCGAGCCGCTTCTCGCGGGCGAGATCCGCTCGGCCTTTGCGATGACGGAGCCGGCGGTTGCCTCTTCGGACGACACCAACATCGCCGCAACGATCACGCGGGACGGCGACGACTACATCGTCCACGGGCACAAGTGGTGGATCTCCGGTGCGGGCGATCCGCGCTGCAAGCTGTTCATTTTCCTCGGCAAGAGTAATCCCGAGGCCGATCGCCATCAGCAGCACGCGATGATCCTCGTGCCGCGTGACGCTCCGGGCGTCCACATCGAGCGTATGCTCTCGGTCTTCGGCTATGACGACGCGCCTCATGGGCACGCGGAGATTCGTTTCGAGCACGTGCGCGTTCCCAAAACGAATTTAGTGCTCGGCGAAGGCCGAGGATTCGAGATCGCGCAAGGCCGCCTCGGTCCGGGGCGCATCCACCACTGCATGCGCGCCATCGGCGCCGCGGAGAGGGCTCTCGAAGAAATGTGCCGGCGCACTCTCGCGCGTAAAGCTTTTGGCTCGGCTCTCGCAGACAAAGGCGCGCTCCGGCGCGACATCGCCGACTCGCGCATGGACATCGACCAAGCACGCCTTCTGACCCTGCACGCGGCCCATCGGATGAACACCGTCGGCAACAAAGAGGCCCGGACAGAGATAGCGATGATCAAAGTCGTCGCTCCGAACGCGGCGCTTCGCGTGCTCGACCGAGCGATCCAAACGCATGGTGCACTCGGCGTGAGCGGCGATACCGGACTCGCGCTCGCTTGGGCCCACATCCGAGCGCTCCGTCTCGCCGACGGCCCAGACGACGTGCACCGGGAAGCCATCGCGAAGCTGGAGCTCAGGAAATATCGGTGAAGCTCGTCGCCGTTCGACAAGCGTACCGCTTCGACGAGGCCGCGCTCGGCGCCTATCTCGCAAAACATTCTCGACGGTTTTTCCGAACGGCCCCGCATCAGTCAGTTCGACGCCGGCCAATCGAACCCGACCTTTCTTCTCGAATCCGAAAGTGCCTCTTACGTGCTTCGGAAAAAGCCGCCGGGAGAGCTCCTTCCCAAAGCGCACATGGTCGAGCGCGAGTACCGCGTCATGGCGTCGCTCGCTTCGACGGCGATCCCCGTACCGCGCGTGCTGCATCTTTGTGAGGATTCCACGATCATCGGAACGCCGTTTTTCGTCATGGAGTTTCTGGAGGGCCGCGTCCTTTCCGACGCAACGCTGCCCGAGGCAAAATCCGAGGACCGGGCGCTTTTGCACGAAGCGATGGTTGCCACCCTCGCCGCGCTTCATGAAGTGGACTACGACGCGCTCGGTCTAGGCGACTTCGGCAAGCCGGGGAACTATTTCGAGCGGCAAGTGAGTCGCTGGACGCGCCAGTACAAAGCGGCCCAGACAAACAACATCCCCTCCATGGATCGCCTCATCGCTTGGCTCCCGAACAATGCGCCCGTAAACGACTCGACGAGCCTCGTGCATGGCGACTACCGCATGGACAACGTCATCTTTCATCCGCTCGAGCCACGTATCATCGGCGTTTTGGATTGGGAGCTTTCGACGCTCGGACACCCACTTGCAGACCTTGCTTACTATTGCCAGACGTATCACGTCGACACCCACCACGCGCGGCTCGCTTCTTTAGCGGGAAGCGCGAGCGGTATCCCAACCGAAGCGGAGACCATCGCGAGCTATTGCCGACACACCGGGCGCACCGAGATAGCGGACTGGTCTTACTACATGGCGTTCTCGATGTTTCGGCTCGCCGGAATCGCCCAAGGTGTCTACAAGCGCGGCTTGGACGGCAATGCGAGCTCTCCGCGCGCGCTCGAGATGGGAAAGAAAGTCGCAGTGCTCAGCAAGACCGCGTGGGCGCTCGTCGAAAGCTGATGATTCATTCGCCCACCCGCGTGGGCGTCGTGTCCAAAAACAAGAACGAACGCAAGACCTGCGTCAGCCGGGGCGTTTTGAAAGGACGCTTCTACGCTTCGTTCGCCAAGAACACCTCTAGGATTCGAGCTTTCGGCGCCGTTCGAGTATTTGGACAGGACGCGCTCTGTCCTGCTTGATGGCGGAAGCAGCCGACTTGGTCCGCAAATGAGGAGACCGAGCTGACTCGACCCCACGCCCGAGATCTCGTCGGGCGTCGCGCGGGATACAATCGCCTGTCATGTTCAAACTTCTACGCTTCGTCCTCGTCGCCGGCATGCTCGGCTTCGCTCTGTACGTCCTCTTCTGGCCCGGCGCGGCGCCCGTTTTGCAGGTCGGGACCGATCGTCCCGGCGTAGGCCGGGGCGGCACGACCGCTACCGTGCGCGCGAGTGCATCGCGGGGTGTGACGACCCTGCGGGTCGAAGCCGCTCAGGGAGAGCGCGCCGTCCTCCTCGGCGAGCGCGTGATGAAGGCGCCTGCGCCCTGGGCGTTCTGGCGGGGGCGCGTACGGGAGGTGAAGCTCGACGTCGAGCTTAGTCCCGCGACAATCCCCGAGCTCGCCGAGGGCAACCTCACTCTCCGCGTGACGGCGGAGGGCGCCGGCGCTCTCTTGCGCGGGCCGCGAGTCTCGAAGGAGAACGTCGATCTTCCCGTGCGACTCACGCCGCCTACGCTTGGCGTCACCTCCCGGCAAAACTACGTCGCGCAAGGCGGAAGCGGAGTGGTCGTCTACCGCGTCGGTGATCGAGCTCTCGAGGAAGGAGCCCGCGATGGCGTGCAGGCGGGCTCGTGGTTCTTCCCGGGCCATGCGCTCGGTGGCAGCGATCCCGCAGCGCGGTTCGCGCTCTACGGCGTCCCCTACGATCTCTCCGAGCCGAGCGAGATCCGCCTCGTCGTTGAGGATAACCTTGGCAACGCGGCAACGATCGCCTTTGTGGAGCGCTTCTTCGCTCGTCCTCTCGAGACCGACACCATCCGCTTGAGCGCGGCGTTCATGGAGAAGGTCGTGCCCGAAATACTCGCTCGGACCCCCGGCCAATCGGACCGAGGCGACCTGCTCGAGAACTACCTCGCTATCAACGGGGAGCTGCGCTCGCGCAACGCCGAGTCTCTGCGAGAGCTCGGCCGAGCCTCGCGCGAGACCTTTCTGTGGAGCGACACGTTTCTTCAACTTCCGGGGAGTCAGGTCATGTCTTCCTTCGCCGATCGGCGCACCTACTTCTTCGACGGAAAGAAAGTCGATCAGCAGGACCACCTCGGCTTCGACCTGGCATCGGTGAGCTCCGCTCCCGTGCCCGCGGCGAACCGCGGCGTCGTCGTCATGGCGCGCTACTTCGGCATCTACGGAAACACCGTCGTGCTCGATCATGGCGTCGGGTTGATGAGCCTCTATAGCCACCTCTCTACCATCGACGTGACCGAAGGCCAAGAGGTGGACAAGGGACACACGCTGGGGCGCACCGGAGAGACGGGCCTCGCGGGCGGCGACCACCTACACTTCACCACTCTGATCCGAGGCCTTGCGGTGAATCCGATCGAGTGGTGGGACCCGGCGTGGATCCGAGATCGCGTACTCGGAAAGCTCGCAGTCCCTGCCTCCGAGTGATCCGCCAGGACTCAGGAACGTCTTCAGAACACCCCGCCGGCCCCGCCTTCGCGACAAACTCGGAATGGGTCGGTGGCCGTCCCATGACTCCGCTTACCTGGTAGGGTCGAGGGCTGGCGCGGTAGATGTAGGTAAAGGGAGTAGCTGTTGCCGGCGGCTTTCGCCACGTGCCGGTGCCTCCGTCCTTACCATGTCCCCGTTTTCCAGCCGCCTCCACCTCGCACGCAACGTGCGGATTTCCCGCAAAACGCGCCCCTGCACACTTCCTATCAAGGGTTAGCCCTCCTTCCATAGGCCACACCGCGTCAAATCGGCTAGACTGGTATCGATGACTAAGCCGAAGGTCTATGTCGAGACGTCGGTCATTAGTTACCTGACTTCTCGTCCCAGTCGAGACATCGTCGTCGCCGGCCATCAACGCGTTACTCAGGATTGGTGGGACTCGGAGCGTGAGCGATTCGAGCTAGTCGTGTCTGAACTGGTGCTAGGGGAGGCGGGCGCGGGCGACGCGGATGCTGCGGCTGCGAGATTGAAAGTCGTGTCCGGACTGAAGATTCTTGCGGTGTCCGAAAGTGCCGTTGAACTGGCTTCGGAGTTGGTTGAGCCCGGGCCTCTTCCCAAGAAGGCCGTGGAGGATGCACTCCACATCAGTATTTCGGTGACGAATGGTGTCGATTACCTTCTAACTTGGAATTGCAAACACATGGCCAATGCGGCGATGCGATCGGCGATCGAGCGCATTTGTCGGGCCAACGGCCATGAACCGTCGGTAATCTGCACACCGGAAGAATTGTCAGAGGAGTAAGACAATGCCGGAAGATCCAATCGTGAACGAGGTCCGCCGTGTCCGCGACGAGCATGCGTCTCGGCATGGGTACGATCTTCGTGCGATCTACAAGGCGCTCAAGGAGCGCGAGGAGTCGAGCGGGCGCGAGCATGTGTCATATCCGTCTCGGAAACCCGAACCTGTCGCCATCGGTGAAGGCGACGGTGCTTCGCCAAAGGGCTAGGAGGTCTAACCCTGAATTCGAGCGGACGGCACAGAGCCTTCGAGAACGCATGAGATACTTTGCAAGGGCGTCGGCTTCGGCAACGACTTCGCTGTGCCGCCGCTCAATTCCACGTTATGTGACCTAGAGCCGGTTGGGCCGCTGTCTGCGAGGGCACGAGATAACGGACCCGATAGTCATTAAACAGACCGGGGATCGAATTCAGCGAGCTCGCCACGTCCGCGCGTCGAATAGCGAATAGCAAAAATGCTAACATCCCGCGCCAGCGGAGGAAGATGTCCATGCGTTTTCGTGTTTGCTTTCTGATCGCTGGCTTGAGCGTCGTCGCGGCCTAGCCTCGACCCAAGAGCTCACGACCGAGATCCTGTCGGGGCTCGAGCTCCGCAACATCGGCCCGGCAAACATGAGCGGACGATTCGTCGACCTCGCCGTGGTCGAGTCCGACCCCTACATCTATTACGCGGCCTCGGCGACGGGCGGGGTCTTCAAGACGACGAATAACGGCGTCACGTTCGAGCCCGTCTTCGAGAAAGAAGCGACGCATTCGGTGGGCGATATATCGCGGTCCATCAGAAGAGCCCCGATATCGTTTGGGTCGGAACGGGAGAGCGCGCTAACCGCCAGAGCTCGTCTTGGGGTGACGGTGTCTACAAGTCGACGGATGCCGGCGAGACGTGGACGAACGTGGGCCTTCGTGAAACGCGCCACATCGGCCGCATCGTGCTCCACCCCGAGAGCACCGACATCGTCTATGTCGCCGCCATGGGGCATCTCTTTGGAGACAACGAAGAGCGCGGCCTGTATAAATCCAGCGATGGCGGCGCCACGTGGCAAAAGACCCTATACATCGACGCGATGACCGGCGTCGTCGACGTGGCCATGGATCCCAGCGATCCGAACATCCTCTATGCGGCAACCTATCAACGCCAGCGCAAGTCTTTCGGCTTCCACGGCGGCGGCCCTGGAAGCGGCTTGTACAAATC
>SMYC01000139.1 GCA_004356105.1 Acidobacteriota bacterium | reverse complement strand
TTTCCTCGGCGATGGCTTCGACGCCGCCCGGATAGTTGCGAAGGCAGAATGGGATGTCCCACACGTCTTTTTTCCTTTAGCCGTGCCAAAGCGGCTGCTTTCATGACGATGAAGGGCACAGGGGGATAGATGCCACTCGCAAGTTGACTGTGTCGCGCCCACCTCCGGGAAGTGTGCCGGTTAGTTCAACCTCCGTGTAGGGCTCGAACGCAAGATCACTTCCGCGGGATTTCCTCGCCTTGAACTCCTGGATTGTCGGGTGTCGCCTGTTTCGACCTGTACCAGGGACGCACTCGTCATGTTACCGGCCTCGCTTAGGCCATATTGGACGGCTGCCGGCGGTTAGTGGTGCTCATAGAGCGGCAAAAGGCGCTCTAGTGCAGCACTAATCATACGATCGTCAAACAGCTGTTGCTTTCTTCGGCCGGCCTGATCCCCGCCCGGCCACGCCCCGAGACATTCTCGGACTCGGTCTTTGCGAGGGTCACAGCGCTTCCGATGAATCAGCCAATCAACCGTCGCCAGAAGTTCCATCCCCAACGGAGACTCGAAGCCATCGATGAGCGTTGACGTCTGCTCCAGCGCCTTCGCGTATGGCTGGGCTTCTCCACTCTTTAGATAAATCGACACGCGTTCTCTCTTTGCGTCGTCGAAACGAACCGTGTCCAGGGGACCCGCGTCTGCTAATCGCTTGTTGCAGTGGAGATAACTACCGTCAAGGGCGTCCAGTAGGTGCCTGAGGCGCTCCGCATACGGGCCGTAGCGGTCTGCGACAAATTGAAGGTTCAGCGGATTGGGTAACTCCGCCAGTGTGATGTAGCGCTCGAGAAACCACGCGAGCTTCTGAATCTCCAAAAGTGAACACTCGATGCCCAGCACCCAGTAGCGTCTTACAAGCTCCGCTACAAGAGCGCGTGCCGGCGTTAGTTTCTGGACGCCTTTCCGCTTCTCAACATTCTGGTATGCTGCGGTGGGTTCGTAGACAATGATGTCGATGTCGACGTCGTCAAGCGCCGCTTCAATTTCGAGTCGAACGTCAGACCAGACCAGGCCTCCATTGCCAGCACCCAAGGGCGGGATGGCGATCGACCTAATCTTGTTTTCATCGACCACTTGGAGCAAATCACGGAGGCCTTCCTGAATCCACTCCATCCGCGACGAGTGGCGCCAGTGCTTTTTCGTCGGGAAGTTGATGATCCACTTAGGTCCCACGACGGCCTCTCGAGCATAAACGAACATATGCCCGACAGTTACATCACCTCTCTCACAGGCCGCTCGATACGCGCGGAAATTCTCGGGGAATGCCTCCTTAAACATCAGGGCTACACCCTTGCCCATAACGCCAACGGTATTGACGGTATTAACAAGAGCCTCCGCATCGGCTTCTAGGAGGTTGCCTGTCGTGAAACGAATCATCTAGAAGTACCAGTCAGACCGTACTTTGATTGGCGGCTAGCGACCAAGTGTTATTTGCTCTTCCAATTCTGTCTTCACGGCGTCTGAATGGCAAGCAAACCCCCAGGAGCGAGTCGCTCGGCAAATGGCGATATACCAGTGCCTCCGCTTGGTACCGCTCGAACTTCCCCGGATCCTCCGGGTCTCGCCGAAAATCACGAGCCTGAAGAGACTCCCAGTCGAGCTTATCGAGATCCGTCAAGTCAGAATAGAAATTCGGGTAGTTCAGGTACGCGTGGCGGTCGGTAAAAACAAACTGCCGGTCGAGGTCGACCAGCGTTTGCAGCGAAGACACGAGAATAACAACTCGTCATTCGAACGCTGGGTGATGTCGTTGTAGCCAGTGATAACGTTGTACAGCATCGGGGAATGCGGCGTGAAGTAAAACGGTACGTAATCTCCCAATGTTCCACCCGGGTCGATCGGTACCGGCCGGGTCTCGCGTTTCTCGATGAGGTCGTGATTTCCGATCCTGCGAAAGTTGGGGTCGACAGTCGTCGATTTTCGACAATGCAGGCCGTTTTCGACAATCCAGGGGAGATTGTCGCGATGGACGATACGAAAAATGAGCGCTTTTTCTGAGTTAACCAATGCAGACATTGCGGGGCCGCTCTAGGTATGCGTTCGTATGATGAGATCAAATCGCCACTAGCACAAGCTTAGAATATGGTCTGGACCCGAGTTGGCGATGCTCATTCCCTACGTTCGGTGATCGGGGATATCTCCGCGCTCTTGCACTTGGACGACGACCCAGACGCGCTCGCGGCCGTTCGATACTGCGTCAGCGAGCTGCTTCGCAATGTCTTGGAGCACTCGGGTGCAATCGACGGCGCCTTCGTCTGCGCTCACAATTTCACGACGACTGCGCCCAACAGAGTTTCCATAGCGGTGGCCGACTGTGGGCATGGTATCCGAGAGCATCTCGGTGGCGTGCACCCTGGGGCCGCGCGTAGTGATCACGATGCCGTCACGCTGGCTCTTTTGCCAGGTATCACTGGCGCGCGCCCAGGTATGTACGGGACGCCTGACAATGCTGGCGCCGGACTTTTTATCACGCTTTGCATAGCCAAAGGCAGTGGAGGATACTTTTTTCTAGTATCTGGAAAGGCGGGTTACCGTCAGATGCGGGCCAACCATCCCGAGCAGCAGTCGATTCTGAAGGAAGACCCGAAGCTCGAGCGCCACAACTTGTGGGATTTCGGGCATCCGTGGTTGGGTACCGTCGTGGCACTTGAGATCCGTACTGACCATATAGGTGATTTCGACGGATATTTCGACTGGATAGGACGGCACATCCGCCAGCGTTCGGCGGCACGCAAGATCAAGTTCACATGAGCAAACAGATGATCGCGATCAACCCAAGCACGGGAGAGTTCGCAGAGGACAAGGATCACGCGCGCGAGCTTCGCCTGTCGGCCGTTCTTCCGCAGCTCGGAAGTGGCGGAGAGGTCGTTCTCGATTTTGGCGAAACGAAATACGTCACACAGTCTTTCGTGCATGCGTTGGTTGGTGAACCCCTGAAGCGGTTCGGCGCGGACGTTCTGGAACGTATTGAGTTCAAGAACTGCTCGCCACAGGTTCGGAGTGTCGTCGAGCTCGTGGTCGATTACTCTCTCGGTGGTTTCTCGAATGTTGATCCCGAGGGCGAGCCTCAGGCGGCGTCGCCGCGCGGAAAACGCCGCACCGGTTAGAGATAGGACAGAGGCCGCGCAAGCGCCTGGCCGTTTCTCCGTTCTGAAGAAGTAGCGGGCCTTCGCGGTCGAACAGGAAAGGCCCGAACGAGACGGTTTCACCGGATGCGAGGGTTACTGCGGGGCGCGGGTGCTCGTCCTGCGTTGAAACCCTCGACGCAAAAGCCCGACGTGCCGGATTAAAGATGAAGGACAGGCCATCCTCGAGCTCGAGACTAGCCCCGGGCGAAACCTCGAAGCCGTACAAGGCGATGGCGAGCATGACGTAGCAACGAGAACGGTGGCCTGCGCGCGCCAACTCATGTCAAATCGAGTGTTTCCATAATGGCTTCTCGCACCTGCGCGATGAGATCACGCCCCAAGAGAGTAAGAGGTCCCTTTACGATTCGCCTGTTGTCGATGGCACGAATCTGGTCGACGAGCAGGTCCGACGCACGGCGCAGGCGTCCAGAGGCGGGTACACGTATCCGCAGCGGCTCGGCGTCGTCCACGACGTTGGTGGTCAGTGGGACGATCAACGTCGATGGATGCTCGACATCCAGGAGCGCTTGAGCTTGAACGATGAGTACGGGACGTGTTTTGCCGGGCTCCGTCCCACGCGCCGGGTGGAGATCAGCTAGCCAAATCTCGCCCCTTTTAAGCATCGGGATCTTTTTCGATGAGTGCGAACTCAGCATTGATTTTCATGCTTTCTTCACGTACTTTTTTGGAAGCCTCAGCCAACCTCTTGGCTCTAAGACGTTCTTGCGTCTCGCTATTCATTCGCTCGATGGCGCGCCGCACGTACTCGGCCCGTGATATTCGAAGTGCGTCGGCGCAACGTCCGCTCGCCTCGAGCAGTTCGTCGGGAAGCTTAAGTGAAATGGCACCCATATCAAACCTCCTGAGAATCTAACATGCTATGATGATACTCTTTTTGGATATCATATTCAAGTATCTCTTTTTGTTGTTACATTCGAAACTCAAAGACCTATACCTTATCAATAAGGCTTTGGTGCATGAATAGTTTTTGACTCCGGCAACCTGCGGTCCGCAAAAAAAGTCCGCCGGTAGCCGGCAACGGAGTTCGCTGATCGGGTCGCTCCGACGAAATCGATCAGGACGTACATGTCGAGTTCGTGAAGCTTGCGAGGCGTTCAGACCGTAGAGATGGGGCTCGAGTGCAGGCGCCTCGAAGACGTCGGAAGCGCTGTGTCTGAGGGCTTCGCCCGCTCAGGCGGCGCGTGCCAACCGATAATCGTGATGGAGCGCGCCCGAGAATCGGCAGGGAAACGACACGGAATCCAGTTGGAATAGAGTGCCTCGACGAAGCAGGATCGACAGGACGATCGCTCGCCGGCTCAGGAACATTGGGCCCCACTAATGAATGCGGAATGCGGCCGCGCTCCATTGTAAAGAAACCGAAAGAACGCCTTGATGGCCGCGAGTCTGACATTACGGCTCGTGGATTGGTTATGCCGATCTGTTTCGAGATGCTCCAAGAAGTCGGCGACCAACGGAGCGTCGATTTGCTCGAGACCAAGCTCTGAAGGTCGCCGTTTTAGCCTTTGGCTGGCAAAATTGAAGAGCAGCTTGAAGCCGTAGGCATAGGTGTCGCTGGTGTGTTGACTCGCACCTCGCTGTTTTGGCAGATAGTCGCGCAGAAATGCTTCGATATGGGATGCGATCGGTGTCATTGTTTCTCCTTTGAATGAAAGCCTTGCAGGAACTGGCAATGTCCTGCATCAAAGTGGGCGTGGCTTCGAGATACCAGCGGTGACTTTACGATCGGAGAAAAATTTGTCTGTGGTCAGAAACGCTGGAGATGCACCGACATCGGGAAGCGGGTGCTAGTGCTAGGGCTAGTGGCGATCTGCGTGAGCGACCGCGATGATTCCTCGTGGTTGCCCTCTGTGCCAACATCCCTGAGACGCTTCGCCCCTTGAAATTAGTGTAGAGGGTGGAGGAGGATCAACGCATGAGTAGGTTGCTAGAGAGAGGGACCTCGGCGGGATCGGAAGGAGCCCCCTAGGTGCGACATGAGAGAACCACCATGACCGTTGTGATCGAGCCCATTAGTGCGAACGACCACGCCGCCGTTTTGTCCCTTCTGGAAAACGCCGAGCTTCCTACCGCTGGGGCCTCCGAGCACATCTCGTCGTTTCTCGTCGCGCGTGACGGCGACAAAATCGTAGGTTGTATCGGTCTCGAGGCGTATGGCGATGTCGCGCTCTTGCGCTCGCTCGCGGCGACCAAGGATGTCAGGGGAAGTGGCGTGGGGCGCCGACTCGTCGAAGGCTTGATCGTTCGCGCGCGCTCGGACGGCGTAAGCGTTCTTTATTTGCTGACCACGACCGCCGATGAATATTTCCCGCGTTTTGGTTTCGAGCGTATCACCCGAGGCGAGATCGACGAACGGGTGCAAGCTTCCGAGGAGCTACGCGGCGCTTGTCCCGATACCGCGATCTGTATGCGCCTAGGGCTCTCGATCTAGAAACACTTTCGCGTTCTGAGCAAGCGCGACGGCGTCGCGAGCCAGGCTTCGACGATGATCTCGACGAGCCTTTGTCGGCCTCGGCCCCGTCTCGTGTGTCGAGCTGAGCCAGCGTCAGCGGCGAATGGCGCGGAAGACCATCTCCGAGCGGCCCACCTTCTTCATCGCGTCGATATCGAAACCCTGCTCCTCGAGCTCTTGCCGAAGCGACCGCGCGGCTTTCGGTGCACCGATGACGAGCGTCCCTCCTCGGCGCAGCACGCGGCGTAGCTCGTCGAGGCGCACCGTCTCGCGCGAGCCGTCCCCCGTGAGCTCTGAGCAAACGAGCTGCGGGAAGCTCTCGTCGCGAAACGGTAGGCTCGACACGTTGCCCGCGACCACGGCGGGGGCGCGGTTTCTGAGGTAGCGAACTTTGCGAACGTCGCCGTCGAGCCCCACACCTTTAGCCACCCTCTGGATCAAGCGATCCGACCCGCATCCGACGTTGAGAAAAGGGACGTCGACCTCCAGATAGCTGACGATGAGCTCTTGGCGTTTCTTGAGATGCTTGTCAAAGCTCAGCTCTTCGGTATCGGCAGCGTCCGGCGATCGCCGCAAGCTGCGGAGTCTCGCGAGCTCCATGATCCCGGGCCGTGTTTCTTTCGCTCGTGTCGGTGCCGGCAGCTCCTTGATTTTGAATCCTTCCACGTGAAGCCTGACGAGGGCTTCGAGAGGCCGCGCAACTTCCGCTCCCGAGCGCCTCAACGCTGATGTGTGGTAGAGCCGCAGGCTGCTCGTGTAATCGAAGTAAGGAAGGCCGAGCCACTTTCGATAGAGGCGGTTCCAGACGCCGCTCGAAGCACCTCGCGAGGCGATGAGCAGCTCCGCGTCGTGGCGCTTTTGCCACAACTTCGTCGCCACGGACGGCTCGGCGCCGTCTTCTGCCACGAGCACGAGCTCGGCTCCTTCCGCGCTCGAGACGTCGGCGCCGTGCTCTTCGAGACTCCGGCGAATCTCTTCATGCTGGCCGGCGCCGCTTATCCGCAACCGTAGAGACATAGCTCCCTCCGCTGAACCGCCAATCAGTAAGACGAGATTGGCTCAGGTTTTGTTCGCTCCTATCAAGGCTGCGCCGACGATCCCGGCGCCGTTGCGGAACTTCGCGGGCACAACTTCGCACGGCGTCGAGAGATAGGGCGCGAACTTCTCGAAGTTCTTGCTGCCGCCTCCGCCGAGGATGATGAGGTCTGGCCAGAAATAGGTGTGCATCCGGTCGAGGTATTTATTGATGCGTTTCGCCCATTTCTTCCAGCTGAGCGCTTTGTCCCGCCGCACTTTCTCAGAAGCCCACTTCTCCGCTACTTTTCCGTCGAGCTCGAGGCGGCCGAGCTCGACGTTCGGGAAGAGCTTGCCGTCCGTGAAGAGCGCGGTGCCAATTCCCGTCCCTAGGGTGATCATCACGACAACACCTTCTCGGCCTTGGCCCGCGCCAAAGCGGATCTCGGCTAGCCCCGCCGCGTCGGCGTCGTTCGCGAGCGTGAATTCGCAGCCCGACGCTTCCTTCAAGAGCACATCGGCCTGCACTCCGATCCACTTTCTGGACATGTTCGCCGCCGTCAGCACCATGCCGCTGCGCACCACGCCCGGAAACCCGCAGCCGACCGCACCTTTCCACTTGAAGTGACGCACGATGGCGACGATGGTTCGGGCGGCGGCTTCCGGCGTCGAAGGCTTTGGCGTCGGCAGTCGGTAACGCTTTGTGAGAAGGACTCCCCGTTCGGTGTCGACCGGTGCTCCTTTGATTCCCGAGCCGCCGACGTCGATGCCGAGGATCTCCATGGATGGAGATTAAATCACTCGAGCGCTCCCATTGCCATGATCGATAAGGATCGGGTCCGCGGCCCGTCAAGCTCCACGAGAAAGAGACTTTGCCATTCGCCGAGCTCCAGGCGCCCCGCAAACACGTTCAGCGATTCCGAGGCGCCGAGTAAGAGCGCGCGAGCGTGGGCGTCGCCGTTGGGCCGCTCGTCGGGCGCGATACGCTGAAAGCGCCGCGCGTGCATATCATTGTGCTGGTAAGTTAGCTCGCGCGGTGCCCAAGCTTCGAGGCGTTCCTGGAAATCCTGCAGCAATTGGGGCTCGTTCTCGTTGAGAACGACCCCAGTCGTCGTATGCTTCGTGTGGACATTGACGATGCCGTGATAGATCCCGGAGCGCCGGACGCGCTCGGATACCAGCTCGGTGACGTCGATGAACTGGACGCGTTTCGTGGTGTGCAGCTGCACGTGGTCGTGGCTGATTTTGAAATCTGTCGCCTGGCGTGTGTCGACGAAGCTTGAAAGTGCCATAGGTACTGTCTCCTTTATGTCTCGAGGTCGCGGCTCCAGCATAAAAGCGCGGCTCGGAAGAGACATGAGCGAAAAGTGAGATCCTGCTGAGCAGGCGGTTTTGTCGGTGGGCCGCGCGGGTCTTTTAGTGGCCCAGGACGCGGGAGATGTTTGCGATCCACCGCGAAAACGTCGTTTGCCGCGGCCTCTCGAGCGATGGGAACGTGGTTTG
>SMYC01000009.1 GCA_004356105.1 Acidobacteriota bacterium | reverse complement strand
GAGCCAAGCTTCCATGGGCACTCGTCGTGTCCACGGCCAATACGCGCGTCAACATCAATGGTGTACGAATCTTACCTCCCTTTACGGCCCGCGGTACAATGCGCCGACCATGGCGACCTCGACGGGACGAGCCCCGCAGAAAACCGCAAAAACGGCCACGCCCGCGATGCGGCAGTTCCACGAGATCAAAGCGCAAGCCGAAGACGCCATCCTCTTTTTTCGCATGGGCGATTTCTACGAGATGTTCTACGACGACGCCCTCAAAGCCTCCCGCGCCCTCGAGCTCACGCTCACCTCCCGGCAAAAGGACCCCTCCGGCGCCGCGATCCCGATGTGCGGTATTCCCTACCACGCCGCCGATACCTATGTGGGCCGGCTCATCCGCCGCGGCTTCAAAGTCGCCATTTGCGACCAGGTCGAGGATGCGAAGGAGGCCAAGGGCGTCGTTCGCCGCGAGATCGTCCGCATCGTCACGCCCTCGACCTATCTGCACCAAGGCTATCTCGAAGCCAAAGAGCCGAGCTATCTCATGGCGGTCTCCTCGACCAAAAGCGCCGCGGGAGCCGCCCTCGTCGATCTTTCCACCGGAGACTTCGTCGCCTTCGAGTTCGAAGGCGACGACCGGTGGCAAAAAATCGCGGAGACGCTCTCGACCTACCGCCCGCGCGAGATCCTCTATCCCGAAGGCAAATCCCTTCCCGACGACATCTTCGCCCAATGGGGGCCCGAAGGCGACGCCCCCATCACGACAGAGCGCGACAACTGGCGCTTCGAGCACGAAGCGAGCCGGAGCCTCTTGCTGCGGCAATTCGCGACGCAGTCGCTCGAAGGCTTCGGCCTCGAGTCGAAGCCACTCGCGGTCGGGGCGGCCGGCGCGGCGCTGCAATATTTGCAAGAAACGCAGCGCGGCGAGCTCACGCATATCTCTGGGATCCGCTGCCTGGAAGAAGCGGACTACCTGATCCTCGACCCGGTGACGCAAAGAAATCTCGAGCTCACCCACTCGCTCAGCGAGGGCGGGCGAAGCGGGAGCCTCATCGACGTACTCGACCATACGACAACGTCCATGGGCGCGCGCACGCTCAAGAGCTGGCTAACTCGGCCGCTCGTCGACATCGAAGCCATCGGAAGGCGGCTCGACGCGGTCGAAGAGCTCGCTTTCGACGTCATCCAAAGAGCCAAGATCCGAGACACGCTCAAAGATGTGCTTGATCTCGAACGGCTTCTCGCGCGCGTCACACTCGGCTCGGCGGGGCCTCGTGATTTCGTGGGGCTTCAAACCTCGCTCTCGAAGATGCCGGCGCTCCGCGGCCTAACCGCCGAGGCGAATGCCGTCCTCTTGCGCGAGCTCAACGAAGCACTCGACCCGGTCGAAGAGGTACGAGACGACATCGAGCGAACGCTCGTCTCCGAGCCCCCCATAGGACTCAAAGACGGCGGGGCCATCCGCGAGCACGTCTCCGAAGAGCTCGACGAGCTTCGCCGACTGCGTAGCGAAGGCAAGTCGACCCTCACCGAGATCGAAAAGCGCGAGCGTGCTCGCACGGGCATCACGTCTCTCAAGATCCGCTTCAACAAAGTCTTCGGCTATTACCTCGAAGTCACCAAGTCGAAGCTCGACGCGGTGCCCGACGACTACATCCGTAAACAGACGCTCGTCGGCGCGGAGCGTTACATCACGCCGGAGCTCAAGGAATATGAAGAAAAGATTCTCGGCGCCGAAGACCGGATCCAAGTAATCGAGCGAGAGCTCTTCGAGGCGCTGAATCAGCGGGTGCGATCTCACGCGCCCCGGATCCGCGCGACGGCTCGAGCTGTGGCGGTGCTCGACGTTTTAGCGGGACTCGCCGAGGTCGCGACCACAGCTAATCTCACCAAGCCGCGCCTTCACAACGGCTTCGAGATCGACGTCAAAGACGGACGCCACCCGGTCATCGAAGCCACCAGCCAAGAGCCATTCGTTCCCAACGACATAGCCCTCGACGAGAACCGCTACGTCGTCATCCTCACCGGCCCAAACATGGGCGGCAAGTCGACTTATCTTCGGCAAACGGCACTCATCGTGCTCATGGCGCAGATGGGCTCTTTCGTACCGGCCGCGGAAGCGAAGCTCCCTATCGTCGACCGCATCTTCACCCGCGTCGGCGCTTCGGACAATTTGTTCCGCGGACGCTCGACCTTCATGGTCGAGATGCAAGAGACGGCGCACATCCTGCACCACGCGACCCCAAAGAGCTTGATCCTGCTCGACGAGATTGGGCGCGGCACAGCGACCTATGACGGCTTGTCGCTCGCATGGTCCGTCGTCGAGCACATCGCGACCGAGGCGAAGCTGAAATCGAAGACCATCTTCGCGACTCATTATCACGAGCTCACCGACCTCGCCGCCGAACTTCCCGGCGTCGTGAACTTCCACGTATCGGCCCGCGAGTGGCAGGACGAGATCGTGTTCCTGCGCAAAGTCCTCGAGGGCGGCTCCGACAGAAGCTACGGGATTCAAGTCGCGCGGCTCGCGGGTCTACCGCCTTCACTCATCCGGCGCGCACAGGAGATTCTCCTGAATCTCGAAAAGACGGAATTCGATCTCGAAGGCCGGCCGCGGGTGACCGGAGAAAGCTCGCTTGGAAGCGGGGCGCGACAGATGTCGCTCTTCGCGGACGCTGAAGACCGCGTCGTCTCCGAGCTGCGGCGGGTAGAGCCCGAGACGATGACACCGCTCGAAGCGCTTCAGCTCCTCACGGAGCTCAAAGAACAGCTCGACGCTATGGAGTAGGGTGCGACAGAATTTTTCGCGGTTGGTTGGTTGGCCGATTCCAACTTAACTTGGGCGGGGTCACATCCCGATCGGAACGCCAATGGCGCGGAGGACGGCGATCTCCACTTGTGCGAGGAGCTTCCCGGCCAGCGGACCGCCTAGCGCGGCGGCCGCTAAATAGTCCTTGGGTAGCGTTGTAATTTGCTCGCACTTCAGCATGGAAGGCTTGTTGAGCCCGCCTTCGCCCTTCCGAAGTCTTACATGGGTCGGCGCCGGCCGATTTGTCGTCGAGCAGGGAATCACGAGGACGTCACTTGCGAGTTGGTTGCGGACATCGATGGAGATGACGAGAGCGGGACGTTGCTTTCGACCGCGCTCCCCTGGAATCCGAACCCAGTACAAGCATCCACGCTGCGGAAAAGCACTCACTCCCAAGTCTCTTTGAGAGACCCGGCCGAAGTGGCCGCCCATTCGGCATCCTCGCCCTGCTCCCCTCGGGTAAGTTCTCGATAGTACCGCTCGATCTCGCTCTCGAGTGTTTGGCGCCGACGGTTGCTCAACCAGCGGGCTAGCGCTGTCTCTACGATCTCACTTCGGGAAGCATCAACATCAAGCTTGTCGATCTCTTCGATAAGCTTTGAGTCGACGGTTACCGAGATTTTAGTTTTGGCCATCTGAGGTCGGTACTCTCTTTGTCCGATAATATATCCGATTTATGGTCGGATAGCAAAACTGAAGGTGAAGCGGCTGCTGATACTCAAGTCGGCAGATACCAAAGAGACCTCGAAACGGGCGCAGGTCCAATGTCGCACTCAAATGGTTCAAAGACCTCAAAGGCCTCGGTGCGCCCGACCGGTCCCTGGTCCGCTAGAAATGTCCCGCGGAATGTCTTCTGTGCAAAACTCCGACGAAGGGTGTGGAAAACCTGTGGGAAGTATGCCTCACGTGAGTCACGGAAGAGTGCGACGAGACACGACATTGCATGAAATAAACCCTCTGAGGGGAAACCGTGCGAAGCGCTTCGAATGAGATGCCAACGGCACGATGGCCGAACGCCCTCCGCACGTTAGGCTAGTGGGATGGACCGCGACGAGATTTTCCGGATTCTTCGCGCCTTCGAGGAGGTAGGCCTCGAATATGTGCTCATTGGAGCCACGGCCATGGGAATCCACGGACTGGTGCGCGCCACCGAGGACGTAGATTTGTTCATTCGCGCAACGCGGGAAGATGTGGAGCGACTGAAGCAAGCGTTCCGTACGACCTACGCTGACGACCCCAACGTCGACAACATTCATGCAGACGAATTACTTGGGGACTATCCAGCGCTCCGTTACTATCCTCCCAGTGGCGATCTGTACTTCGACGTGATGACTCGCCTTGGCGGAGCGGCAAGCTTCGACACTGTGGAAGCCGAGATCGAGGGGATTCGAGTCTCGGTCGCGAGCCCAATGGCACTCTACCAGCTCAAGAAATCGACCGTGCGGCCGCTCGACAGGCGCGACGCTGAACCCTCTGTGCGACGCGGCGCGCGCGATGGTCCTTGCTTCTCTCGACCCCGAGCTCGAGGGGCTCGAGTTGAAGCGCGCGCTTTACGAGCGAATCTACGGCGAGCCCCTACCCTACCCGCGCACCTCGTGACTGGTTCAGTCGGAAAAACGAAACGGACTTTCACTAACTCGCATCGCGGTCATCGGCGAGTCGCAGCGCAACCTCACTCGGGTATCGGTTGATCTCCGCGAGTGCGCTTCGCTCTAGAACGCGCTCCTTTGAGTTGAAACCCAAGATTTTGATCGTCACCTCGCCAATGGCGGTGCGAGAAACAATTAGTGGGCCGTCGATGCGGAAATTATCGCTCCAGCGATCCTCCCGAGGATTGAAAAACCGCGTCAGTTTGCCCGTTGCCGCAGCAATAGAGCCAAGATCCGTACCCTTGTTACGATTGCAAAACGTGCATGCCAAGGCCAAGTTGTTTAGCTCCGTACGACCACCATGCTTCTCGCTGGTGACGTGATCCACCTGGCAGCCGAAGAAAGTGTCTTCTTCTTGAATTAGGCAGTATTCGCACAGACGGGCAGCGCGCTCACGCACCCGTCGACGAAGCTCGGCGCTGACGTAGCTCGTCAAACTTGTCTAGGTTTCTTAGGCATTGGCGAGGTGTTTGCGAGCGCGAGCCTTCGCCAGCCGCATGATGTGCTCGATCTGAAGGTAGTGATCGAGCTCGGAACGCTCGTCTGCACTGAGGCCTGAAGCCTTCTCCAACTCGATCAGCTTCGTCACACGGTCTCTCAACTCCTCAGAAGGAACGAAATCGACTACACTCTGGGAGCTCGTCCCAGAGGCGATGAATTCCACGATCTCGTCGTAGACTGTGCCCACAACGAAAGCATAACCGACCGAATCGTGTTTTGCCAGAACGCCTTTGATCTCTCACACCAGACCCACACACTGACGGTACGCGCGGCCGCCCCCCAGTTCCGGACGTCCGCTCCGATGTGACCACTGAACCTGAAACCGATCGATTAGGCGGTCCTCGCAGCCATCTTCGGCGTCCACTCCTCGCGGAGCTCGAGAGCCCCGGTGTCAGGAGCGTTATCGCATGCGCGACGCGGAGCAAGGGCGATGGGGAACGACACTTCGCTTCGAGCTTGGCGAGAGTCTCACGGGTGATGTAGTAATATCCCAACCTGAGTCCAGCTCATGATTGGCCAGATGCTTCGCCATTACCGCATCACCGAAAAGATCGGTGCCGGCGGGATGGGTGTGGTCTATCGCGCGACCGACACGAAACTGAATCGCGACGTCGCTATCAAAGTGCTCCCGGCCGCGTTTGCGGAAGCGCCGCATCGGCGCGCGCGCTTCGAAAGAGAGGCTCAGCTTCTCGCGGCGCTCAATCATCCCAACATCGCGGCCATTTACGGACTGGAGCGGGAGAACGGGGTCGACTACCTCGTCCTGGAATACGTACCGGGCGAGTCGCTCGCTGAGAAGCTGGCGCGCGGACCGCTGCCGGTCGAAGAAGCCATTGAGTTGGCGATCCAGATCGCCGATGCGTTGGACGCGGCCCATGAGAGCGGGGTGATCCATCGCGACCTCAAGCCGGCGAACATCATGGTCACTGCCGATGGACAGGTGAAGGTCCTCGATTTCGGTCTTGCGAAAGCTTTTGCCGATGATCCCGCGGGAGAGAACCTTTCGGATTCCCCAACGCTCAGCGCGATGGCGACGCGCGAGGGCGTGATTCTAGGCACGGCGGCGTACATGAGCCCCGAGCAAGCGCGAGGGCGACCCGTCGACAAGCGTACGGACATCTTTGCCTTTGGCTCGGTGCTTTATGAGATGTTGACGGGACGGCGCGCCTTTCAAGGCGAGGATGTCTCGGACACGTTGGCGGCTGTTATACGGGCGGATGTGGATTGGAATCCGTTGCCGCGGGAGGTCGATGCCAGGATTCGACGGATTCTCGAGGGCTGTCTTCGGAAAGACCGCAAGGAGCGCCGCCGCGATATCGGCGACGTGCGTGTCGACGTACAGGAGTGTCTGGCTCGTCCCCCCACGAGCTCGAGAGCGGCGTCTGCTGCCGAGAATCCGCCGTCCGCAGCCAGCCGTCCGATCCTCTTGTGGGCCGTTGCGGCCTCGTTCTTAGCAGCGCTCTTGAGCGTGACGCTCATGCGGAGCGCGCGGCCGGATGTGGCAGCAACGAGCCCACGCATGCGCTTCCAAATCGTCCTGCCGCCGGAGCATTCATTAGAGGATGTTTCCAGAAGCGGCGTCGCGATTTCTTCCGACGGGACACGTCTCGCCTATGCAACAAGACGGCAGATCTACGTTCGAGAAATGGACGAGCTCGAAGCCACGGCCGTTCGAGGAACGGAAGGAGGCCACACACCCTTCTTCTCTCCGGATGGCGACTGGTTGGGGTTTTGGGGAGATGGCAAGCTGAAGAAAGTCCGCGTGGATGGCGGGACACCGGTCAGCCTCTGCGACGCCGACCGACCGTCTGGAGCCACTTGGGGCGACGACGGCCGTATCACGTTTGGTCAGGCGTTTCAGTCGATCTCACAAGTGAGCGAAAACGGAGGCACGCCGCGAGTTCTCGTGAAGCTGGACGAAAAGAAACAAGAGACCGCGTACCGTCCTCAGATGCTGGCGGGCGGGACGGCAGTTCTATACACGCTTGCAACGAGTGCGTCTCTCAATTGGGCGAACGCCCAGATCGTCATTCAAACCCTCGGCGATGAGGGTTTCGAGCGCCGAATATTGGTCGAGGATGGTTTCTCCGCTCGTTACCTCTAGCGGGTCGACCAAGGAAAATAATGGCCGTCGATGTACGCACCGAGCCGACGTTCAACGCGGGAACACCGTACGTTCTGTTCGAGGGACCTTACGTGCATCGCGCAGGACCAGACTACGACATGGCGCCCGATGGCGAACGCTTCGTGATGCTCTTGAGAGACGCATCCGAAAACGCGCTCGCGGGCCGGGAAATCAACATCGTCCTCAACTGGCTCGAGGGATTGGACCATCTCGATCCTAGCGAGTAACCCCTCACGCCGAAGACCCGGAGTTCAAACGGAAGCCATATCTCTACGAGCGATCCGTCGGATCGTCGCTAGTTCAGCGTGAGCTCGTACGGCATCATTGCCAGTGGCTGGCCGCTCGCGAGAGCTCGAAGAAGCGGCGATCGACGGAGGAGCTCTTGTGGCGAAAGCGCTTGCGCCGGGAGCTGGAGCGCCTCACGCGATTGAATGAAACCAGATATAAGCGCCTCAAAGATGTTCTTTTTTTCGGGATAAATGACCAAGGCAACGCGATCCGTCGGCTCGAGGTTGATTTTCTCCTTGGCAATCGCGATCGCGCGCTCGAGACCGCCGAGCTCGTCGATGAGCCCGTGCTCGAGGGCGGAGCGGCCCGTCCAAACACGGCCTTGTGCCACGGCGTGTACTTCTTCGATGGTCTTGCCACGCGCCTCGGCAACTCTCTCCAGAAAAGCTTGATAGCCGGACTCGATGATCGCGTGGAACTTCGCGCGCTCTGCAGGGGTGAAGCTGCGGTTATCGCTGAAAAAATCCGCGTTGGGCGCGCTCGAGACACCGTCGCGGGAGACGCCTATCTTCTCGTAGAGGCCGGACAAGTTGAACTTTCCGGCGTAGATCCCGATGGACCCGGTGATCGTGGTCGGCTCCGCCAAGATCGTGTCGGACGCCATTGCAATCCAATAGCCGCCCGAAGCGGCCACGTTGCCCATCGACACGATCACGGGCTTTTTCTCGCGCGTGAGTTGGGCTTCGCGCCAAATCACATCGGAAGCCACATCGCTTCCGCCGGGGCTGTCGATGCGGAAGATGACCGCGTCGATGGAGTCGTCTTCACGTACGGTCTTGAACGCGTTGCCAATCGTGTCCGAGCCCATCACCCGGCCGAAGACAGCATCTTCCCGGTTGGCGCCGCCGACGATAGCACCTATGCCGTAGATCAACGCGATGCGTCCATCGACGCTGAACGACGACCGGCGGGTGGCTAGGTGATAATTTGCCACGGTCATCGTCTTTGGCTCTTCGCCTTCTTCGGCGAGTTTCGCGCGCACTTCGTCCAAGTAGTGCAATCCGTTTACGAGGCGATGCTCTTTCGCTTGCTCGGCCGTGAACGGTCCCGCGGCAATGAGCGCGTTCACCGCGGGCGGGTCGATCTCGCGGCCCTCCGCGATCGCGGTGACCATCGTTTCGTGGAGCGTGTCGACGACCTCGCCGAGCGCTTCTCGGCTCGCCTCACTCATGTTCTCGCGCAAGAACATGTCGGGCGCGTCTTTGTAATCACCGAACCGCTCGAACTCGGCTTCGACACCGAGCTTGTCGAGCGCCGATTTCACGAACAAGAGCTCGGCGCGAACGCCGCGCAGATCGATCATCCCGCGAGGGTGCAGATAGATTCGGTCCGCCGCTGAAGCGATAAAGTAGTCACGGTTTCCCGCATATTCGATGAACGCAACGATCGTTTTGCCCGAGGTCTTGAAGTCGAGAAGCTGTCGGTGAAGCTCGAACATGTTCGCCCAACCGAGCCTGGTGCCGCGGACGTGCAAAAATATCTTCTCGATGCGGGCGTCCTCTTTGGCGGCGCGCACCGCAAACAGAAGCTCGCGAAACGTGATCTCATTGACTTGGAAGAAGGGCCCGCTCATGTCGTAGAGCGGGTCTTCGGGGTATTCACGCGCGAGATCGATGCTCAAAGCCGTGCCGCTACTGAGCGAGGGCGCCGTAGGCCCCATGCTCCTGAAGAGCGCATAGAAAGTCGCGGTGAGCAGGAACAAGCTGCCCCCAGAGAAGATGACGAGCCACAAGAGCCAATTAGGCCGGCGCGGCCGCGGCGGCACAGGCTCGCTATACGGTTGCGGAGCTTCGGTCTCAATCACTGACGTCCGCGCCGCCTTCGAGGGAGAGTAAGAGGATCTCCCGTCGGTTCGTGGCCTCGGTGCTGAGTTGGGACGTCGGGTGCTCGGAAAGCATCCGGTCGTAATATTGCCGTGCCTGCTCCAAGTTTCCCGAGCGCTCTTCGAGCTTGGCGAGCGCGTAGAGCAACTCGTCTTTGGGAAGCGGATTGTCGGCGTCCTCGACTAGACTCCGGTAGAGCTCTCGGGCTGCCGCGGGATCCCCGCGTTCCGAGCGCACCGAAGCCAAAGCGCGCGACGCGAGGTACCAAATCAGATCGCGATTCGTCGAACGTACGGCCTCGAGCGAAGCGTCTGCAGCCTCGAGATCGGAGAGACCTATTTGGCAAAGCGCGACATAGTATTGAGCATGCCGGCCCTCGTCGTAGCCCCCATATTCGCTGACCACTGCCTCGAAGGACCCGAGTGCGGTTCGATATTTCTCTTCTGTGGTGGCGAAGGTAACGACGTTCGGGCGCGGGAGCGCACCGTCACTCGTACGTACCACACCGTGATACTGGTTGAGCGCCTCGGTCAAGAGTACTTGGGCCGTCGCGGACTGCCGGCTCCTGTGGATTCCAATCCCGCCAAGAAGAAGCGCCGCCCCCACGATCACGAGAGCGCCATTGGTGAGGTTCTTCTGGTGGGTCATCCCCCACGCCAGGACATGGTCGAGCCAGTGAACGAACTCGTCCTGCTTCAAATGATGTCGTTGCGCACGCTTCACGCAGTTACCTCCAAAACTTCAAATATGAGTCTCCCTCGCGACACATCGGCTGTCAACTCGCGAAGCCGCTCCCCTCTATGGTAAGACTGCGCGACCTTTCTTACTAGTAGCACTCTGGAGACAGCTTGAAGCCATGACATCGTTCGGCGAGCAGGACGCCTATTTGTTCCGGGAGGGAACGCATACCCGGCTTCACGACTTTCTCGGCGCCCATCTCGGTGAGCAGGACAAAAGCGCGGGGTGTTTCTTCTCGGTTTGGGCTCCTAACGCCGCCGAGGTTTCTGTGACCGGCGATTTCAATGGATGGGAGGCGGACGCCGCGCCGATGGAGCTCGACGAAACCACCGGCATCTGGTCACGTTTCGAGCCAGGGATCCGTGACGGGAACTTGTACAAGTACCACGTCCGGTCCCGCCTCAAGGGGTATCGCGTCGACAAATCGGACCCGTTCGGTGTCTATCGCGAGTTGCCTCCGGAGACCGCCTCGATCGTGTGGCCGCTCGATTACGACTGGAGCGACGCGGCATGGATGAGCTGCCGAGAGACACCGAACGCGCTCGACGCGCCCTGGTCGATTTACGAAGTTCATCTCGGTTCATGGCGGCGGAGCACCGATGGGACTGAGCCACGCTATCGTGAGCTCGCGAGAGCACTCGCGGACTACGTGGTCGACCTCGGCTTTACCCATGTCGAGCTCCTACCCGTCATGGAACATCCTTACTACCCGTCCTGGGGCTATCAAACAACAGGCTATTTCGCGCCGACGAGCCGTTATGGCACGCCTCAGGACTTCATGTACCTCGTGGACCTCCTGCATCAAGCCGGGATCGGGGTGATCCTGGATTGGGTGCCCTCGCATTGTCCGTCGGATGCCCACGGCCTCGGTTTTTTCGACGGCACCTATCTCTTCGAGCACGCGGACCCGAAAAGACGCATCCACCCAGACTGGGACAGCTTGGAGTTCAACTACGCGCGCGGCGAGGTCCAGAGCTTTCTGTTGAGCAGTGCCACCTTCTGGCTCGACTACTACCACGCGGACGGGCTGCGCGTGGACGCCGTCGCTTCGATGCTCTATCTCGACTATTCGCGGGGCGAAGGCGGATGGACGCCGAATCGCTTCGGCGGGCACGAGGATCTCGAAGCGATCGACTTCTTACATCGCTTCAACGTTTCGAGCTATCGCGATCGCCCCGGTATCCAGACGATTGCGGAAGAATCCACCGCGTGGCCGCTCGTCTCGCACCCGACTCATGTCGGCGGGCTCGGCTTTGGCATGAAGTGGGACATGGGCTTCATGCACGACACCCTCAACTATTTGAAGGAAGAGCCGCGCCACCGCAAGTTCCATCAGGAGAAGCTCACGTTCCGGCCCACGTACGCCTTCTCCGAGAACTTCATGTTGCCGCTCTCGCACGACGAAGTCGTGCACGGCAAAGGCTCGCTTTTGACCAAGATGCCGGGAGACGACGACTGGGAGCAGTTCGCAAACCTCCGCCTCCTCTACGCCTATATGTGGGGTCAGCCTGGGAAGAAGCTCTTGTTCATGGGCGGCGAGATAGGCCAGCGCCCCGAATGGGATCACGACCAGGCGCTCGAATGGTTCGTGCTCGACGAGCCTCTTCACAAAGGCATACAAGACTGGGTGCGCGATCTGAATAGGTTCTACAAAAGCGAAGCCGCGAGCCACGAGAAAGACTTCGCCGCGGATGGGTTCGAGTGGGTCAACTGCCGGAACACGGGGACGAACGTGCTCTCGTTTCTACGCAAAGGGAAAAAAAACACGAGGCCTCTTCTTCTCGTCTACAATTTCAGCACCGAGCTCTACCGCGACTTTCGGGTCGGTGTACCCATCGTTGGGCGCTGGGACGAGCTTTTGAATAGCGACAGCGACCATTATGGAGGGCGTGGCGAAGGCAATCTGGGCGGTGCGGATGCCGAGGACGTGCCCTGTGACGAGCACCCGTACTCTCTATCTCTCACCCTGCCCGCCCTCGGAGCGCTCTTCTTCGGGGCCGCGAGCGAGCGCCCGAAAAGAACGACGATTCGGCGCAAATGATCTCTGAGCCGTGAACAAATACGTCTGCGTTCACGGGCATTTTTATCAGCCGCCGCGGGAAAACCCATGGCTCGAGGCGATCGAGCCGCAGGACTCGGCCGCGCCTTACCACGACTGGAACGTGCGCATCAGCGCCGAGTGCTACGAGCCGAATACCGCTTCGCGCATCCTCGATGACGAAGACTGGATCGTCTCGATCACCAACAATTACAGCCGGATCAGCTTCAACTTTGGCCCGACGCTTCTTTCGTGGATGGAGCAGAAAAAGCCTTCGGTCTATCGCGCGATCTTGTCGGCCGATCGCGAGAGCCGCGGGCGGTTCGGCGGCCACGGCTCGGCGCTCGCGCAGGCGTACAACCACGTCATCCTGCCGCTCGCGAGCGACGCGGATAAAAGGCTCCAAGTCCTCTGGGGCTTGCGCGATTTCGAGCATCGCTTCGGCCGGAAGCCGGAGGGGATGTGGCTTCCGGAGACCGCCGTAAACCTGGCTACGCTCGAAGCGTTGGCGGCACAGGATATCCGGTTTACCATACTTGCTCCGTCTCAAGCCGCACGTATCCGGCCGATGGGCGCCGCCGCGTGGACAGACGTTTCCGACGCGCGCATCGATCCTTCGCGGGCTTACGTTCAGCGGCTGCCATCCGGGAAAAGCATCGCGCTATTCTTCTATGATGGCGTTTTGTCGCGCGGCGTGGCTTTCGAAGGACTGCTACATCGCGGCGAGGTCTTCGCGGCACGCCTCGCCAGCGCCGTGCCAGACGACCGCCCGCGCCTCTCCCATATCGCGACAGACGGCGAGAGCTACGGGCATCACCACGCGCATGGCGACATGGCACTCGCCTATGCGCTTCACGCAATCGAGTCACGCGAGATGGCCGAGATCATCAACTACGGCGCGTTTCTCGAGCGCTTCCCTCCCGATCACGAGGTCGAGATTTCCGAGAACACCGCGTGGAGCTGCGCCCACGGCATCGAGCGGTGGCGCAGCGATTGCGGCTGTCATACCGGCGGGCCAGGCGGATGGAACCAAAGTTGGCGTGACCCGTTGCGCGCGGCGCTCGACAAGCTTCGCGAACACGCGGTCGCGGTCTGGGACAGAGAGGCGTCAGAGCACCTTCGCGAGCCGTCCGAAGCCCTCGACCACTACATCGACGTCATCCTTGATCGCTCTAGGCGAGGGGACTTCATCGCGGCGCATGTCAGCCGAGAGAATCCCGTACGCGCGCTCAAGCTGCTCGAGATGCGTCGCCAGCTGCAGCTCATGTATACGAGCTGCGGCTGGTTCTTCAGCGATCTCGCGGGCATCGAGACCGTGCAAATCCTGCAATATGCGGGACGCGCCGTTCAGCTCGCCGAGGATCTCTCGCCAAACGCCACGATCGAGGACGACTTTCTCGACGCCCTGGAAAAAGCGCGCAGCAACCGTGCGGACGCTGGGAGCGGCCGTGACATCTACGAGAAAAGCGTCAAGCCGTCCAAAGTCACCTGGGAGATGCTCGGCGCACACTACGCGATTAGCTCGGTGTTCGAAGGGTACAAAGAGACGACCCGACTCTACTGCTACGACATCGAGCGCGAGCAGTTCGAGACTTTCGAGACCGGCGAGCGCAAGCTGGTCGTCGGCTGTGCCCGGCTCACCTCCACGATCACGGGCGCTTCCGAGCAATTGAGCTTTGCTGTCTTGCACGAGGGTAATCACGAGATCACGGCGGAGGTGCGACGCGGGCGTCACCGCTTCGGAGAGCTTCGGAAAGCGTTTCTTGAGAATGGCACGCTCGACCGTCATTTCGGCGATACGACATTCGGCTTGAGCTCGTTGTTTGGCGACGAGCAGCGCCGCATCGTCGACGTTCTCACCCGATCGGCGCTGAAGGACGCGGAGACGTCGCATCGAAGTTTGTTCGAGCACCACCAAAAGACGATGCGATTTCTCGCCGAGCTCGGCGTCCCCTCACCCAAAGCACTGTCCGTCGCCGCCGAGGTCGTCTTGAACGGAAACCTCCATCGCGCGCTCGTGCACGAACCCATCGACGCCGACACGGTCAACGGCTTGCTGAAAAACGCTATCACCGAAGGTGTGCCTTTGGATGAAGCGTCGCTCGCCTACGCCGCCAGGGAGAGTCTCGATGCCAAAGCCGAGCGCTTTTTCGAGTCGCCTGAAAAACTCGACGCGCTCGAAGAGCTCCGGCGAAGCGTGACTGTGATGCTGTCACTTCCATTCGAAGTCGATCTGTGGAAAGTGCAGAACCTCTATTTCCGTTTCTTGTCCGAACGCACAGAGGGATCCAGCGCGTTTCAGGAATCCTTTCGCACGCTCGGCGAGCAGCTCAGGATCCGGAACCCACGTCCGTAATGCTCATGGTGACCCCTGCTCTCCGAAAGCTTGCCGCGAGCTACGGCGTCCAGACGAACTATTGCGACGTCGATGCACGGCGCATCGACGCCGAGCCCGAGGTCCTCGTGACCGTGCTACGAACGCTCGGCGCTTCGATCGGGCGCGCTGAAGACGTAGAAGAAGCACTGCGGCTCAAACGGCGCGCGTCATGCCAACGCATGCTCGAGCCGGTCACCGCAATCTGGGATGGCGACATCGCCGGGGTGCGCATGGTCTTCCCCGCCGAGCTGTCGTCAAAGAACTTCAAAGCGACGCTCTATCTCGAGGACGGCCAAGAGCGCGACTGGTCGCCGAGCGCACGCACGCTCGTGCGCGCACACACCGTCGATGGGACCCGCTACTTGTGGACCCGGCTTCCTCTTCCCTCGCTTCCCCACGGCTACCATCGACTCCACGTCTCGATGGGAACCATCGAGGCGGAGACCTTCATCCTGCGCGCGCCAACACGTGCCTATCGAGATCCTGCGCGCGGAAAACGGTGGGGGCTCTTTGCGCCGCTCTACGCGCTCCACAGCAAGGACTCCGCGGGCATCGGCAATTTCGGTGATCTCCGGCGCCTCGCGGATCTGACGCTCGCGCATGGCGGCAGGTTCGTCGCAACACTCCCGTTGCTCGCATCCTATCCCGACGAGCCTAGCCCCTACTCGCCGGCAAGTCGCCTCTTCTGGAACGAGCTCTACGTCGATACCGGAAGGGCGTCTTCCAAGACGCCGAGCAAGCTCCTCGATTACCCCGAGCTCTACGCCGCCAAGCGGCATATGATGCGAGACGTTGCGACCGGCCGCGAGAGCGACGTGGCGGCTTTCCAGACACGCTTCCCGCTAGCGCTCGACTATGCTCGGTTCCGCGCGGCGGCGGAATCCTACGGCACCAACTGGACGCGCTGGCCGGACAAGCTCCGCGACGGGCTGATTGAAGAAGACGAGCCCGACGTCGCCGCCGACGCCGTTCACTATCATCTTAATAGCCAGATGCTCGCCGAAGAGCAGATCGCGAAGATCGCGGCCGGAAACGCCGAGCTCTACTTCGACTTACCTCTTGGCGTCCACCGCTTCGGCTACGACACGTGGCGTGAGCAAACGCTTTTTGCCCACGACGTCGACGTCGGAGCGCCCCCCGACGCCGCCTTTCCGGTCGGCCAGAACTGGAGCTTCCCTGCCGTTCTGCCCGAAAAAAGCCGCCGGCAAAACCACCGGCACCTCCGCCTCGTCTATCGCCACGCGATGCGTCACGCCGACCTCCTCCGCATCGACCACGTCATGGGCCTTCACCGCCAGTTCTGGATCCCGCGCGGCGCAAGCGTGGCCGACGGCGTCTATGTACGTTATCCGGCCGATGAGCTCTATGCAACGCTCAACATCGAGTCCCATCGCGCGCGCTGCGAGCTCGTCGGCGAGAATCTAGGTCTCGTCCCGAAAGTGGTCACCGAGAGTCTCGCCCGACATGGATTTCGCGGGATCTACGTCGCGCAGCTCACGCCCGACGCGCCGATCCCGAAAGGCGTCGTGGCGAGCTTGAACACGCACGATACGGAGCTCTTCGCCACAACCGGAAACGATCTCGAGAACGCGGTCCGAAAGCTCATGAAGAGCGAGGCGGAGCTCGTCAGCGTGACGCTCGAAGATTTGTGGCACGAGACTAAACGGCAAAACGTTCCAGGCACCACGGACGAGCACCCAAACTGGCGGCGGCCGCTACGCTACGCGCTCGAAGACATCGAAGCCAAGGTAAGCGCAAAGCTCGCCGCCATCGGAAGAATCCGACCCTAAGCCTCTCGAACCACCTCGGCACCACAGTCCCGACGCGGACGCATCGTAACCGTCACGGGACGACCGGGCGTCTAACTCTAGCCAAGGGGGGGCGCCCCTTGGAATTCCTGCGGGATTTGAGGAGTCAGGAGACAGGAGTCAGAAGGGTGGTGGCGGCTGTGCCGCGACATTTGGTCTCTCAATCTGAGAGATAAATTCTCAGACTGAACGGAGTAGGGTCTAACTCAACTCGTTGTCTCTGCTCGACCTCCCAACCTCTAAAATTGGCGAAACTGGTACTTCACGCGAGAAGGCCGAGGTCGAAGTCGTGCAAGTTCCTCAATTCCGAAACGGCGCGGCCGGTAGCTACTCTTGGTCTCGGCGCGTTGAGTACAATGGATTGAAATGACGGAAACGGTACGCAAGCTTGCTACCTGGGACGATCTTCTTGCTACCCCGGACGATGGACGGACATACGAGATTTTTGCTGGACTCATGGAGGCACTTCCACGCACGCTGCCCGCCACGGCAACTACTAACTTAGGGCTCGACGCGAACGTCGGTCCCTGGCGGATAGCACGGCCGCGCGCCGTCAGGAAAGCGTTCCGTGTTCAACAGCTCGCTAAACGGCAGGAGCCCTTCCTTCGTCACCATTGTCCACGCATCGATGAACCGCTGGTCGGTGCGAAAATCGTTATTGAACGCCGACATGAAAGTCGACTCAGAACCCGCGTCGAGCTGTGGCACCCAGCAGGTCTGGTTCTGTAAGAACTCGTAGTTGTTGAACGCCCAGGACAGCTCCAAATGGTTGGTGATCGCCGGCTCCAGCGGATTGCTACCAATACGCTGCCCTCGGGTCACTTGGCTATCGGCCGCCAACCCCGCGACGAGGACCATGTGCTCGTACAGAAAGATCCAGCCGGTACCGGCCGTCGCACCTTCCGCGATGAGAAGCTTTACGGCGAATCCTGGAAACTCGTCGGTCACGGGCGTAATGGACACGATCCGTCCGTCGGCCACGGCGTAGAACGAAGCGCCCGTGTTTGATGGGAGGTCGATTCCGGGGTGTCCAGTCCCCCCTTCGTCGAGAGAGCTCCTGACCACGCCGTATGGGTTGATCACGCCTCGAAGGTTGATGGCGCTCAGATCGATCGGCAGCGCCAAATTGGACGGCGTCGTCGAGCTGTCCGTCTGCGGGTCGCCCACCGATGTTACGATCGGCGCGACCGGATTCGCCCCACCCGTTCCGTTACCACCGCCGCAGCCCGCGGCCAACCCCAGGACGACCGCCACCGCCACCATTCGAAAATCGCTCATCGCTTCAAACTCTATGCAAGCCACGAGCCAGCCGCTGTCCCGCATTTGCTAGGAGGCATGACGTTCGACAATCTTAAGCGTGAAACGAAACGGCAAAATGTGCCGGCTAATTAATCGATCGACGCGATCGCCTCGATCTCGATTTGAAAGCCGTGATGAAGTTCTTTTACCGGCACGACCGCGCGCGCGGGTCGATACAAGCCGAAGAACGCCGCGTATACGTCGTTCACGCGGTCCCATAGATCGATGTCCGAAACATAGACGGTTGTCTTCAAGATCCTCGATTTATCCGAGCCGGCCGCCTCCACGACGGCCAGTACGTTCTCGAGAACTTGTTGCGTTTGCTCTTCGATCGAGCCCTTAATTTTTTCTCCTGTCGCCGGTACGATGGGAAGCTGGCCGGACACGAAGACGAAGCCAGATTGCGACACGCCTTGTGCGTAGTGACCTCCCGGCTTCGGAGCTTTGTCCGTGTCGATGCGTCTCACTCCACTCCCCTCGTCGGCGCCGTCCCCGGCGTGAAGTCGACTTTCTTCCCATCTACGGTGAACTCGGGGCCGTGGGGCCGCGAGAGGTTTCCGCCGGGGCCGAACGCCACGATCGACGCAGCGAGCTCGTCGTTCGACCGCTTCTTCCCAACGGTACGTGGCTTGTCACCGTGGAAGCTGTCGACGTGGATCGTTTGTGTCGGGAAGGCGAACTCGACGCCAACCTCTTCCGCCAGCCGAAGAATCTCGAGAAAAAAGTTATGCTTTTCGCGAAGCTCATCGCTCCAGGTCTGGACGTCGAGAAAGCAATAGACGAGCACGTTCAGCGAGGAATCACCGAAGCCGTTGAAGTGGATCTCGTGGAAGTCCTGGCGCATGTAGCGATTCGCTCGGATGACGGCACGAATACCCTCGACAAAAGCTTGCATCTGCTCCGCGGTCGTGCTGTAGGTGAGGCTGATGACCTCCTTGATGCGACGGTAACGTCGCATGCCCATGTTGTCGACATCGGTATTGGCGAGCTTCGAGTTGGGGATGCTCACGACAGAGTTGTAGAACGTCCGGACGCGCGTCGAGCGGAAGCCGACTTCCTCCACAGTGCCTTCGACGTTCCCCATCACGATCCAATCTCCGATTTGAAACGGCTTGTCGGCGAAGATCGTGACCGAGCCGAAGAGGTTCGCCAGCGTATCTTTGGCGGCGAGGGCGACCGCGACGCCGCCAATCCCGAGGCCAGCGACGATGGAGCTCACCGAATAGCCGAAACTCTGTACGACTACGAGAGCGCCTACGGTGAACGCGAAAATCTTGAGCGATTTCCGTAACATCGGAACGAGTTGATCGTCGAGCTTGGTGTCGGTCCGGGCGGTGATGCGGAGCAAGTGATCGCAGAGAAAGTCGACGATCTTGAACGAGAGCCAGAGAAGGCTCACCGCGACCATCAAGTCGAGGACGAACCTAATAGCCGCGTTCATACGCACCGGAAGCTGCAAGTCCGCGTAAAAGGCGAGGAGCAACAGCGTGAAGACGAGAAACCCGAGCGGCCTAACCGATTCCAAAACGATGGTTTCGTCCCACTTCGGCGGTGTGTGCTTCTGAACCCACTTGGCGATCTTGTTGAGGACGAATTCGCCAATCGTGCGGACGACGAGGGCGAAGAGCAAAAGAAAGAAAATGCCAGCAAATTGCCACAGGGCCATTCCGAGAAACCGCGTTTGGAAGATAGCCGGAAGATTGCCAATCAAATATTGTGCGGTCGCGCTGAACGTCTCTGCATAGAGAGCGGGCGCCACGGACAAGGTCTCACGCGAGAACAGCCACCGTTCACCACTCTTGACGAGATAAATCCCGGGCAGACGCACGGGGAATAGCTCATAACGATTCCGGCTCCTCTCGTCGACATGGTCCGGATCGGTTGGGATGTCTTCCACCCGAACGATAAGACCGCGGGCATCGAGCACAGCCTTCAGCTGGCGAGCGAGCTCTCGTCGGCGCTCCGCGGAGAGGCCCGGGTTGATGGCCATAGCTTCGGCGGCAATATCCATGTTGATATTTGGCGGGTTCTGCCAGGACAGGAAATTTTCGACGACCGACTGCGGGTTCGCAAGTCGTTCGGCAGCGGTTTCGCTTTGGCCCCAAGCGAAAGGTGCTAGCCATATCGCGGCGGCAAACGTCAGGAATAATAGGCGTGGTCGCATGTTTCTTGTCTCCTACCTAGAAGCCGTATTATGCGCGATCCGACCGGCGCCACAACGAAGCGAAGAGACAGATCGCCGCAAATACCCAAATCGCGACCGCGAGAGAGCTCGAAAACAAAATCTCCCAGCCGCCGCCGCTAATCGCCATAGCTCGGCGAAGACTCTTCTCCATCAATCCACCTAATACGAAACCAAGCACGACCGGCGCGAGCGGAAAGCCGCCTTTGCGAAGCGCGTAGCCCACGATGCCGAGAAGCGCCATGAGGCCGATGTCGAACGTGCTTCGATTCACGGAGTAGACCGCGACGACACTCAGCACGACGATCACCGGATGAAGAAACCAGCGCGGGACGGACAAAATGCGGATGAATATTCCGACAAGTGGCAAGTTGAGCGCGAGTAGAACGACGTTGCCAACGAGCATCGAGCCGACGAGCGCCCAGAACACGTCGGGGTGCTGCGTCAAGAAAAGCGGCCCAGGCTGAATCCCAATCGCGAGGAGCGCGCCTAGCAGCACCGCAGTGGTCCCGCTTCCAGGAACGCCAAGCGTCAGAAGCGGGATCATCGCCCCCGTGCTCGCGGCGTTGTTGGCCGCTTCAGGCGCGGCAACGCCTTTCAGCCCGAGGGGCTGGTTGTTGTTGAAGCGCTTCTCCGCGGCATAAGCAGCAAAGCTCGCTACCGTGCCGCCGGCTCCGGGCAAAACGCCGACCAAGAAACCGATGACCGTGCCGCGCAGCATCGTACCTTTGGCCGAGAACCATTCTGTGAGCTTGGCGCGATGCACGATCACCGGCTTCTCTTTCGCGTGCGGGCTCTCGAGAGCAAGCAGCACTTCACTCATCGCGAAAAGCCCAATCGTGAGCACAACGAAGTCGACGCCGTCGAGAAGACGCAGTTCCCCAAACGTGTAGCGCGCGACGGCACTGTTCGGGTCGAAGCCAACGGTTGCGAATGCCAGACCGAGCAAGGTCGCCACCGCGCCCTTCAGAACGCTCCCGCCCGAAAGCGAGGAAAGGACCGAGAGCGCCAACACCATCAAAGCAAAATATTCCGCGGGGCCAAAGCGGAGCGCCCATGAAGAGAGCAGAGGTGCGAACAAAGCCAGGCCGAGAATCGAGAGCGTCCCGCCGAAGAAAGACGCGACCGCCGACATCGCGAGCGCACTCGCCCCTTCGCCCTTTTGCGTCAAAGCATAGCCGTCGATCGCGGTCACCGTCGCCGAGGCCGTGCCGGGCACATTGAGCAGGATGGTGCTGATCGAGTTGCCGTATTGCGAACCGTAGTAAATCGCGGTGAGCACGATGAGAACCGATTCGGGCGGCAAGTCGAGCGCGAGCGCGAGCGGGATGAGAATGGCGATGGCGTTGATGGGGCCGATACCCGGGAGCATCCCAACAAGGGTGCCGACGAAAGCGCCCAACGCTGCAAGGGTGAGGTTCAACGGCTGTAGCGCAAGCGCAAGACCCTCCGCCATCAAAAGCCTCGCGGAAGCGGGATCGAGAGGACGTAAGTAAACAGCACGAAGATGGAAAGGCTCAGCAAGAAGCTCAGGACGACGCCGCGGCGAATCGGCCCAGAAAAAAGAGCGACCACACCGCTCGCGAGCATCGTCGTCGCGGCCACGAAACCCAAACGATCCAGGACGGCAACATAAACGAAAAGCCCGGCCACGAGAGCGACGTGGCGCCATGACACAGGCGGCAGCTCACCTGAAGGCTTTTTTGTCCAGAGCGCCACGCTCGTCGCCAACAAAAGCGTGCCGATCGCGAAGGGAAAAGCGCTCGGCCCGATAGGGTCCGCGATGAAGCCGGCCTCGAATCCGCGCGCGAGCCAGACATAGCCGAGCGCCCCGACAAAAAGAAACCCGGCAACGAGCCTTTCCATCACGGCGCAAGCCCGAGCTCGGCCGTGAGCACTTCGAAGCTCGCGACTTGCTCGTTCACAAAGGTTTCGAATGCTTTTCCCGCGAGGAAGAACTCCGAGAGTCCGGTGCGCGCACGCAAGGCTTCCCACTCCGGTGACGCGGCAACATTTTCGAGCACACCTACCCAGTGCTCGTAGCGCGCGTCGTCGATCCCAGCGGGCGCGTAAAAACCGCGCCAAACGATCCAGCTGACGTCGTAGCCGAGCTCACGCGCCGTGGGGACGCCGTCCAATGCCTCGAGCCGCTCGGGAGAAAGCGTCGCGAGCACGCGCACCTCGGAAGCTTCGAAGAGACTCAAGACCTCCGAGACATCGAGCGGCGCAACCGACACGAAGCCGCCGAGAAGTGCCGTGACCGCTTCACCACCGCCGTCGAACGGCACGTAGCGGATCGCCCTCGGATCGATGCCGGCCGCGCGCGCGAGCACGAGGAGTTTCATGTGATCTTGTCCGCCGACCGCGCTCCCGCCCGCAGCAACGATCTCGGACGGCGCAAGGCGCCACGCATCGATAAGCTCCTCGAAGCTCCGCCACGGCGCGTCGTGACGTACCGCAATGACGCCGTAATCCGCCGCAACCGCCGCAATCCAACGTACGTCTTTGGCCTCGAAGTCGCCGAACTGTCCTTGCGCGAGACGAAGCGTCGTCGCCGGGCTCGCGGCGACGATGAGGTTCGGGTCGCCCCCACGCTCTGCCACCACATGGGCAAAAGCGATGCCGCCTCCAGCACCCGGGACATTCCGCACGCGCATCGACGTGCCGTCGAGAACTTGGGCTACAGCGCGACAGGTGAGATCCCACCCGCCACCCGGGTTCGCAGGCGCGAGACATTCGGGACCGGGCTCGACACAGCTACCGGCAACCAGTGCGAGACACACGAAAGCAACGAGCCGCCCCACGAAACTCACTTCTTCGCGGACACCGGTCGGCCACCTTCGCCGAGCACCGCGACCAACTTCTTGGGCGCCACCGCGCGATAACTCTCCTCGATCCACTCGCAAAGCATCTGCTCAGGCGGTCTCTCTTGCGAATCGAAACGGGCCGTGACCCAGCCGCTCTTGCCGAGACCGTAGCCCGTCGGCTCTGCGAAAGGCAGCATCAGAGCGATAATGTGCGACTCCGGAAGCTTCACGGATAGCAACAGCCCACCATCACCGAGGCCCATGAACACGAAGACTTTCTTGCCGACTTTGATAACGCGCTCGCCCCACGGAAAGTCTTCACGCGCCTCGGGAAAGCCGAGCGCGAAGCTGCGAAGCGCCAATTCAACTCTTTGAGCCGGGCTGGTTCTTTTCGCCACGCCACATACTACAAGACGAGGCGACGTCGCCGCTGCAACGCTCCCGCGGCGAGGCTTTCTCACGGCCCGCCGTCGTGCCAAAATAGGCGAGCTTCGAGAGCACGGTCTCGGTCGTCGCTTGCGACGCGGATCCAATACCCATGCGCCTGTAGCTCAGTAGGATAGAGCGCCGGATTCCTAATCCGGAGGTCGCAGGTTCGAATCCTGCCAGGCGTACCATCTACAGCGGAAGTTCCAATAAGTACTAGTAAAGGTTTCGCTTATAAGCATTTGTATTTCAGTGCTTTACACGATTTCCAGGTAGCTTCTTTCTAGTGGACACAACTACACCTCTGTCTGGAATGGCATCGGGCATCGTGATATCG
>SMYC01000138.1 GCA_004356105.1 Acidobacteriota bacterium | reverse complement strand
TCTTCATTTGCGCCCTCGGCGTCTACTTGAGAAAGCGTATCCACGGCTTCGCTGATTTCATGGTCGCCGGGCGCAGCGCAGGGCTCGGCGTGGTGGCCGCTTCGTTCGTGGGAAGCCATTTCGGTGGTGGCATGACCGTGGGCGGTGCGGAGTTGGGAGCGAAGAACGGTCTCTCGGCGGTCTGGTATGGGCTCGCTTGCGGTTTCTCTTATCTGCTCCTTCTGGTCATCGTTAGGAAGATCTACGCGCTGAAACAGATGACCGTCGCGGACGTCTTGGAACAGGTCTACGGAACGAAACGCGTGCGCGCGCTGTTCGCGATCATTGCTTTCGTGGGCACACTCGGCATCATCGGCGGTCAGATTCTGGCGGGAGGCGCGATGTTTACCGCCTTCGGCGTCTCTCAGGAGCTCGGTGGCTTCATCACGTTTGCGATCATCGTTTTGTATTGCGCCCTCTCGGGACTCTACGGTGTGATGATCACTGACACCATCCAGGTCGTCATCGGCGGTTTCGGCATGGTGCTCGGGACGGTGCTCGCAGTGAACAAGATAGGCGGTCTCAGCGCTCTCTCGGCGTTGCCCCCGCAGGAGCTCTCCCTCTTTCCAGCAGAGACGAGCACACTGATATGGCTCGTCGTTCCCACGACCCTTCTCGGCCTCGTTTCCCAGCCGAGCTATCAAAGGGTGAACGCGTGCAAAGACGAGAAGACCGCGTTCCGCGCACCGCTTCTGGCTGCGGTCGTCGTGATGGTGCTCGCGGTCTTCCCCGTTCTTGCCGGCATGTGCGCGAGCGTCTTGTGGCCGGGCCTGGACCCGGCGATGGCCGTGCCCAATCTTTTGAAAGAGGTGTTCCCTCCCGTGGTGGCGGCGATCTTCATCGCCGCGATCCTGGCCGCCATCATGTCCACGGCGGACAGCGTGCTGCTCTCAGGAGTTGCCAATGTGGTGAGGGACATCTACCAGCAGATCTTCCGGCCGGATGCCTCCGACAAAGAGCTCTTGAGGGTCGCGACTTTGTCTACCTTCCTCATCGGGCTCGGCGCCCTCGGGGTCACGTACCTCGTGCCAGAGATTATCGAGCTGTTCCTGATTTCCTACGCGATCAAGGTTTGCGGCGGGCTCGTTCCGGTCGTCGGCGCGTTGTTGTGGAAAAAGGGAACCGAACAGGGGGCCTGGGCCTCGTTTGTCGTCGGCGTGGGTTTCGTGTTGCTGAGCACGCTGAAAGTGATCGATGTCCCCTACCACTATGTGATCGGTTTAGTCCCAGCGCTCGTCGTTTACGTATCCGTCAGCCTGCTTACGGGGAAGCCGAGCCGATGAGAATGAAAGGTCTCGGGAATCACAGCTCTATTCCTCGAGTCCGATGCGGCGCAAAAGCTCGGCGAATCGCGCGTCTCGTTCGACACCCTCGCCCCACGGATACATGCGCAGCAGCGTTATGTCATTCGCTCGCTCTTCGTACGCGCGCTCCATCCACTCGAAGAACCTGTCCGGGTCTCCGAGGCCCGCGAAAACGGCCGCTCTCTGAATCGGCGAGACGTATCGCGTCTCCGCCAGCACGTCTAGACGCTCGAGCACGCTGTGTGCTTCGTCGACGCGTCCTGACTTGGCATAGGCCTGTCCGAGAAACCCGATCCAGTGTGGAGAATCATCGAGCATCACTGCCTGCTCGTAGTGAGGAACGGCTTCGGAGAACAAGCCTTGCCGCGCGTAGTTTTGGCCGACAAGCCAGTGAGCCATCGCCCACGCCGGGTCCAGCTCCGAGGTCTTCCTGAGTTGCTCGTGGGCTTCCTCGTACCGACCTGCAACACTGAGCCACTGCCCGTAGTTCCCGTTGATGATCCGCGACAGCGGTTCGAGCTCGAGCGCAATCCGTATGCGCTCGATCGCCTCGTCGTATCGCCCGGCGATACCAAAGTAGATGGAATACCAAAAATGACCGATTGCGTAGGTTGGGTTGAGCTCGATGCCTCGCACGAAATCCCGCTCCGCTTCGTCGAAATCCCAATCGTAGAGGCACTTGATCCATGCCAGTGATACGTGCGCTTCGCCAAGCCTGTCATCGAGCTCGAGGGCGCGCTCGGCCGCCCGTTTCGCTCGCGGATACGCTTCCCGCGGCGAGACGTAGTAGTAGCCGAGCAGACTAAAGCTGTCGGCCAAACCCGTATAGGCCAACGCGTAATTCGGGTCGTGGTCGACGGCTTCCTGAAAGTGCACGATCGCCTGACGAATCCCTTCTTCCGTCCTTCGGTTCCAGAGGTAGCGGCCCCTCAGATACGCTTCGTAGGCGTCGGCGTTCCCCGTGTACTGCTTCGTCAAGCGCTCTTCCTGCTCGGTCGTGAGCTGAATCCGTAGAGCGTCGGAGATCTCCCGGGCCATGTCGTTTTGGATACTGAAAATGTCCACGGCTTTTCGTTGATACTGCTCGCCCCAGATTTGGCCGCTGTCATCGGTACGCACCAACTCGGCGCTTACCATGAGGTCGTCGCCTCGTTGAACGACGCGTCCGAGAACTAGGGCTTTGACGCCGAGCTCCCGCCCCACCGTCTCCGGATCGATGGCTTGGCCTTTGTAGCGGAATACGGACGTTCGCGAAATCACTCGAACGTCCGGAAGCTTCGAAAGACGACTGATGATCGACTCGGTGACACCATCGCTGAAATATTCCGCCTCGGGATCGCCGCTTCCGTTCTCAAAAGGCAGCACCGCGAGCGAATCAATGCGCTCAGAATCGCCCGGCAAGAACAACGAGCCGCCCGCCAATGCGGCCAAGACGATGGCTCCTAGCGCGAACGCGGGCCAAATGCGCTTGCCACTACGGGGCGCCGGGGCAGCGACCGCTCCCGACTCGGAATCGCGTTTCAGATGCTTCAGCTCTATCAGGAGATCCTTCGCCGTTTGGTAGCGCTCCTCGCGATCCTTCTCCAAACACCGGCGGATGATGCGCTCGAGCTCCGCGGGCACGTCGTAGTTGAACCGAGCGATCGCGTCGGGCTGTGCGTTCTTGATGCGCTCGATGGTCTCGCTCGGGCTTCCACCTGAAAAAGGCAAGCGGCCGGTGGTAAGCTCGTAGAGGACGACACCTAGGGAGAAAATATCCGAGCGTCCATCGACGTCGCGCCCTAGAGCCTGCTCGGGGCTCATGTAGTAAACGGTCCCCATCAGCACCCCTGCCACCGTCTTCGCTTCGGTGGCAGCTTCGGAATCTGGCGACGCTCCGGCGGTGGCCATCGGTTTCGCAAGACCGAAGTCGAGAACCTTGATCTGATCGCGGTCGGTGAGCACCAAGTTGGCGGGTTTGATATCCCGATGAACGATCCGCTTTGCATGAGCGGCGTCGAGAGCGTCCGCAACTTGTAGCCCTATGTTGATAATGTCGGCTATGGCGAGAGGATCACCTTTGACTCTCTCGGCCAGGTTCTTGCCATCCACGAACTGCATGGCGATGAAATAGATGCCGTCCACCTCGCCAATCTCGTAAATATGGGCAACGTTCGGGTGGTCGATGGCCGAGGCAGATTTCGCTTCGCGCACGAATCGCGCCCGGCGCTCTTCGCTCTCGGCGAACTCAGGCGGAAGAACCTTGAGAGCGACCTTGCGGCCAAGCTTCGTATCCTCGGCAAGATAGACGTCGCCCATCCCACCTGATCCAATCTTCTCCAGGATTTTGTAGTGGGCAAGGCTTTGGCCGATCATAGACGGATTTCCTCGGAGATATTAACCGGTCGGCGAGTTGCGGGCAATGCAGCGTCCATGGAGGACCCAGCTGTAAGCGTTACCGAAGGTGGGTTGTAACTTCCCGCTCATAGGGCTAAATTCTCTCCATGTCTCTCGCCGCCGGACGCGCCTTAGCCCGTATGAGATCGGCTCCCCCATCGACCACGCAACGGCCGCCGAGCTCGGTCTCCCATACGCAAGCGCTCGTTGCCTTCACGCTCGCCGCGGTGACGATCGTGGTCGCGGTGGCACTCGCCGCGAGACGGTTTCCCGGAGGGTTCGACTGGGTCTACACGGTGATGTCCACCCTAGCCTCGCGGAGGCACAACCCCGATGGCGCCGTGTTCTTCGCAGCGGGGCTCGTTCTCTCGCTCGCACTCCTGTGGCCCGTGACTGCATGGATTCGCGAATGCGAGGCTGCGGCTCACCGGCTCGCGAGGCTCGGCCTTCGCTCCTTTCAACTGGGCATCGTCCTGGGCGTGGCGGTCGGTCTCGAGCGACTGTTCTTCTATGACCTCTCCCAGATCGTGCGGAAAGGCCACGAGGTCCTGGCCGTCCTTTCCTTCCTCTGCCTCTACGCCGGCGTCCTTGCCCTGCAAATTCACCGGGTGCGTTTGCGCCAAGTCTCTTCCTGGCCCACGTTGTTCGCGATCGGACCGCTCGTCGCCATCGGACTCAGCCAGCTGGGTCTCTACCTCGATCAACGTGATCTCGGTTGGGTCGACACGAGCTGGCGGGAGATGGGCGTGCCGCTATGGTTGAGCTTCGCCTTCTGGCAGTGGCTGGCAACGGCCGCCTTGTGGGCCTCGTTCGGTCACCTCGTCATCTCAGGTCGTTCTTCTCGCGTCAAGGTTCCTGCTCAATCTGGGACCAGCGAGAATGAACCGCCGGGGCCAGAGGTGCGCCGGGGCTGGACGCCTGGTTAGCGTTAGCGTCGACTCGGTCGCGACGCGAACCTCAGCGGGCTCCCGACAGAACTCCACGCTCGTTGACGCATGCTGTCGGGTTCTTGACAGCTCGGTTGCTCAGCGGAAGCGCTTCGCAGGCGATTTTGTCTCCCACGGACGTGATACCCCCTCGCATCCACGGCGCTCGTGGCGGCATCGAGTTTGCATATCCCCCAGCACTGCGTCTTTGGCGAGGAGAGAAAACGATGTCGAATCTATCAGTTGGGGCCGACACCGAACTATTGGTGGAAACAGGGTTGCCGTCGATCTTTGACGAGACGGTACATGATATCCACAAGAAGATCATCGACACCGAACCCACGCTCGACAGGCTCGAACAAAGTCCAGGTGTAGCCAAGGCGGTGGAAACGAAACTCTCCGGGCTCGAGACACGCAGTGAGTCCATCCAAACTCCAGCCGAAGAGCTCGGCGAGCCCGCAGAGAAGAAGATCGAAGCCTTCAGCACGCTGGCCGACGGTGAGCAGCAGAAGCTCGCGGGCATTGGTCTCTCGCTGGAATTTCTCGTCGAGAGCGAGGGGAGGGCTCATAGCCTGAGGCAAACGCTAGAGGATCTGTTCTCCCGCATCGAGCGCAAAACCGGTACCGTAAACGCGCTCAATGAGGACTTGGCGCATGCTCGCGCGGTACGGGCTGAGTGGCAAGCGGACGCGCTTCACGCGCGCCAGCGAGAGATTCGAGGCGCGCTCGAACGGCAGGAGAGCCAACTCGTAAAGCTCGACGGTGTTTGGAGGAAGCTCGACGCCATGGGTGACGAAGCCGAAGCGCGTCAGGAGACTCTTATCGCGGCGACGAAAGTCGTAGACAAACTACAGGAGGCCGTGACTAAAGCGGACAACCATGTGGAGCAAGTTCAGAAAACAAACGAGAATGTCGAACGCGTGCGACGCGAGATCGACGAGCTCTCCGGTGCCTGCGACACCGTGCGGAGCGACGCCCAGTCGGTCCTCGAATCCAAGAAGGAAGTTGCCGAGACCAAGGACAAACTCGATGAGCTCTTGCAACAGACCCATGCGCTCGACGACCGGATCAACGTCATCGACTCCAAACGCTCATCGCTCCAAAAGGCCGAGTTCAAGATCGCTACGCTACAGAACTTGTTGAACAATATCGAAAAGCGTGTCGCGAGCGTCAAAGGTCAGAGGGCGGTTATCGTTCATGCTTCCGAAAAGATGTCCCAGCTCGAGTTCGTAATCAGACGCGCGGAGGCTGCAACGGCGGCACTGGATGGCGCGCGCAAGTTGGCCGAGCTCCGCCCCGAAAGCGTGCGCACAGACGGAACACGCCTCTTGCCAGGGAAGCGCGGGTCACGACGTCCAATTCCTCGGCCAAATGGGACTGTGAACGATATGCCGGGCGACTCACGGACAGAGATGGATTTTCTTTTCCCTCACGAAGAGACAGAAAAGCATTTCGATCCCGAGCAACGATTCAATGGGGGCGAGATTGAGACAGATTAAAGATCAGCTACAAGCGGGCGAGCTCACGCTCGTCTCGCGTGCGACCCGACGTGAACGATATCGTTCAGCCGACGCAGGAAGAGCTCAGCAACAAGCGGACTTGGAGGACAACTCGCAGCATTCTCGAACCGTCAGGGTCTCGTAACGCCGCGGCGTTTTTTTTCCGACGAAGGACGGGTTCGGTGACGCTTTAGACTATCCTTTATTTGTATTTGCGACTCAGGGTTGTTGTTGGGTCGCTTCGGCGGTCAGGTCCTCGTCGTCAAACGTGTAGTCCATCCCGCCGATCATCATTTCGTCATATGTCGGATCGCCCCAACGGACGGTCTGGTTGGGATCGGGATTGAACGGATTGCGCTTCGAGTTGTCGAAATGCGCCGTCACGAGAATGCGCGTTCCCTTGGGGATCGACATCGGCTCTTTCAGCATGTACGTATGCTGCCAATTGAAGTCGTACCGCGGCACGTTCAAGAGCGTCTTCGTCTCGCCGTTCGGGTAGATCGCGGTCATCTCCATGTCCTTCCCGCGAAAATGCATGTGTGGCCATAAAGAATAGAGCGTCACGTCCTTTTCGAAGGTATAGCAACCCGTGACCGCATGATTGTCCGCGCCCGCCGGGATCGTGAAGTAATAGTTCTGCACCCAGCGTGCACGCATGATCTTCTCGGTTGGCCTCTTGGCGAATTTCAGCCCGATGCTCGTACGATCCAGCATGACACTGCCTGTCTTGTTGTAGTGGATTTGCAAGAGAAGCTCCGAGTCCGGTGGGAGGCGGCGAGCCGTGCCTTCCGGCCAGTGCTCACCGCGGCCTCCAGGCACGAACACCCCGATGATAGCTCGCCGGCCGCCTGTGATGTCGCCGCTGAGCGCGGAGCCGCCGTTCGGCACTGCGCAGCCGTTGTCGTGCTTCGGCGCGCCATCGCCAACGCGGATCGTGTCGCCGTCGCCGTAGAAGAGCTCCGTTCCGGCGATATTGTTGTAACGAGCGACATCGGTCCGCGAAAGCGTGCCCATCGTTTTCGGTTGGACGTAAACAAGTACGTGATGCACGGCGGCGCGATTGCCGGGCATCACTTCGACCGACGAGACGAAGCGTTCGTCATCGAAGTCCAGAGGCACGCGGAAATAGATGTACTCATCGGACCCCTCGGCCGCGACTTCATACTCCTCTACCATCGGGTAGATCGCGTCGGGCGTTCCCGCGGCCCATCCGTCGGGGAACTGACGCGCGGCCGGCAAATCGGCAGGGTCGCCGCGTTTGGCGCCTTCATCGACCCAGCTCACGAGGGTGTCGATCTCTGCCTGGCTCAATCGGCGTTCGTTCGAGAACTCGCCGTGCCTCGGGTCCGCGTGCCAAGGCGGCATGGTGCGACGCTCGACGACCTCGCGGATGGACTGGGCCCAGGGCCTCGTCTCGTCGAAACTCATGAACGACATCGGCGCGATTTGTCCCGGGCGATGGCAGTCCTGGCAATGGCGCTGAAGGATGGGCATGACGTCCGCATTGAACGTCACATCCTCCGCCAAGAGTGGGGCCGCTGCTACTAGAGCGATTACGACAGCGAATAGTCTCGTCATTGACTTACCCTCCCGTTCGTCGGTTGATCATTGAGTCAGAAAGTAGTTTTCTATTAGAGCACGGCAATGGCTGCTCTACAAGGTAAACGCGCGGCGCTCGAGAGGACGTTGGGCGCAGCTCATCAAACGGGTCGCCCATGGGGGCCACGAGCTCCGCAGCGCGACCCAGAATGCTCGATCCGTGTCATCGAGTGATGGCCGGGGTCGCTCCCACCTGATGAACCCCGGAAACGTCATCCAGGCGCTCGACGCAGCCACGGGAGAGCTCCTGTGGGAGTACCGGCACGAGCTGCCCGAGCCCCTCGACCGCTTCCCTCGCGCTCTTCGGGGCATGGCTATCTTCGGGGACAAAATTTTTTTCGACACCACCGACGCTCATGAAGAGCCAGAGAGTCTAGCAAGGTTGGACGAACCGATGACTGCACTCGGCGGCCTCCGGGGCGTAGTGGTTATCGATGAGGTGCAGCGACGACCGGAGCTCTTCCCAATATTGAGAGTTCTGGCAGACAGACGACCGCTACCTGCGCGTTTTCTCTTGTTGGGAATCGCGTCTCGTGATCTGATTCGTCAATCCTCCGAGTCGCTCGCCGGGCGCATCGAGACGATCATCCTGGGAGGGCTCAGCCTCGGTGAAGTCGGAGAGGACGCCTTGTTTCGACATTGGCTGCGCGGAGGCTATCCCCTCTCATTTTTGGCACGAACCCTAGAGGACAGCTACCACTGGCGGCGCCTGTTTGTTCAAACCTTTCTCGAACGCGACTTGCCACAGCTAGGTGTCACGGTTCCCGCGGTTACACTCCTACGGTTCTGGACAATGCTCGCTCATTATCATGGCCAAACCTGGAACGCCGCCGAGCCCGCGCGCTCTCTTGGCGTCAGCGAGCCCACGGTTCGACGCTACCTCGATTTGCTGACCGGACTCTATATGGTTCGGCAGTTGAGACCGTGGCACGAAAATCTGGCGAAACGGCAAGTAAAGACACCCAAGGTCTATTTGCGCGACAGCGGTCTGCTACATCACCTTCTCGGTATCCGCACGCAGAAGAATCTGTTGTCACATCCGAAATCAGGCGCCTCGTGGGAGGGCTACGCGCTCGAGGAGCTTCTCAAGGTCGCGGATGCGGACGATTTCTATTTCTGGGGCACACATGGTGGCGCGGAGCTCGATCTTTTGCTCTTCGTAGACGGACGGCGGATCGGCGTCCAGTTCAAGCGCGTAGACGCGCCGCGAATGACACGTTCGATCCATGTCGCGCTCGAGGATCTAGCGCTCGACCATGTCGCGGTGGTCTATCCCGGGGACAGAATGTACCCACTCGGAGAACGTGTCTCTGTCTTACCTCTCACAGCATTGAAGGAGGGCAGCAAGGTAATGCCGCTTTTGCTAGGCACGCGACGGACCCGGCCTGCGAGTCGTAAAAAGTAGCCGCGCACTACGAACTTCGAGGTCGTGGCTCGACAATCTCGTAGTGGCCTACAAGAACGGCTGTCGCGACGTGGAAGAGCGTGTCGCGATTCTTTTCGCCGACTCCGACATGAGCTGCCGAGGAGGCTACATTCGTGGGCGCGGATAGCGAGCGCTTCTTCATTCAAGAACCTCCACGACGCGCGCCGGCTTCCCGTAGCGAACAAAAAGAGCGGGCACTACAATCATGTTGAGGGCGGTCGAGCTCAGAAGTCCTCCGAGGACCACGATCGCCATCGGGGACTGTATCTCCTTTCCGGCCTCACCGCCGCCGATGGCAAGTGGAATGAGCGCGAGAGCCGCAGTCAACGCCGTCATGAGGATGGGATTCAGTCGCTCGATAGAGCCGCGAAAGACCGCTTCCCGGCGAGGCTCACCTTCTCGCATCAGGCGATTGTAGTGGCTGACGAGGAGGATGCCGTTCCTGACGGCGATGCCGAAAAGGGCTATGAAACCAACCAGGGAGGCAACATTCAGCACACCGCCCGACGCGACGAGCGCCGCTACACCACCGATGAGAGCCAGCGGTAAGTTGACCATGATGAGAAGCGCGGTGCGAGCACTTCCAAATTCCTGGTAGAGGATCAGAAAGATAGCGAGAATGGAAACGGCCGATAAAACGGCGATCGCCCGAGCCGCCGCCTCGCCGCTCTCGAACTGGCCGCCATACTCGACGTAGTAGCCCTGGGGGATGTCGACATTCGCTTCGATTCTCTCGCGGAAGTCCTCGACCACGCTCGCCACGTCACGGCCGCTCACGTTCGATTGGACCACGATCTTTCTCTGAACGTTCTCCCGGCTTATCGTATTGGGCCCGCGGTCCTCCGTGACTTCGGCGAGCCACCCGAGCTCGACTTTCGCGCCGAGAGGCGTATCGATGATCGCGCTCTTGATCTTCTCGGCACTTCCGCGGTGCTGCTCGTCAAAACGGACAACGAGGTCGAAAGCGTTTTGTCCTTCGAGCACCTGTGAGACGGGCTCTCCATAGAAGGCAACATCAATGGCCTCCGCAAGAGCCCCCGGCGTCACACCGTACTTGCTCATGGCGTCGCGGTCGGCGACGATGCGAAGTTGAGGTACATCCGCCTGCTGCTCGACCGCGAGGTCGACCACGCCGGGCACGTCCTCGACAGCGGCCCTCACAGCCTCCGCGATCCGGCGGAGCTCGTGCAAATCGGGCCCGAAGATCTTGACGGCGATCGCAGCGCGCGTGCCCGAGAGCATGTGATCGATACGGTGGCCGATCGGTTGACCAATGGTGACGTTGGTTCCGACAACGGAGGCAAGGTCGGCCCGGAGCTCGTCCATGACTTCAAAGAGCTCGGCCTGGGAAAGATCGAGAAGAACGTCAATCTCCGCGGCGTTCACACCCTGGGCGTGCTCGTCGAGCTCGGCTCGACCCGTGCGCCGCGCCGTCGAGACCACCGCGGGATGGGCCAGCATTTTGAGCTCGGCCAACCGCCCGAGCTCGTCGGACTCGACAAGGCCCGTTCCCGGCACGGTCACCACGGACACGGTGAGCGTTCCCTCCTGAAACTCCGGTAGAAAGCCCCGACCCATAAACGGAAAGAGTGCGATCGTCACGACCACCAACGGCATCGCCGCGATCACGACGACCGTCGGGCGTTTCAGAACGACCGTGAGCGTCACCGCGTAAGCTCGCTTCAAGTGTTCGACCAGCCAGCTCTCACGCTCACGGTCGAGGAAACCTGCTCGGGGAAGCAAGAACGAGCAGAGGACCGGCGTAACGGTAACCGCCACGCCGAGCGACGCGAGAATGCTGACCACATAAGCAAAACCCAAGGGCTGAAGCATCCGGCCCTCGACTCCGGAGAGGAAAAACAGCGGAACGAAGACGATCGCGATAATGACCGTGGCCTTCACGATCGGAGCACGAATCTCTCGCGCTGCATCGTAGACGACGGGGAGGTCGCGCCGTCGCTCTTCTTCTGGAAGGCGGCGGTTCTCCCTCAGGCGACGAAAGGTGTTCTCGACGTCGATGATCGCATCGTCCACGAGAGCTCCGATCGCGATCGCCATCCCGCCGAGGGTCATCGTGTTGATCGTGATGCCGAGCATCATCATCGTGATGACCGCGATAGCGAGTGATAACGGGATCGCGAGGACCGAAATCGCCGTGGTGCGGAAGTTCCACAGAAAGAGGAAGAGGATAACGACGACGAGAAGCGCGCCGTCGCGGAGCGCTACGATTACGTTGTCCACCGCTAGCGAGATGAAGTCGGCTTGCCGGAAGATTCCCCGGTTGATGGTGATCCCTTCGGGGAGGCTCTCCTCCAGCCGTTCGAGCTCCTCGTCGATCCGCTTCGTCAGCTCGAGTGTGTTTGCGTTTGGCTGTTTCTGGATAGAAAGGATGACGGCAGGCTCTGTGTTGACGGAGGCGGTACCAAAACGAGGCTTCTCGCCAATCCTCACGTCGGCGACGTCGGCGATGCGAACGGGCGTACCGTTCGAAAGGCGCACCACGGTTTTCTCGATGTCCGCGAGTTGCTGCACGCGACCGAGGCCGCGGATGAGAATTTCCTGCCCGCTCTCGAGATAGACACCACCTGAGGCCGTCGCGTTGGAGTTCGCCGCGGCGCGGAGCACGTCCGATAGCCCCACGCCGTAGAATTGCAGACGTTCCGGGTCAACCAGCACCTGATACTGTTTGACGGCGCCTCCGATAGGAACGACTTGAGCCACGCCCGGAATGGCGAGAAGCCGCTTCCTGACAACCCAGTCGGCGACGGTTCGCACCTCCATCGGGGAGAGACGGTCGCTCGACAGACTGTCTATCGTCAGGCCCACGAGTAAAATCTCGCCCATGATGGACGTGACCGGCGCAAGAACGGGTGGGCTTGTGCTCTCGGGGAGCTGGGCGGCCACGAGCTGAAGCTTCTCACTTACGATCTGGCGCGCACGGTAGATATCCTCACCCCAGTCGAACTCGATCCAGACAATGCTGATTCCTTGGGCGGAGGACGAGCGCACCCGCCTCACGCCGGCCGCGCCGTTGACCGCTGTCTCAATGGGGAAGGTGACGAGCAGCTCGACCTCCTCGGTCGCCATGCCGTGCGCTTCGGTGAGCACAGTCACCGTGGGCGCGGTCAAGTCGGGAAAGACATCGATCGGGATCGTTACGGCGGAATAGATGCCTCCGGCCAAGACCCCAGCGGCACCAAAGAGCGTGATGAGTCGGTTTTGCAGAGACCAACGGATGACATTGTCCAGCATGTTTGAAGTCCTTTTAGTGCTCGCTCACTCCTCGTTCGCTCGCTGGCCGCGCTCCTCGCGCGGCCTCTCCGGCCCATTCGGGCCGTGCTCGCTCCGCTCGCGCAGGGTGCACCGCATCTGTGCGCACCCTGCTAATGAGGATGGCCGTGATCCGCGATCTCCGACGCGTTGAGCGACGCGAGGCGAACCTGATAGGCACCTTCGGTGACGACGTGCTCGCCGGAACGGATGCCGCTCGCCACGAGAGTCCACTCGCCATCCGAAGATCCGAGGGCGACCACGCGCCGCTCGAAGCTCTCTCCACCGACTTGGACGTACACCACGTCGAGCGCATCCTCTTTGCGGACCGCCCGTGAAGGAATCGCGACGCCCTCGGTGCTGCTCGCTAGGAAGAGCTGCGCTTCGACGAGCATCCCGATCTTCAGCCTTCCGTCGCGATTTCGGATTTCGAGGATCACCGGAAGCGTGCGCCTTTCGGGGTCGATAGCGGCGCCGACAGAGACGAGCCTGGCGCCTTCGTACAACCGTGGGCTCCCTTCGACCGTGAACGACCCGCTCGAAACCTCCGACACGATGGCCGCCTCGCGAGCGGGAATCTGGACGCGTAGCCACAGCGTTGACGGATCGACGATGCTGAACAGGCGCTCGCCTGCACGGACTCTCTCGCCCACGGTCAGATGGCGCTCGGTCACGAGACCGCTGATCGGAGCGGTGAGCGTCAACTCGTAGCCCTCTCGGTTCACGTCGCCGACAGCTTCGAGTGCAGCGCGGCTCACTTCCAGATCGTGCCGCGCTTCGACGAGCCGTCTCTCGGGGATGGCCTCGACCGCGCTTAGTCGCTCGGCGCGCGCGACTTCGCGCGCCAAGCGCTCCACCTTCGCGCGCAACGCCGCATAGGCGTTCTCCTCCGGGACGCGGGACAATACGGCGATGCGCTCTCCGGCTTTCACCCGATCACCGGGAATCGGCGCGTCAAGGTTGTGGCGCGCGCGGATCAGTCCTTCGACGGGCGCCGTCACACGGGCCACGGCGTTCGGGACCGGGACGATCTCGCCATTCGCGGATATCGACCGCCGGAGCTCTCGCTCGATCGCGAGGGCGGTGGCGAAGGGCGTGATCCACTGCTGCTCCTTGAGGAAAGAGATGCCGGCAGCGGGAGTGTCCTCTACGTGCGGGAGGTCCGCACTCGAGCCGAAGACGCGGATCTCTCCTACCGGAATCTCTTCCTTCCCTCTAGGGCCTTCGAGAGTCATCGCGAGCTGGTAGGCCCCTCCCTTCGGAAGCGAAGGAGCCGGCGTGAAGATCCCGTCTCGCGCCGGCGTCTCGGCGACGACCGTGTAATCCTTGTTATCCGGTCCGACGAAGCGGAGGGTCAGTTTACCTTCTCTCACGGGCTGAAAGTCCTCGAGAAAGGTCAGGTGGATGGCCCACGATTCGCCGGCCTCACCGGCCACCATCGGGGGGTACTCGAAGAAAAGCTCCACGTTCTCTGTCCAGACGGTGACCGCCGCCCCGCCGCCGTGCTCGTGGTCTTCCTCTTGTTCGTTCTCGCGGCTCGCACTTGGTGCGTCGCAGCTCGCGAGCACAACCGAAAACAAGACGATGGAAAGATTTACCGCTAATCCACGCATGGTTCTCTTCATCGCTCGGTTCCCCCTGTTGTTGCGGCAACGGGGACTCCGCCCATCGCCCTCTCGAGGTCGTAGTAGCTAATCCAATGTTCCGACGACAGTCGGGACCGCAGGATCTGTGATTCTCTGAACGCTTCAGCGGCATCGAGAAGCTCCAGCAGAGACATCTCGCCCTCGCTGTAGCTCACCCGCGCGATCCGAAGCAGGTCGTCGACTTCACTAAGAAGCTGGTTGCGAATCAACGAGACGCGCCCGGAGAGCGATGCATAGGCCACAAGCGCCCTCCGCACATCATTCTCGATCGAACGCCGGGTGAGATCGACACGGGCAAGTGCACCGCGCGCATCGGCCTCGGCAGCTTCGAGGTCCCCTTTCCGGCGGTCGAACGTGGGAAGCGGAACGTTCACTCCTACGAAAAAGCCATTGAAGCCATCGGATTGCCGCTTGTAGCCTCCTGTCACCGTCACATCCGGCCCCGTGAAGGTCGTGAGATAACGAATGGATGCGTTGGCTGCGGCCAATTGCGCTTCAGCGCTTCGCATTTCCGCCCGCCGTTCGAGAGCGACTACGATCGCCTTTTTCTCTTCCAGCTCACCTTCGGACGGAGGTGCGCCCTCGGGCGCTGCCGTCGGGGCGATCCCGGGCGCGTCGGGAAGAATCAAGGAGGCGAGTCTCAGACGCGCGGAGTTGAGATCGATTTCGGCGGACGCTCCCAGGTTTTCGTAACGCGCTCGCTCGATACGAAGTCGTCGCACGTCGTAGCCGGATAGGTCCCCCTCGCGGAAACGCTCCTGGCCGCTTTCCTCCGCCATCCGGAAGACGGCGCGAACGTCTCGGACGATGCCGACCCGTTCCTCCGCGGCCGCGGCTTCGATGAAAACCCGCTTCACCTCAAAAGCAAGGCGGCGGCGCTCGGCGTCGAGCCGCGATTGAAGCACAGCGGCCTCCTCATCCGACGTCTCTGCGCGTGCCCCGCGTCGTCCTGGCCACTCCAGACGCTGGCTGAGCGTGACGTAGCTCTCCGAGTAGTCACGCCCGCTCTCAGACAAACCCTCGTGGCTAAACGCCACCACTGGATTTGGGTGCGCTCTGGCCTGTCTGGCGAAGCCGAGTGCGCGGTCACGATCGGCCGCCACGAGACGAAGCTCCAAACTGTTCTCTTCGAACATCTCTAACGCCTGCTCGAGTGTTACCCGCTGCATGGGCTCATCCGCCAACGCGTGGGGAGCGACCAAAGCAACCGCCGTCAGCGTCGTGAAAACCACGCGGGGGCGACACCAATCACCTACTTTGTCGCGCAGGATCCGTCTGAGACCCCATGCAATCGTCACCTTTTCGGACATGCATGTCCTTCCGATACGGGCATTAGCCCGGCCAAGCTTCGGGAAATAAAAAAAGTAGAGGTGCCTTAAAAAGGCAGACTCACTTACCTCTCAGCAAGAGGAGGGTGGGGCGCGAGCAGGTTGTCGGAAGAGAAGCGGCGGCGGGCGATAAATGTCCAACCCAGCGCCCGCGAGAGCAGGAGACGTCATGGACAGGGGGTTGAGCTCGACGGTGTGCGCGCGTGCCAGGAGGGGCATCAAGGCGCGTTCCACACGTGGCGAGTCGAGCCGCCCATGTGAAATGTTCAGCGCGGCCTCCTGACGCTCACCCGCGTTGCTAGGATCGTCGGCGTCGCGGGAGTGGCCGTCGAGATGGGCGTGGAAGGTGATTCCGTGATGCGATGAGTGCTCGCCGTCACCTTCGTGCCGGTGGGACGGAACCTCGCCGTCTCGATGAAGATGAGCGAGCGGCGCCGAAGCTGAGAAAAGGAGGAGCCCTGCTAGTTGGAGGATTGTAATAGCATTTTTAGAGACTCGGCTCTTCACAGCACTTTAATTTTCCCCCATGCACCACACGAAGTCAAACTTTTTCCCACAGAAAAAAGAATCACTCCTTCGCGTGAGATCTACGGCTCGCTTATTGAGAGCCAGTCCATGCGTCCGAAGTGCTTCTTATCGTAAGTCAGGACTCGTTTGACGCCGGTTTCTCTCAGCATGATACCGTGATAGGCATCGATGAAATCGACGTTCTTCGTAACGTACACATCCAGAGCTTGAAGGACGGTGCTGACTGACTGAACTTTCAGATTCGGGGTATTGAGGATCTTACCGATTTTATCTGCGATGTCGGGCTTTGCCAACTTGTAGAAGGACTCGAGTGTCCACACTATTTCCGCGATAACGAGTAGGCTAGTCTCGAGGCTGACCTCGCCGGCGATGGCCTTCTTGAACAGTCGTTCCGATCGCCGAGCCTTTGCGGGGTCGTCATTCGTCAAGAACCGAATAAAGATATTCGTATCGACGAAGAAATCAGCCATTGCTTACAACGCGCGAGGCGAGTTTCTTCTTCACGGCGGCTCGCACTTTCTCGAAGTTCTCCGGTCGTTTGGATGGTTTGACCGAGCCTCTCAGAGCCAAGATATTCCCGCGGATCACTTTCAGCACCACCTCGTCGCCCCGCCGAACAAAGAGAACTCTTTGTCCTTCAGTCAAATCGAGTGCGTCGCGAATCTCCTTTGGGATGGTAACCTGCCCTTTTCTGGTAATCGTGGACGTCGACATTCCTTCAATTCTCACTTGGTACTACTATTCTATCATTGTAGTACCATGAAGGAAAGATACGAATAGGATGTTGCTCCTGAGCGATCTACGAGCGCAGCACGGGGCTCTTTGTTCGGTACAATAAGACAGCCCCCCCGAACACATTACAAAACATGAAACTGAACCTTCCCAAGGCGTTTCTAATGCCCGAGCGTTGCGCCTGTTGTCTCGGGCCTCCCGATGCGCGTCTCGAAGCTAAACTCAACTCAGCTGATGCTAGGCTCATCGTCCGAAAAGAAGATAGCGCTCACGTCTGCGGGAGGCGCCGTCGTCATCTTGCTGACGGTGACGACGAGTAAAAGCGAGACCGCGGGTCCGACCAATGCGGGCCAGAGGCCTCCGATCCAATCGTTGAAGGTTCCATAGAGCGCATAGCCGGCGATGTACCACCCGACGCAGGCGAGCGCGCCGCCGACCATCCCCGCAATCCCGCCTTCTTTGGTAGCGCGCGGCCACCAAAGTCCGAGAAGAAAGGGGAAGGTGAACGCTGATGCCATCAAGCTGAAGGCCATCGTGACGATCCAGAAAATCGCTGCGGGCGGGTCGGTCGCGACGAGAAGCGCGAAGGCGCCGATCACGAGCGTCGTCACGCGCCCGATGCGAAGCCCTTGCCGCTCGTCATCGCTTCCGCCTAGGGCCTTCACATAGATGTTCTCCACCACGAGCGATCCCGCGAGGAGCAAGATCGAATCGATCGTGGACATCGTCGCGCCGAGCACCGCGGCGACGATGACGCCCCCGACGATAGGCGGGAGCAAATTCGACACGAGCGTCGGCACCGTCAAATCAGCGCGCTCCAAGTTCGGCAAGAGAACGCCCGCAGCGATCGCGATAAGCGTCGCACACACATAGATGAAGCTCTGGAACAAAACCGAATAGGCCATGGCGCGCTTGAGGGTCTTGTCGTCCTCCGCGATCAGAAAACGCGTCACCGAAGCGGGAGAGCCACCAATCTGGAAGAAACCCCAAACGAGGAACGAGGACACTACCCATAGCGCCGGCATCTTCCCGAGAAAAGAGATGGCACCAGGATTGAGCGCGCCATATTGGCGGTGCATCTCGGCGAAGCCGCCCGCGGCGCTCACGGCCACGGGTGCTAAGATGGCGAAGCCGATGATCATGATGATGCCCTGGATCAGGTCGGTCCAAGCCACAGCCTGCATGCCGCCGAGCACCGTATACAGAATAACGATCCCACCGAACACCAACAGGCCATTGAGGTACGGCATGCCGAGAAGGACTTCGAAGACATTTCCGGCGGCCTGGAGCTGCGCCGCAATCATTGGTATGAATGCGACGAGCATGATCACCGTCGCCGTCAGTCCCGCGGCGGTGCTGTAAAACCTCGCTTCGAAGATATCCGCGATTGTGACACAGTGGATCTTGCTCGCCACCTTCCTCAGCCGACTCCCAAGAAGAATGTAAGCGAACCACGGAGCCGCCGCCGAGGATACGCCCGCGGGGGAGAAGTTGTAGCCAAGGAGCTTCTCCGTACCCACCGCGCCCATGTAGGAGCTTCCGCTCATCTGCGTCGCGGAATAGGAGAATCCGATGGTCGCCGGGCCAAGCTTTCCTCGCGCGATGAAATAGTCCCGCTTCGATTGGACCCGGCGGTTGAACCAGAGACCAAGCCCCATGAGGCACGTGAAATAGAGCGCGAGAATAATCGTGTACTGCGTTGATATTGATAGGCTCATTTGCCCGTCTTGACATAGAAGAGCGAAGCGCCCACGACGTAGACGTAGCCGAAATAGACGACGATCCAAACGCCCCAGTCGAGGTTTTTGGGCCCGGGCGGCCACTCGACGAGCAGCGCGGCGCTTCCTCCAATCAAGAAAACCGCCATTAGCGCGAGCGAGATTTTCGGAAGCTTGGGTCTCAAGCCCACACCTCCTTCAAGACGCGGATGGCGTTCTCGCCGAGCGCTTTGGCGATGTCCTTGTCGGCATAGTCGTGCGCGACGAGCCAGCGCAGAATGTTCTTCGAGGCTTCGGTCGGGTTCTCCATGCCTTTTACGTAATCTACTTCTTCGAAGGCCGGGGCACTCGACTCGCCTTCGTGGGAAGCGTCGATAGAGAGCGCGTCCGAATAAATATGGTGGAGGCCAACGTGGTCGCCGTAGAGCGTGTCCGGCCCGAAGCCGACGTGGTCGATCCCGACGAGATCTTTGACATATTCGAAGTGCTCCATGTAGGACTCGACGTCGTGATGCGGGTGTTTCTCGGTGAGGGTCGTGTGAGGCGCGGCTTCGATACCGATGACGCCACCCTTGCCGGCGCAGGCCTTCAAGACATCGTCGGGAGCGAGCCTTTTGATGTTCCACAAAGCCCGTGCGCCGGTATGCGACAAGAAGATCGGATGCTGTGACGCTTCGATCGTGTCGAGCGTTGTTTGTGGGCTCGCGTGGGCGCAGTCGATCGCCATCCCGACTTCGTTCATCCGCTCGACAGCACGGTGGCCGAAGCTCGTCAGGCCGCCGTCTTTCACTTCCTTGAGCCCGGTGCCGAGCGCGTTGGATTCGCTATACGTGATGCCCATCGCGCGGATGCCGATGCCGTAGAGGATCTCGATGCGGTCGAGCTCGTTCTCGATCATCGCGGCGCCTTCTTGAGCGGCAATCAGCGCAATCTGCCCCGACGCATGCGCTTCGTAGATCTGATCGACCCTCTCGCATTTGATGACACCATCCTGATGGGCGAGATCGCAAAGGCGCATCCCCACATCGTAGATGACGTCGCTCCACTTCCAGCCTTCTTTCGACGTGATGATGGCGGTTCCGTCCTGGAAGTTGTCGAAGAGCGCGTCCCAGTAAGAGCTCGCGAGATGGTCGTAGGCCGTGAAGATGCGCCCCTCCTTGTCATAGATCTTCATCTCGTCAAGATCGACAGGAAAAAGGTGCGGATGCTCGTGAAGCGAGATGATAATGCAGCTTTCGGCGAGCTCGGTGACGCGTACTTCTTTAGCCTCGGAGAGCGGGACGAGAAACGGCTCGAAGGGGTTCTCCCGCTCTATGAGCTTGAACTCGCGGAAATCGCGTCCCCGTTTGAGATAGTCGAACGCTTTGTATCCCGAATATCTCTTCCCCGTGCCCATCGACGTCACCTCCCGACAACGTGCGTAAGTATAATGCTCGTCCGCCTAAAGGACCTATGGCATCTGAAGTCGAAGCTCCGCCGCCCACGCTCCCAAGCTCGATTGGGATATGTCTTTCCGGAGGGGGCTATCGAGCAGCGGCGTTCCACCTTGGTGCGCTTGCCTATCTCGATCATGCCGGGCTCGCCACCAAGCTGCGCGCCATCTCGACCGTCTCTGGGGGCACGTTTACCGGCGCGCGCTACGCGCTCTCGTGCGTTCGGTCGCAGCCATTCGCCGAGTTCTTTCGAGATTTCTACCGCGACTTGATGCGGTTCGACCTCGTCGAGCTCGGGCTCGCGCGCCTCGGCACAAAGCCAGCGACAAAGACGCGCGCGCGCCACGACCTCATCGTGGCCCTCGCTCAGGTCTACGCCGAGACGTTTTTTCGCTCGGACGATGGCGGCACGCATCTTTTCGGCGAGATTCTCGACGCCGATATGGACGTCGAAGAGCTCGCTTTCAACGCCACCGAGTTTCGTCACGGGATTGCGTTTCGGTTTCAGAAAAGCGCCAAGGGGCGCATCGGCAACGGCCTCGTCTCGATCACGAAAGAGGACGCGGCCAAGATCCGTCTTGCCGACATCGTCGCCGCATCCTCTTGTTTTCCCGGCGGTTTCGAGCCGCTCGCCTTTCCCGACGATTTCGTGTGGCCCGGTGGCACGATCCCAGAAGACGTGGCGCGAAGCGTCGAGAAGCGGGGTCAAGGCCCCATCGCTTTGATGGATGGCGGCATCTACGACAATCAGGGGATCGAGAGCTTGCTCTTGGCCGACGAGCGGCGCGACACCGATCTCGACATGTTCATCATCTCGGACGTGGATCAGCCCTCGGACGACTTGTACCCGTTTCCCGAGGAGGAGACCGCCGCCGGGATGACCGTAGGGACGCTCAATCTCGCGGCGCGCGCGCTCATGATCGCCTGCGCCGTCACGGCCGTGATTCAAGGCGCGGGTGCTTGGGGCGCCCTTCGCGCTGGGAGCTTCACCTTCTGGGATTTCTTCCGCTACATCATCCCCACGGCGCTCGCAGGTCTGACGGCCTATCTGCTCTGGTGGACGCGGCGCACGATCCGAAAAGAGATGGGCCGCATCCCTAGCGTCGGCCGCGCTGCTTGGGAGGACCTCCGTAAGTTGCGGCTCGGCCAGCTCGTGGGCATGGTCCGGCTTCGCATCACGTCGCTTTTCGCGATGGCATCGAGCATTTTCATGACGCGCGTCCGGGCGCTCGTCTATGGAAGGATCTATCGGGACGAGCGCTATCGGCATCGGCGAGTGTCGAACCTCATTTACGATTTGCTCCCGTCACGTCGATTCTTCTTCGAAGACCGGCCCGACATAGAAAAGCCCTCCAAAGCACTCGGGCGCGTCGTGACCGTCGCGGTCGAGATGCCGACGACGCTCTGGTTCGAGAAGGACAAGCCGTACCAGCTCCCCTGTCTCGTTGCCGCGGGGCAGGCCACGCTCTGCTACAACCTGATGAAGCTCGTCGCGCGACGATTCGGAAGTAATCCGGCGAGCTATCCGGACGACGTGGCCAATTTCTGGAACGAGCTCGTGTCGGACTGGAGCGCGATGGTGGCCGATCCCTATGCGCTTATCGAGCCGCTCTGGCCGGAAGCGCGTCCAAGGCCGCCTGATCATTAATAATAGCGCGTGAGTATAATGCCGCGACATGACCGCAGGACCTACTGAGGACGCCGACGCCGACGCCGACGCCGAGGCTGAGGCTGAGGCTGAGGCTGAGCTTGAGCTTGAGGACGACGAGGCCACGCTGGCCATCGTGCGCGAGATTTTTTCGGAGAAAATCCCGTTCAATAAAGTCTTGGGTGTCGTCATCGAATCACTCACTTTCGATAGCGCCAAAGTTCGCTTCGACTATCGTGACGACCTCGTCGGGAACTTCGTTCGCGGCAGCCTGCATGGCGGCGTCGTCTCGGCGACGCTCGATCTCACCGGCGGGCTCGTGGCTTTCGTGGGCGCGCTCAAGACGATGGAAGGCGGTACCCCGCAGGAAAAAACCGCGCGGCTCGCGAACGTGGGCACGATCGATCTCCGCGTCGACTACTTGCGCCCGGGCATCGGCAAGCACTTCATCGCCACAAGCTTCATCTTGCGGGCCGGCAACAAAGTCGCGGTTACGCGCATGGAGCTTCACAACGACGAGGGCGAGCATATCGCCGTCGGCACGGGTGCCTACCTCGTCGGTTGACCGGTCGCGCTCACCGGATCTGAGACTGACAATGAGATCGACACCGAAAAGTAGCTCGGGACCGAATGGACGCACCGAATTGAGACGACCTCGACCGCGACCACCTGGCTGAAGTGGCCCGGAGCGGGCCGAATTGCGTCTTCGCCTCGGTCAGCGGCGCGCATCTCTACGGCTTTCCGTCTCCCGATAGCGACGTCGATCTCCGAGGCGTGTTCCTTTCGCCAGCGTCCGCCATGCTCGGGCTGCACCCGCCGGACGAAACGATCACCATCACTGATAGTGACACTGCCCGCATCGAGCTCGACTGGGTCGCTCACGATTTGCGGAAATTCGCGCGCATGATGACACGACATAACGGATACGTGCTCGAGCAACTCTACTCCCCCCTCGTCGTCATCACGGGTCCCATACACGACGCTCTACGGGATCTCGGCCGCGGCTGCGTGACGCGCCAGACGGTTCGACATTATCTCGGCTTTTTCGAAGGCCGGAGAAAGCGCCTGCGCGAGCCGAATCCGACGGTCAAGCACTTGCTCTATGCGTATCGCGTTCTTTTGACGGGTATCCATCTCATGCAAACGGGTGCGGTCATTTCTCACCTCCCGACGTTGAACGGTTACTTCGAGCTTTCCGAAATCAACGTCTTGATCTCGAGAAAACGTGAGGGGAAGGAGAAGGGGCTACTCGACGAAGCCGAGCTCCCGGAGCACGAGCGCTCCCTAGAAGAGCTCGAAGAGCGGTTGAAAAAGGCGCACGAGAAAAGCGCGCTTCCCGAAGAGCCTTCGACTGTCGCGGCCCTCGACGAGCTCGTCGTGCGGACGCGGCTCGAAGCCCTTTGATGTTCGCGCTCGCCGAACGAACGATCTTCATCACGCTCGGGGGAAGCCACGCCCACGGCACGGCCCGCGAAGGCTCGGACGTGGACCTCCGCGGCGTCTGTATCGCGCCTCTCGAACTGCGTGTTTCCCCGTTCGAAGCGTTCGAGCAATATGACGGGCCGATCGACGCATCTCTGCGTGGGCTCGTCGACGCGAAGCTAAAGGTCCACAAAACGGCGGCGCAGGCAATCGACGTCAAAGTGGAAGGCATCATCTTCGACGTCGTGAAGTTCGTGAAGCTCAGCGCCGCCGCCAACCCGAATACACTCGAAATGTTGTTCGCCGATACCCGCGACTGGCTCTACAGCACGGAGGCGTGGCAGAGGCTCCATAGAGAGCGACATCTTTTCTTGTCGCAGAAAGTCCAGCAAACCTATCTCGGTTATGCTCTCGCGCAGCTGAAGAGAATCAAGACCCACCGCTCGTGGCTCCTCTCGCCACCGCGAAAAAAGCCGACCCGCGCCGAGTTCGGGCTTCCCGAGCGCGGGACGCTCCAGAAGGACGATCGCGTCCAAATCGAGCAGAGCATCGCGGACCGCGTTCGAAGTTGGCGCCTCGACACGCTCGAGATGCCGAAAGCCACGAGGATCGCGCTCAACGAGAAGATGGAGGAGTTTTGGGCGGACACGCTGCGGGTTCGTGAGGACGAGCTGCCCCTACTCGAAGAGGCCACGCAACACGCCGCGGCCGCGAGCCTCGGGCTCGATCGCGACATGCTGGAAGTCCTCAAGAGTGAGAGGGGCTATCGAGCGGCACTCAAACATTGGGACTCCCACGAGCGATGGAAGCGCGAAAGAAACGAGGCGCGCGCCGCGCTCGAGGCGACGTTCGGCTACGACACGAAGCACGCCATGCATCTGCTCCGTCTCATGAGAACGGGCCTCGAAGTGCTCGAAACGGGCAACCTCGAAGTGCGCCGCGCCGACGCGTCCGAGCTCAACGCGATCCGGGACGGAGCCTTGAGCTATGACGAGATGCTCGCGGCGGCCGAGGCCCTTCACAGGCACGCATGGAGGACGCGGCTAAGCGCTCACCGCTTCCCGCGGATGTTGACAGGCAAAAGCTGGCGGCCCTCTGCACCGAGCTCGTCTTGATCAGCACATTCTAATGCCCGTCGAGCGACATACGTCGCAAGTGGAACAACTCGGTTTTGACGGTGCCGTCGCTTTGTCGCAGACGCAAGTCGATGCGCAGCGCATCGTCGTCGACACGCTGAAAGACGAGGCTCTTGAAGCGTAGAACACCGGGCTCCACGGACTCGAAGCTGAACGTCACGACTTTTTCTCGCTCTTCCCAGGCGACGAGGTCTGGCTCGAAGTGCTTCAACCGCAGCTGCAATCCGCCTTCGTGCTCGACCAACGTAAAGATTTCGTAGAACACGACCTGGTCGTCTCGGATGAGCCGGAAGGAGCCCATCATCGCGCCACCACGGGCCGGCGTCCAGACCTCCGCGACATAGCCTCCGAGGCCTTCGCCTTGCCAAGCGCCCGCCAACCAGGCGGCGTCTTTCAGGCTTACGGCAGAAGTCCCAGAAAGTGCGGCCGAGGGCACCATGAGGGTCACAAGAAGCAACCAGATCTTGGAATGAGTCATTTGCGCGTCTCCTTTCACTGAATTATCTCAGCTCACAAGGTTGACGATCAGGCCTTCTCCGAATCGACGAGAACTGTTAGCCCACTAACATTCCAGACCATCCAAAGGTTATAGTCTGGCTCGAGCACCTGCGTGCTCCACGTGCTCAGGGAGGCAAGTCGATGAAACACGACGAAAGCGTCTCGCGACGCGAATTTACAGAGAAATCCGCGATGGTGATTCTGAGCGGGGTCGTCATCTCGATTACCGGATGCGGTGACTCGAGCTCGAGCCCCATGCAGCCATCACCAACTCCGACGCCGGCACCGACAAGTCCGAGCGGTCCTTCGGATGACACCGTCGGTGTGGTGAGCATGAATCACGGCCATATCGCCATCATCACCCAAGCTGAGCTCACGGCTGGAAATATGTTGGTTCTGGACATCGACGGCGAGGCCGGTCATCCCCACTTGGTCGAGCTCAGCGTGGCCGATTTAACTCAGATAGGAAACGGCGTCCGTGTAACGAAATCAGCTTCCACTGTTATGCCGGACGTTTTGTACCCCGACGTCGAACAGCACAGCCACAACGTCACCTTCAACTGACAGTAGTGGCGTCGCTTCTGCTCCTGGGTTCGTAGTCTGAGGCTTCGAGCTCCGAGATCATCCGAAGGGCGTTTGTTTTCAGTTACTTATGCGGTGTTCGCGGCTTCCGCGCGCCGCTGGGTCTCGCGGTAAATGGCACACCAGTCCTTGTGGTCTTCGACCGGCATTCCGCACTCGACACACACATGAACACGCTTACCCGGCTCGTAAGTGTCCTTCCGTCCCAGCAACTTTTTCAGAAAGCTCATCATCACCTCGTTGATTGTCTACCTCTTAGACGGGATGAGGACCGGTTTCGTTCCACAAAAATTTCTTGACAGCCCGGAGCGGACGCGACATTATCCCCTGTAGAATATCTAGGGGACGCCGAAAATGGAACGAGTCATTGCCGATATCCGCTACGCCGCCCGCAGCTTGTTGAAAAGCCCAGGGTTCGCCCTCGCCACCGTCGTCACGCTGGCGCTTGGGATTGGAGCCAATACCGCTATTTTCAGCTTGATCAACGGGGTGCTGCTCCGGCCTCTCCCCTATCGGGACGGTGACCGGCTCGTGCTGCTGCGCCAGAGCGCGCCCAAGGCGGAGATCAAAAACCTCGCCTTTTCGATTCAGGAAGTCTATGACTACCGGGACATGAACGAGAGTCTCGAGGGGCTCGTCGAGCACCATGCGATGACGTTCACGCTTTTGGGCCGCAGCGAGCCAGAGCGGGTGTCGACAGGGGTCGTTTCGGCAGATTTCTTCGACGTTCTCGGCGTGCAGCCAACGCTCGGCCGGATGTTCTATCCGGAGGACGACGATCTCGGCGCCGAAGCCGTGCTGATCCTTAGCCACGGCTACTGGCAGAGGAGCTTCGGTGGCGACGAGGACATTATCGGGCAAACGTTCGAGATGAACGACAAGCCGCATACGGTCATTGGCGTGCTCCCGCCCATCCCTCAATTTCCGACCGAGCACGACGTGTACATGCCCACTTCCGCGTGCCCGTTCCGCGCGGGCGCGGAGCAGCGCATGGCCGAGAACAGAAGCGCCTTTCGCGCCATTACCGCGTTCGGCCGCCTCGCCGAAGGTGCCACGCTAGAGACGGCCGGGACGGATTTCGCTAATCTGGCCAGGCGCTTCGAGCTCGACTATCCCGAAACTTATCCTCAGGAAGGCGGCTACCAGATTTCTGTCGCATCGCTGCAAGATGAGCTCACGAGGGACGCGAGGCCGACGCTCCTCATTTTGCTCGGAACCTCCGTACTCGTGCTCCTGATCGCCTGCGCCAACGTGGCGAATCTCGCCGTCGCGCGCCTCATGCGCCGCGATCGCGAAATGGCTGTCCGAGCAGCTCTCGGCGCGGGTCGCGCACGGCTCGTGCAGCAGGCGCTCGTCGAAGCCACGCTCTTGGCACTCGTCGGCGCCGCGGGGGGGCTCTTGATGGCATATCGTGGGCTCGATCTGCTCGTTGCCTTCATTGGCCGTTTCACGCCGCGGGCTGTAGGGATCACGATCGACAGCAACGTGCTCTTGTTCACGCTCGCCGTAGCACTCATGACCGCTGTGATTGTCGCTTTCATCCCTGCTGTAACGACGAAGCTCAACTTGGTGAGCGCCTTGAGAGACGGAGGCCATACCACGGGCCAGAAGAGCCGTCATCAGCTTCGCGGGCTCCTCATTTCGGGCCAAGTGGCCCTCGCTTTCGTGCTCCTCGCGGGCGCGGGGCTTACGCTCAGAAGCCTCTATCAGCTCCATCAAGTCGATTCGGGCTTTCGCACCGAGAACGTGCTCATGGCCCGCATGTCACCCAACTGGACGCGCTATAGAAACGCCGAAGACGCACGGCGCTTTTTCGACGCCCTTCTTCCTCGGCTCCGTGAGATCCCCGGGGTGATGTCCGTCGGCGCTGGAAGCGGGCGACCACTTTCTGGACAAGCGCCCAACACGACGGGGTTCCGCATCGAGAACATCCCTATCGAAGAAGGCGAGCTCGCCCCTCAAGTAGCGACACGCGTGGCTACGCCCGATTTCTTTCGCACGATGGGGATCCCACTCATCCAAGGGCGAACCTTTACCGAGCTCGACCACGCGGAGTCGAGCCGTGTCGGCATCATCAACCGCTCTCTCGCGGCGCAGTATTGGAAGAACGAGAATCCCCTCGGCCAGC
>SMYC01000137.1 GCA_004356105.1 Acidobacteriota bacterium | reverse complement strand
TCGCTTTTTCACCTCTTCTAGCATTGCAACACCTCTTCTTCGCCATCCAGAAGGTGGTCATAGGCGGTGAGCTCGACCTCGTCAATGTGCACGTCTTCCAGGGGCCGTGTTTCCGACAATTGCAGAAGTCCTTCGACCGCCCTCTACCAACTCAGTGCGGATGAGAACCGGGAAGGGAACAAGTTTCTGGAGCGCTACATCGCCCCGCTCCGAGAACGCGTGCGTAAGAGTACGCCGTGGCTGACGAGGGTTTGCTGCGGGCGCTCAGGAACAAGGAGTGGGCCGAGTTTGCAGCGGGTTACAACGGGCCCGGGAACATAACTCGATATTCAAAACTGATCGGTGATGCATACCGGGTTGCTCTGGGACTCCTCTGATGCCGAGCGGCTGAACGTGAACGCCGTGCTGTGAAAGACCCTTCTGCCTAGCTGGACCACGGGTGCTTCCGTCGTCTACTGTTGGTGATTCATACGCATCCTCTTGCAAGGAAGGCGCTTATGCACCAGTTTAACGCGAACCGAAGTCGACGGGGTCTAGACTGAGCGATTGGGTTCGTTTCGTAAAATGTACCTATTCGCAAGGACGAAACGGCGTGAAACGGCGTGAAACCTCGTGAAACAACCACCTGCTTTCGAGCGGGCCCTGGGATGCTTGTTCTCCAGGCTGAAGGCAGCAGCGATTGTAGTTTTACCGACATTATTACTAGGCAATTATTCCAATCCTAGCGTGCATTCACTCGGGGGTCGACCCTTCGGTACATCGTTACAGATACGTGCCGTCCGAGAAAAAGCGTTCTTCGTGCCGCCCCATGGGCGCGGCGCGTGTGAGAGCAGGAAAAGTTTCCATGATGTTCCGTTCGCGGCATTCACGTCGCCGAAGACGATGTTAGCTTCGCCTTCTTTTGACCTAAAGCGAGGGTTTTTCGGCGCGGCCTGAAAAAAGTTCTTAGCGTCCTGTCGAGATCCGCCGACCGGTACAGCTCACTTAGATTCCAGCCTCAAACTCCGCGACTCTCCGGACAACTGAACCAGTAAAAGGGTTTCCACCCAAACAGCTAGGCCGGTCGCGGCGGTGTTTCTCTACTAAATTCCACGGCCTCCCTTGGCCGCGCAGGATCTGTTCAACCGGGTCCACACGTCGGCACGATAATTACCGACCAATAATTGCCTGCTAATTAATGTCGGGGTGAAACTACGTCGCTGCTGCCTTCGGCTTTGAGAACGGCGTCCCAGGGCCCGACCTCTAGGGCGCGCGCAACCGGTCCGCAATCGCGTAGTATCTGGCGTCTAGTTGCCCTCTACATAGCCCCTAAACCCCTGGTAACCCCGCTCTATCTGCCCTTTTTAGACCCAAAAGGAGGAGGTTATGCAGGGTTTATGCGCCGAAAAGAACACGATTGGACTCCGAAAGCGCTTGATTGCAGCACTTTACAGTCGATCGCCGACAAAGAATTCACGAATCGTGATCAGGCGCGCGAAGGCAGCCGGGGATCTCGCAGCGTTTCTCCTTGAAGATACTCCATGACCGCGTAGGTGACGCCACCTTCAGTGCCCACGTCGTAGATCGACAGGATATTCGGGTGGGACAGCGCGGCAACGGCCCGGCCTTCCCGCTCGAAGCGCGCGACACCGCCCGGATTCTCCGCCCGTCGGCTCGGAAGAATCTTGATGGCGACGTCCCGACGCAGGCGGGAGTCTCTTGCAAGATAGACTTCCCCCATACCTCCCTGACCGATGAGAGAGACAACCTCGTAAGGTCCAAGCTTGGTCCCGCGCCCGAGCGCTCTGAACTCAGAGTCGGAGCGAGCCGCCGCCCGAGCTACGGTCTCGCGCTCGCTCGCGTCGGGAGTGTCGTCTTCGTTAGGCACGGAGCCCACTTTGCCGGTTGAAAGAGCCGCATCCTACCATAGCCGCTCAGTTCCGGCGATGGAGCATTCCGGGATGGCCGGGATGGTCGTGTTTAAACCCTTCTCGTAGTAATTTGAACACTTCTCGTAGTAGAATGCCCAAGTTTTAGTCCGCCTCGCGGCTCCGCCGCACTCACATGTGATGGTGCTCTCATGAAAGATTCCGAACGACGGATTTCGGCGCGACGAAGTGCCAAGCAAGCTGCCAGCTTCCTCTCCCGCCATCCGGTCACGTTGTTCGTCATCGGGATCTCAGCACTTTGCATCTTTGCGATACCTCCGATTACGCGGCAGTTCACGACTCTCCCGCCTTTCCGTTTGATCTTCGAAAACGCGAATCGCGACTCTTTGCTCGGCGCCGGTCTGTGGGTGTACGTCGCCCTGCTCGGAATTCTCTACTTCGGCGTGCTCTTCGTCGTGAGCTCGGATTCGGACGTACAACGAGAGAGCAGGCCGTCTCTATTCCGGAGGATGGGCCGAAGCATTCGGCAGAGCGTCCGTCCGAGGCTCGAGAAACTGCTCTACTACCCAGCGAAACGACGCCCGCGACGGCAACGTCGCGTGCTGGGCTTGGTATTTGTTCTCGTCGGTACCGGGTTGTACGCCTTGTTGTACTACATCTCGGATTTCCTGCCCGCGGCCGGCCCTCCGGTTCAAACTTACTGGGCCATCTTCCTGATATTCGTTGGCGCATGGCTGGTTATCGGGGAGTTCGACGCGAGCACGACCGACGCCTCCGGCGACGGTCCTGATGAGATTGACGAAAGCGATTCGAACAAGCGCCACTGGGCGAACTGCACGAATACCGCAGGGCTCATTCTCCTGCTGTTCTTGATGAACGGCATCGTTGGAGCGATCGTTTGGGGCCTTGCCGAGAGCCGTTTGGAGGCTTTGCCGGTGAGCTGGCGGGTCTATACGCTGTGGGCGCTGGTCCAAGTCGGTCTCGTCGCTCTCGGCCTGGGCTTGTTTGCGGATGCTTTTGGGCGGACGGCCGGACAACGGTTGGCGGTGTTCGCCGGAGTGCTCCTTCTCTTGGCCGTACCGAAGTCTACCGTACCCATCGGGTACGAAGCCGAGGGAAAGACCGCATCGCTGACGAGAAGCCGTGATCAGGAACGAAAAGGCCTGAAGAAGGATTGGGACGAGCTCGATCAGGACGAAAAAGATACCGTCACCAGGAAGCTGCAGGAAAACTGGTTCAAGGCAGTCCGAGCTCGACTCGATAGCATGCCGAAAACCGAGCCGGTCATTTTCGTCGCGGCCGCAGGCGGCGGCTCCCGCGCGGCTCTTTACGCCACGCTGGTGCTCGAGATGTTGGAGCGCACCCCCCCGCATGGCTCGCTCGATGACTGGACCCGAGTAGAAACTCCCGAGCGCTCTTTGGCCGACCAGGTGCTCTTCATCAGCAGCGTTTCCGGCGGGAGCCTCGCTAGCGCGCACTTTGCGCTGAGCGACAGGACGCGGCCCCCGGTGGCGAAATCTCTGCGTAACACGCTACTCACTCAGCTGAACGACACGTTCTGCGACGAGCTTGGCAGGATCTGTGAGCTCCAGTGGGAGCGCTGCAGCCAGGAGGAAGACATCGGTATCGAGAACGGACGCGAGTGTGCCGTCAAACACCGACTCTGCACAAAAAGCGCGGAAGGATTCCACGTCATAGACTTCAACCCTGGAGCACGCGGCGAGTCCGAGAACATCTGCAAGACGGGACGGGAAGACGGAAAGCTCGGCTGGCCCGTCGGGAGCACGCGCTTCGATGACATGGCCACGGACTTCAATGCGCCGATGCTCCGCGGTGTGGTCATGCCCGGAGTCGAACGGGGTGAAATGGTGACCCAGTTCTGGCGGAAGTTGTTTCGCTGGCGCGAGACGTACGAAAGGAGCGAGAAAGAACACGGCAGGCGTCCGCTGCTCCTCATCAACGTGACGGACGTGCTCGACGGATCTCGTGTCGTCGCTGGGTTCCCCCGGTTGCCGCAAGGGCTTCTCGGGACGTTGGCTTCAGGTGGACACGCGGAAGCGATCACCGATATCGATCCTCGGATGGCCGTCGATGTCGAGGAGGCGGTGCGGATGTCGGCCAATTTCCCATGGGGGTTCGACCTGCCCATGGTCGGTCTCGGACCTTCCGGCTCTAGAGAAAATCGCGTGATCGACGGTGGTGTTTTGGACAACAGTGGTATCGACACGTTCACGGTCCTCCTCGACCGATTGGATTACCTCAGTAGCAACGTCGAGGAAACGTGCGATCCCGACGGTAACGATCTCGGTTGCAGCGCCGGGTGGCTTCTTGACGAGCTTGCCCGAAGAGGCGTGGTGCTTCTCGAGATCGACTCGGGAGCCAAGCCAGAGCCTCCCGGCCGGATCTCGAAAATCCTCGCCAACGTACTCCTACCGGTATACGCTCTATCGATATCGTCCTATGCGCGCTCGGTCGAGGCGTCTCAGTTCCATTCCGGCAAGTTACAAAGGGTTCTCAGGCGTCACATGAACCATCTCTTGGACCGAGAGTGGGAGTCGCGAACTCGCGACGACGCCGACGGGTTCAACGATGACATCAATCTCGTCGGCAAACGCCTCGCGCACGTAGTCTACGTTCTCGACACCGAGCATCTGATGACCGCTTGGGCACTGAGCCCGGAGGAGAAAGCGGAGCTTCTGGCAAGGTTTCTCGCGGAAGACTCACGGCAGCGGCTCGAGCTTCGAGACCAGTTCGAGGACATCGAGGGCGCCAATGTCGCGCGCGCCGTTTTAATCGGCAAAGCGGTGAATGACGCCAAACTCAGGACGTTTCTGTTGAACCTCTCGGACTCGATGAATGAGCTGATCCGACGAGAGCGCGAAGCCATCGCCCGCGACACCGAGCGCCGCCGTCGCTATTACGAACGGCTACCGGAAGAGGCCGCTAAAGTCGCGGACCCGACTGGCGGAGAAGGCCGGCGGGGTTGGATTTTCGTGGGGTACTACCACGACGACTCGCCCGTGGAGCTCGCTGACACCGGAGAGCTCAAGTGCGATACAGCGCTGGAGCCGTACCGCTGGCTCCTGGACTACGTCGATTTTGACGTCGGCCGCGTTCCTCAAACACTCCGAGACCATACGTTCAAGACGTCGAGCTCGCTAAAGCTCCATAGAAGCGCTCCCAACGAGAATGGCGAGTTCGACAAGCGCCCTTTCGCGGGCGTGCTGCCCCGGGGTACGACGCTCAGGATCGAGAATATCGCTCCGTGGCAAGAAAGCGGCTTCTACTTCGCGCAGGTGACAGTACTCGAAGAGCCGTCAGACGAGTAGCTGAAGTCGCGGGACGCGGCCCCGCAGAATTGACGAAAGACCATGACCGAAACGCTCGGATTGAACGACATCGATCTCGTGATCGAAGGAAGTGGTGCCGCCACGATCTTGATGATCCATGGTTGGCCGGATAGCTACCGGCTCTGGGATCCGCAAGTCGCCGCGTTCAAGGACTCGTACCGTTGCGTGCGCTTCACGCTCCCGGGCTTCGACAAAGCCCGGCCGGCGCCACGCGTCTACAAGACGCGAGAAGTCGTCGAGCTCATCGCGGCGGTGGTCGATCATCTGGGCGACGACCCGTTGATTCTCATGATCCACGATTGGGGCAGCTACTACGGCTTAGAGTACATGCGCACCCATCCCGGCCGCGTATCCAAACTGGTCGCGGTCGATGTCGGCGACTTCGCCTATCGTGCGTTTCGCCCTGGGCTCTTCGGCAGGCTCATGCTCCTTTATCAGTGGTGGCTGGTGGTGGCGTGGTGGCTTCGCGGGGTAGGGGGAACGTTCATGTCGCGCTTGTTCGCCTGGCTTTCGAAAGCGCCGGCGGAGCTGGCAACGATTCACGCCCGGATGAACTACCCTTACGTGGATTTCTGGACGTCTCGGCTCCGGCACCCTTTTCGAACGAAGCCGGATTTCTTTCCACCGTGCCCGATGATCTACGCGTACGGTCTGAAAAACCCGATGATGTTTCACTCGAAGGCATGGCTCGAGCAGGTCTTGGCACGCGAAGATTCGAAAGCGATAGCGTACGAGTCCGATCATTGGGTGAGCGTGCGCAAGGCCGACGAGTTCAATCAAGTCGTCAAGAAATGGCTGTCAGGAGCGTGATTGTTTCCGATGCAATGTCCTGAGTGCCGGCACGAAAACCCGGCGGAAGCTCGCTTTTGCATGGAGTGCGGCGCGTCATTGGCGGCATCGAACGCGGCGACACCGTCGCGGCTCGAGCAGATGCACTCCCAGTCGGACAGCTTCATTCCTGGACCCCTCGCTAAAAGAATGCAGGTCGCCGAGCGCGAGCTCGAAGGCGAAAACAGGCTGGTCACGGCGATGTTCGTCGATATCACCGGATTAACACCGTTGTCCGAGAGTTTGCCGACGGAAGTCGTCGTCGAAAAAGTGAATGAATGCTTCAAAGCCATCGCGGACTCGGTTTACCGCTACGAAGGTAGCGTCAATCGATTCATCGGCGATTGCGCGCTCGTGTTTTTCGGGGCTCCGCTTTCTCACGAGAACGACGCGGAGCGAGCCGTCCGAGCCGCGCTCGACATCCTGCGTGCGGTGATCGAGGTAGAGCTCGACGTCACCATCGGCATCAATACCGGGATGATGTACTTCGGTCCGATAGGCTCCGTGCAGCATCAGGAAGTCAGCGCTTACGGACACGACATCAATCTGGCGAAACGACTCCAGGACCTCGCGAAACCCGCGACCATCCTCGTCGGGGTGGGGACCCATCGCTTGACGAGCACGATGTTCGAGTTCGAACCGCTCGAACCGCAAAAGCTCAAAGGCGTCAAGGAGCCCGTCACCATTTTCCGCGTGCTCGGCGTTTCAGAACGTCCGGAAAAACTGCGCGGTATCGAAGGCCTCGGGGTGGCGATGGTCGGTCGCGACCGGGAGTTTGCCGACATCAAGAAAGTCGCCCGGAGGATACAAGCCGGTGAGGGCCAAGTCGTTTCTGTCATTGGCGAGGCGGGAATCGGCAAGTCACGGCTCGTCACCGAGCTCAAGCGACATCTTCTCGGGGGAGGTGGAACCGATGACAGCCGCCCCGGCGCTCGCTCGATCCAAGTATTGGAAGGGCGCTGCGTGTCGATTGGTGAGTCCGCCAGCTACTGGCCGTTTCTCGATATTCTGAGGAGCGATTTCGGTCTCAACCAGAAGGACAGCAATGAGGAGCTCGCGCGCAAGACCACAGAGGCCGTCTCAGCCTTGATGCCGGAGACCGCTGACGAGATACTCCCGCTGCTAGGACGCATCCTGTCGATCCGCTTCGACAACGAGCTCGATCGAAAGCTCGACTATGTTGCGGCGGAACAGGTGCGGCTGCGGACGCTCTCCCAGCTACAGTCTCTCTGCCACGCCCTGGCAAAACGAGAGCCGCTGCTGCTCGTTCTCGAGGATCTCCATTGGGCGGATCACCTCTCTCTCGATTTGGTGTTGTTGCTCATGGAACTGGTGGCGACGACGCCGATGCTGCTTCTTCTCGTGTACCGACCCGACGAAGACCAGCGGTCGTCCCAGCTAGGCGCCACGGCTCAAGACAAGTGCGGCGAGCGGTACACCGAGATCCGGCTGAGCCACCTTTCGGGATCACAAAGCCGCCAGCTCTTGGACGCGTTGATCTCGATAGACGATTTTCCCGAGGCGGTCAGGCAATCGATTCTCGATAAATCGGAAGGCAACCCCTTCTACATTGAAGAAGTCGTTCGTTCGTTGATCGACCACGGGCACTTATACCGCCAGGGAGACACGTGGAAAGCGGGGGATGACCTTTCAAAGATCGAAGTGCCGGAAACGATCCATAGCGTCGTCGCGGCCCGCGTCGATCGCCTCGATACTAAAGCGAAGGCGGTGCTGCAATGCGCATCCGTCATCGGCCGGCTCTTTAACCACGGCCTGCTCGAGCACTTGACGCAAACGCCTGGCTTGAGCTCGCATTTGAACGAGCTCGAGGACAAGCAGCTCGTGTATCGAGAACGCCAAGTACCCGAGCTCGAATACTCTTTCAAGCACGCCTTCACCCAGGAAGCGACGTATCAGGGCATCTTGAACAAGCGCAAGCGAGAGCTTCATCTCCAGGTGGGGGAGGGCATGGAGCATCTCTATCGCGATCGACTGGAAGAGAACTACGAAAAGCTAGCGTACCACTATGCTCTTTCGGATAGAGACGATAAGGCGATCGAGTATCTTTTCAAAGCCGGAGAAAAAGCGAAGCATCGCTCGGCCTACCGCGCTGCGGTCTACCATCTGCAGCAGGCGCTCGAGCGCCTCGAACAAACGCCTCCGAGCAGCGACCTTGCCCAGGCGGAGCTCAACATCCAGATCAATCTTGGCTTTTCGTTGATGGCGATCACCGGCTATGGCGCGCCCGAGGTCGAAAAGGCGTACACCCGAGCTCGAGAGCTGAGCGAGCAGTTTGGCAACTCGGCTCAGCGTCTCATTGTCTTGTTCGCGCTGTTCGGCTGGAGCCTGGTGCGCGGTCAGCAAAAGCGGACGTTGGAGTTCGGCCGAGAGCATTTTCGTCTCGCCCAAAAAGAAGAAGACGTCGTGTTCCTCGTCGAATCGCATCAAGCGAACGCAGGACCGCTCTACTTCATGGGAGAGTTCGCCGAAGCCCGGCAACAGTGCGAAGACGGAATAAACCTTTACCAGCTCGAGCCCCAACGCGCCCGACTGATGCATCTCGTTCAGGACCCGGGGGAGTTTCTCCTCGATTACCTCGCGATGTCGCTATGGAACCTCGGCTACCCCGACCAGGCGCTCGAGCGCAGCCGCAATGCGCTCGAGTTGGCCTCGAAGGTGGAACACGCCTTTACCCGCACTCACGGCTTGTGGATGTCCATTTTCGTTCACCGGCTTCGAGGCGAAGAAACGATGGCCAGACAGCGTATCGACGCCGTGATCGAGCTCGCCGTCGCCGAAGGATTCGGGCTGTTCGTCGGGGCGGCCTCGATGTGGCAAGGCTGGGCGAGCGCCCGAGACGGGCAAGTGGACGAAGGGGTCGCGGCTATTCAACAGGGGTTGGCAGGAACGAGGATGGCCGGCATGGAGATTTGGCGCTCGTTCTTTCTCTCCCTCGTGGCTGAGATTTATTTGAACGCCGGGCGCACCGAAGAAGGCATTCAGACCGTCGATGAGGCGCTCGCCGCGGTAGAGGCGAACGAAGAGCGCTGCGTCGAAGCGGAGCTCTATCGGCTCAAAGGCGAGTTGTTGGCGCGGTTGGGCAGTCAGGACGAGGCCGAATCGAACATCCGCCGCGCGATCGATATCGCGCGCAGCCAGCAGGCGAAATCGCTCGAGCTCCGCGCGACCATGAGCTGGGCCCGGCTTCGTCGATCGCGCGGCGACTCGACCGAAGCGCGCCAGGCGCTCAGCGACATCTACGGGTGGTTTACCGAAGGGTTCGACACCACTGATCTAGGGGACGCCAAAGCGCTCCTCGAAGCTCAGTCTTGATTCATGTTCGTACGTGTTATGGAGGCTTGAAGATGAAGAGACTCGCTTTTTTCGGAGCCGTCGTGTCGCTGCTTTTGTTCGAAGGCTGCCGCGGGGAAGAGACAGTCACGCGTAAGCTCACGAGTGATACCGTTTTCGACTGCGGCGAGTTTGTCGAAGATCTCGTTCTGGGAGATATACGCCACGCCGATGGGCAGACCGATCGATTCCTCGGCAAAGTCGACGAGAAGACGGCGCGATGTTTCGGTGGCAGCCACGCGGTCGACTTTCGCCATGTGCCTTGGGTGGACTGGAAGAACTACTGGGCCGCCGGCGACGACGAGTCCAGACGAAAGTTCATCGGTATTCCATTCCCCGCCACCAACCTGGTCGGGATCAACGGCTCTTTGCTCGACCTCGAGTATCAGCGGTTGGATTTGATCCGGTTCAACCTCTTCGACAATGCCGGAACCTACGAGGAATACGTTACCGAAGGCACGGGCCAGATTAAGAAACAATGGGATGCGATGCGTCTATCCCCCGAGCACCCGTACTACGAGGCGGTAGGTGGTGACGGCGCGCAGGAATGTAGTGGCGATCTCATTCGCCATCGCAACCTGGATGGAATCTGTAACGACATCAGAAATCCTCTTATGGGCTCGACGCACACCCCCTTCGCGCGCAACGTGCAGTTCGAAAGTACGTTTCCGCGCCTGGGAAAAAACGAGCTCACCAGAAACCGCCATGGCGACCGGCTCGAGCTCCTCGAGCCGGACCCGCAGCTGATTAGCCGCAAGCTCTTTACCAGAAAGCAGTCAAACGAAGGGGCCTGCGAACAGGGCGGCATGGAAGACGATTGCGGCTATCAGAAAGCGCCGTTCTTTAATGTCCTCGCGGCTTTTTGGATCCAGTTCATGAACCACGACTGGTTCTCGCATCTTGTCGAGGGCCACAACCAGCAAGACATGATGGCCGTCGGGTGCACGACGGAACAAGCGCGTCGGACGGGGTGCCGGCCGGGCGACCGCATCGACAAAGCCTACGTGGCCGATGATTCCGACCCACCGACATTCACTCACGACGGCAAGGAACACTTGGCCCGCGCCTTTCAAACGACGAACAACACCGTGACCGCATGGTGGGATGCCTCTCAAATCTACGGTTACGACGACGTCAGTCGTCAGCGCGTCAAACGGGATCCGGACGATCCGGCGAAACTTCTCGTGGTCGAGCTGGGTGAGCGGCCCGGAAACGGCGAAGAGCAAGGCTATTTGCCGCTTCTCGAAGACGGCGACCCCATGAACCCTGCCTGGAGCGGTCAAGAGGCCACCGCTTTTCCCGACAACTGGACGGTGGGGTTGAGCTTCTACCACACCGTCTTTGCCCGTGAGCACAACGCTTTCGTCGAGGCCTTCCGCGCGCAAGCGGCGACGACACCAACGGAAGACTCGGGACTCCGGAATCCGAACGAGCCCGACGAGGTGATTCGTTACCAGAACATCACCACCGACGAGCTTTTCGAAGCCGCGAGGCTCGTCGTCGCCGCGGAGATCGCCAAGATTCATACGATCGAATGGACGACACAGCTTCTTTACGACGAGCCTCTTTTCAAGGCAATGAACTCAAACTGGAACGGACTTTTCGCCGGGCACCCTCTTGTCGAACGAGTGCTCGGAACCGTCATCAAAGGCGCGGTCGATGCCTCGGGGGGCGGCAACCTTGGCAACGCGTGGTACTCCATCTTCGCGTCAGGTCCTGGCATCGTGGGACTCGGGAGCCACCGATACGAAGGCGACCCCGACTCTGTTTTCACGAAGTACGATCCCACCAAAACTGACCTTTGGGACCTCTCGAATCCCGATCACGTGAACGGCGGTGTCAATCACTTCGGCTCGCCGTTCAATTTTCCGGAAGAGTTCGTCAGCGTCTACCGGCTCCACCCGCTGCTTCCGGATCTGCTCGAATACCGCGAGTTGGACGATGACGCGAACATCATTCGCGACAAAGTTCCAGTTGTTGCGACGTTTCGTGGCAAGGCGACCCAAGCGATGCGCGAGCGGGGCCTAGCGAACTGGGCGCTTTCCATGGGACGCCAGCGCCTGGGTGCCCTTACGCTTCAGAACCATCCGCACTTTCTTCAGAACTTGAAGATGCCCGCGCGTCTCGCCGACACCGAAACGCAGACGATCGACGTTGCCGCACTGGACATCGTTCGAGACCGTGAGCGCGGGGTGCCGCGTTTCAACGAGTTCCGCCGTCAGTACGGGTTGAAGACGCTGACGAGCTTCGACGATTTCATCGACCAGCGGGCAGACTCGGCGGAGCAGGAACGGCAGGGAGAGATCATTGGGCTTCTTCGAGAGATCTACGGGCAGCACCGGTGCGACGTTTCGAAAGTCATCACCGAGGCGCAGCTGAACGACGACGGAACCCCAATCAACGATTGTCTCGGTCACCCGGACGCCACGATGGTCGATAACGTGGAGGACGTAGACCTGAAAGTGGGTTGGCTCGCGGAGTTTTCGCGGCCGCACGGCTACGCGATCTCGGAGACACAGTTTCAGGTCTTCATTCTCAACGCGTCGCGGCGGCTCTTCAGCGACCGATTCTTCACCTCCAGCTTTCGTCCCGAGTTCTACACCAAGCTCGGTCACGATTGGGTGCGTTTCAACGGTCCGGATGGCACGGTGATGGAGATCATGAAATCGAACGGTACTACGATCGAGGTCTCGCCTTTGAAGCGAGTCCTCCTACGGACGATTCCCGAGCTCGCGCCCGAGCTCGAGCATGTCGTCAACGCCTTCGATCCGTGGGCGCGTGACCGGGGGAAGTACTACTCGCTCGAGTGGAGACCACGCGACGGCGCGGAAGACGATCCGGCATTCTCCGAATCGCCGAACTGAGTGACACATCAATCTAGGAGGCGCTCTCATGGCCGGCAAGCAACGCAGCCCAATATCTTGGAAACTGCGCAAGGGTTTCTGGAATGGACTCAGTGTCTTCAAGTTCAGGGGGAACAAACCGGCGAAGATCCCGGTGCCCGGTGGCAGCGAGAGACGAATCGAGCCCGTGCCCCTCACGTCGAAGTTTCCGGCCATCCCTGCTCCGAATATTCTCGTGGCCGACCACGTGCCTGCCGACGAAAGATCGCGACCCAAGTACTACTTCTACGAGGTTCAAGTGGCGCTCTACAAGATTTTCGGTGCGATGCAACCCGGGCTGCCACCGATCGCCGACGACCCCGAAGAGGCGCTTCGCGAGGCCTACACCAAGAGACACCGCAAATACTTTCGCGCACCGAGACTGCCCCAGGACTGGGAAGGAGAGGACAAACCGGACCTGGGCCGTTTGGCGGTGGCGAGTCCTTACGGGTGCTACCTCGAGAAGTCACCCGAAGGCGGTTTTCAGTGGGACTTGCGGGAGCTCTCTAATTACCAGCACCATGACGGACTGCATTCGCTCGGCGTGCGCGTGCTCTTCGAGGTTGACGAAGCTACCAAAAGCCTTCGGGCGTATCGCATCGACAGCGAGCTTGGGGCGCACAGTCCGTCTGAACCGGAGTGGCCACTGGCCAAGAAGCTCGCGCTCTGTGCGTTATCCACTCACCTTTCGCTCGTGCGTCACTTCAACTGGGTCCACCTCGTTGTCGGCTCGGCGGTGGCTATCGCCACCCGGAATGCGTTCAAGTCGGACCACCCGCTCTGTCGACTGCTCTGGCCGCACATCTACGGCACGCAATATAGCAACGAGATCGTTACCAAAGGCCAGATGGCCAAGGGCGGCGACTTCGAAACGACGTTCAGCTTCACGCACCAGGGCATGTGCAAGCTCTTCGCTGACACCTACATCACCTATCCCATCGCCGTGATCGACCCGGAAGCCGACGCCAGACGTCGCGGCATCCTGGATGGTGGCTTCGAGGTGCCGTCACACGACAACCTGGTGGAGCTCTTCGATGTCATGCACGCACATGCCCGTCGCTACGTCGAGGCGTACTACGACACCGATGAGGACATCCGCACCGACGAGCAGATTCGCGCGTGGCTGAGCGAGCTCGCGCAGGTCATCCCGAACGGCATCGAGCCGGTCTTCGGTCGCGAGGTGACCCGCTCGGCCGTGGCACGCCTCATCGGTGCGTTCATTTATCTCGAAACCGTCCAGCACGACCTGCTGGGAACGTTTCTGTGGGACTACCAGATGTGGGTGTGGAAGCAGCCGGTGCGCGTCTACCAGGACGGCCGCAACCCGCCACTAGATGTATACCAGAGACTCGTGAATGCGAACTTCAACCTCAACGTCAAGCGAAGAGAGTTGATGTACGATTTCTCCTACCTCGCGCTCGACGAGAAAGGCGTCGCTGCCTTCGGCGCCTTTCAGAAAGATCTGAAAGCGCTCGAGTCCCGGATGGAGAGCGAGGAATTCGCTGATTGGCGCATCAGCCCGAAGATACTGGAGGCCAACATCAACGCCTGAGCGTCAGCGTTTGACCTTGGCGCGTCGCTCCTCACAGCGGCGCTTCTTGAACGGTGGGCTCGAACGCCGGGGCATCGTTCTTGTGGTGCCGGTACTCCGAGATGGCCCGGTAGAACGCCAATCGCCCCCGGTTGAGGCCGCCGAGGGGCTGATGCTCGCGAACGCCGTTCCAGATGTTGAACGACAAATTTTCGGAAAAAGCGATGCGCTCGGGACTCCGGAAATCTTGCGGCTTGATTTCGATGCGTGCCAGCGGAAGCTTCGGCGCGAGGTTCTCCGGCCATAACGCCGTTCCATCCTCGATCGGAAGGGATGGGTCACGCCGTACGTGCGCGTAGAAATCGAAGTAGACCGGCTTTCCATGTTCGGGATTGAGCTCGCGCGCCATGACTTTGCTCAGGTAGTCGGGATCCTCCGTCGGTCCAGGCTCGTCGACGATGCGCAAGCCATCCGCGGGCGTGACGCGACTGACCGAGAACTTGACCGCGTGGTCATCTCCGAGCAGAAACGGCGTCATGCTGTGGTAGTCGACCCGGAGCGGGTTATAGGTCTTCTTGCTGAAGACCTTGACGGCAATGAAGCCCTGACGAGGATGGGTCAGCCCGAACAACAAAAGACGCGTGAGACGGCGCGAGACAGCAATCTTCAAGAAGACCCGGGTTACCTCGACGTCGTCCAAGAAAAAGATGGGATTGTTGATGAAGACGAAATCTTGAGTTCGTCTCTCTTCGAGCGAAAATTCCGAATCACGAAAGATGCCATCCAGCAGTCGTTCGCCCGGAACCCCCATGAGCTTGATCGCGAATCCACGCGCGTCCGGCTGCCCGTCCGCCCGATTGGGAAAAAAGCTGTTCGAGAAACGAATCCAGGCTTTGTACTTCGCACCCGGCTGAAAGATGCCTTTGCGATACTCTTTCGGCACGTCCTTTTGAACCTGAAAGGTTGCCTCAACGCACCCGTGCGCCTTGGCATGCAGAGCGCGCGGCATGATCGCGCCGGGATCCTTTTGCTTGTTCCGCCTCAGGTCCTTCTCGAGCTGCTCCTTGAACATCTCGATGATGGCATCGATGGCTTTTTCTTCTCCCGGAGGAGGACTTTCGAACTTCTCACGTATGGGCGCCAGGTAGGTCATCGGATGCTCCTCATAATTGTGATGTCGTGGCTCATCGAGCCTCGCACTCGGAAATCACCAGAGAAGTTAACACAAAGAAATATTTTTGTAGTAACTTTGGCAGCAGATTTCTCGACCCCGCAGTTTCGCGGATGGCGACCACGAGCTCCCTCGGAGGCAACTCATGGTCAGAGTCGTTCTCACTCTGGCCTCGCTAGTTCTTCTTCTCGCTCTCGGTGTTTTCACCGCGTTTGGCATCTATTGGGAGTTACTGGCGCGCCGGACTACCTCTGCCCGACTACCATGGCTTCGACGAGATGTATTGGCCGGACCAGAACTGGACCGAGAACGATCGTCAGTTGTTCTACCACACGACGCAGGGAACGAATATGATACATCGCGACTGGCTTCTTGCGCTCGAGCAACCCAAGCTTCTGGGTTTTGGACCCGCGACCCCTTTTCTCTCGAGTGACTATGTGAGTCGATTCGGGTTACTCCCGAATGAAAACCTCTTCACAATCCCGACGGTCTCCCCGTGGGTCTTGCCGTGGACGAGAACTTCCAGGACCAGACCACCAAAGAGTCCATGGTCGTGGTCGGCGAGGCGATTTTCTGAAATCCACGGTACCCGTCGACAATCTGCACGATTTGGAGATATGGCTGGGACGCGTTCCGAATGGCGTGCAAGAACCGAAACGCCGCCATGGCCTCTCATCTCCCCGCCAAAGATCGATTCGGCCCGCGCTAGGCTGACCCAAAGCCCCAACTAACCGTGAAAACCCGCTGCCCCACTGTGGATTCCCTCTCCCCGACACCGAGGATCCGGCACCGTAGAAGTCGGCATCTTGCGGGCTTTGTCCGGGACCGCGGATCGATCAACATTTCGCCCATCTAGCAGGAACCACGGGCTGTTTCCCTAGTTCCCCATCAGGTGGACGGACCTAGCGGGAGCCGAATCGAGCATCCCCGTCGGAACGTACGGGTTGAATGCCAGCATCCCGAACGTGATGGGCGAAAGCGCGTCATGTGCGAGTTCTGCGATCCGCTGCGAATCCCATGGGGAGCTCTGCGTCGCGAGCACACGCAAGCGCTCCGGGCCAAGCTGGCAGAGCGCTACGAACCTGCCGGAGCGAACACTCGCCTGTCGGCTCTCCGCGGCGTCTTGAAGGAGGCGTGGCTGTTGGGGCAAATGGACGCCGAGCTCTACCACCGCGCCATCGAGATCAAAACGGTGAAGGGTGAGAAGCTGCCATCGGGACGCCATATCAGGCGACGGGAACTGCAGAAGCTATTCAATGTCTGCGCGAAGGACGAGAGAATTGCGGGCCGTCGTGATGCGGCCATCATCGCTGTTCTCTACGGCGGGGGCCTACGTCGTAGC
>SMYC01000136.1 GCA_004356105.1 Acidobacteriota bacterium | reverse complement strand
CGTAGAGCACGATCGTCAACAGCGCACCGGCCAGCATGAAAGAAAAACTCAAGACCCGCGCGAGGGTGTCCGGACGCACGCGCTGGTAGAGCTGGACGAGCCAGTGGATCACGAGCGGTAGAGGCGCGGACGCGACGTCGTCCGCGATCAGCTCGTTGGCAAAGGTCAAGTTGGTTCTCGTTTCTTCGTCGCTAGGCATGAGCGCAAGGGCACGCTCGTAGTTCAGAACTGCGAGGCCAATTTTCCCTGCCTTGAAATAGGCATTGCCGAGGTTGTAGTAGAGAACGCCGTCTTCTAGCGACTGTGCACGCATCGCTTCGTAGGCCGCGATGGCGTCGTCGAAGCGTTGCTCTTGGTAATGCGCCTCTGCGCGCGCAAAAGCCTCTTGCGGAGATTCGATCGCGACTTGAAGCAAAAGGACAGAAAGCCAGAGCATCTCAGAACTGCCGCTCCATGGAAACGATGAGCTCCTCGGTACGCCTGAGGAGCGCCCTCATCTCCTCGCTCGTCCGCTCGCCCGGCGTGAAGCGTGCCTCTTCGCAGGCCCCGAGCACGGCAGCAAACCGGGTTCGGAGATGGTCATCGACCCCGCTCGCTTCGAGATGCTCATCGATGCTCTCCGTCGTGAGCCCCGAAGGACTCACCGATTTCTTGTCACCGATATAGCGATAGAGAGCCGCCGCGATTTCTTCGTAGAAATCCTTCGAGCCTTTCGACGCGAGCTTCGAAGCACTCTTCAGCCGTCCTCGAGCCATTCCGTGCGCGCGACGGCTGCGGAAAAGCGTCGAGTGTGTTTTCTCTCGCTCTTTCCTTTTGAGGTACAACACGAAGCCGATGTTCCAAAACACAGGAAAACCCAGGCTCGCATAAAAGAGAAAGCTTCCGTAAAACGGCGCGGTCAAAAGCCCCAGGGTGACGGGCGCGTCTTTGAGATAGCGAATGTCTTCGCGCAGCAATTTGACTTCGCCGCGAGTGGTCATGGCCGACATCGATCCGTTGGCCGACACTGCTAGAGCGTCGCCGGACACACGCAGCAGCACCGGCCCCGCGGAGGCGACGACATATTTACCGACTCTCGGGTCGAAATATTGAAATTTCCACGGCCCGATTTCTTTTGTGCCAGCGGAGTCGGGCACGAGCACATATTCCCACGTCTTCTCTCCACCGAAGCCCGCGCCCGTTGCGCGCAGCCGCTCGTCCATCTTTGGATCGAAAGTGCGAAAGCCGGGCGTATCCGGAAGCTCGGGAAGCTCGAGCGAGCGTAGATTGCCGCGGCCCCGGAGCGCGAGTGTCAGCGTCACCGGGTTCCCCGCTTCGACTTCCTCGTGGCTCAACACCGCGTCGAGCTCGTATGCCCCCACCGCGCCGGCGAAATCGCGGCCGCGCCCCTCCCGAGGAAGCGGTTTCACCTCGAGCGTCACCGCGCTCGAGCGCAACACGATGGGCCGCGAGGCTCGCGCGAAAAACGCGTCGAACGGGTCCGAGGAGGTGAGCCGAAAAGCCATCGACAACGTCAAAGGCGGGATCGTGAGCTCCCCCGTTCTCACGGGGAAGACGACACGCTGTTTCATCGGGAAGGTCAGGTATTCCTGTCCGTTTACGACCTGTCGCTCTATGCTCGGATTCCCGAGTTCGACCTCCTCGACCCAGAACCCGGTCAAGGGAGGGTCGTCATCGACCTCTGGGCCGTGGGGCATGTACTTGCTGTACACACGATAGGTGACGACCACGCCCTCGCCCTGATAGACCGAGCGCTTGGACACGTCGGCCCGGATGAAAACGTCCTCGGCCGAAATCTCGGGCTCGCGGCGTCTTTGGCGGCCGAACGGGTCGAAACCGCGGCTTCGAGGGCGGCGCGGCATGACCGATCCCGCTACGACCTCGACTCGGATGGGCGCGGTCTCGTAGGTCCGCCCGGCCACGGCGACAGGAATGCCCAGGATAGTAAAGGTCCCCTCCGCCTGCGGCACCAGTTGATAAGTGAACGAGCTCGTCGAGGACGTCCGACCGTTCACAATCGAGAACCGGCTGGACGTCGAAGGTCCGCTGACGCGAAACCCGTCGATGCTCGGAAATCGCGGCGTCCCTCTACCACCGCTCACCGAAACGGTGAGCACCAATACGTCGTCGATCCCAATCCGCCGAGCGTTGACGGTAGCCTCGACCGTCACCTGTTGCCCAATAGCCAACTCCGCCGAAAGAACGACCAAGCCAACCAAAAGAAAACGCTTCATTAAAGTCCTGAATGCTGAATCCTGAATCCTGAACGCTGACTTACCAATAGCGCCCTTTCCCCCGGGCCTTCGCCTTCTGTTTTTGCTGCTGCTCCATTTGTTGCTGCAGCTCCATCTGGGCAAGGGCCTGAAGAATTTGCTCTGCCTCTTCTTGGCTCATTTCCATCGGCCGCGGCTCGACATTCTGTTCGCCGGCATCCTGCTCCTGCGGAGAAGGCTCGGGAGATTTTTCCTCCTCGGTTTGCTCTTCCGAGCTCCCGTCCTGCTCCTGGTTCTTGTCGTGCGACTGGTCTTCCTCTTCTTTGTCCTTGTCCGCGTCGCCGCCGCCGCCTTCTTGCTGCTGCTGCTGTTGTTGCTGCTGCTGCTGCTGGGAAAGCTTCTGCAGCGCGAGCTCGAGATTCTGCCGCGCGTCGATATCATCGGGGTCGACCCGTAGCGCGTCGCTATAGGACTCGACGGCGTCTTCCCATTCTTCGTGCGTGTAATGGATATTGCCCACGTTGAAATGCGCGCGCCGCTTGAGCTCGGGCTCGGCGTCGAGCGCCATCTTGTACTGCTCGAGCGCTTTGTCGAGATCTTCTTTTCGAAACTGCACGTTTCCGATGTTGTAGTGGAGCTCGCGCGCATCCGGGTGCTCGACCTGCGCCTGGGTATAGCTCGTGAGCGCGTCATCGAGCTCGCCGGCCACATAGGCCTCGTTACCCTCTTTGTTGCTACCCTCTTCGACGGGCCCGAGAAGCTGGGCGACGACCAACAAACTCAAGCTCCAAAGTCTCATACAACCTCCCGTTGTTGCCTCGCTAGCAGCGTATCTGCAAGCAAGAAGGCGAGCGCTAGAGCGAGCGGCCAATAGTAGCGCTCCCGGTAGCGCGTGAAGAGCTGCGACTCCAAGTCCTCACCTTCCATAGCCATCACGAGCGACGCGATGCCTTCGATCTCGTCGTCCTTCTCCGATACACGAAAATACTCCCCGCCGGTCGCAAGTGCGAGCTCACTAAGCGTCTTCTCATCGAGACGGCTCAACACCGGCTGCCCCTCCGCGTCACGCACGTAATCCGAAACCTCCCCGCGCTCGTTCCGCACGGGAATCGGCTCGCCGCCCGGCGTTCCTACGCCGACGGCATGGATTACGATCCCATCTTGGCGCGCCTCTTCGGCGACGGCCAACACGTCTCCGCTTTGCTGCTCCCCGTCCGTTAGCAGGACGATCACGCGATGTGTGGAGTTGCGAGAGACGAAGCCGCGCTTCGCGGCCTCGATCGCTTGTACGATGTTCGTCCCGGGCTCGGGGACGATTCCCGTGGCTACGATGTCGAGAAAGATGCGCGCCGCGGCGTAGTCGAGCGTCAAAGGACATTGGACAAACGCGGTCCCCGAGAAGACGACGAGGCCGAGGCGATTCCCTTGCAGCCGATCCATGAGCTGCGACGCGATATAGCGCGCGCGCTCCATCCGCGACGGAGCCACATCGACCGCGTCCATGCTGAACGACGTATCGAGAACGAGAAAGACGTCCACGCCGCGCGCGAAGACTTCCTGCTCGCCCTGCCCCCATTGGGGACGTGCGAGAGCGAGCGCGAGGAAAAATACCGCCGCGCCCACGAGAGCCGGCTTAACGCGATCGCGCGTCGCGCTCACACGGAGCGAGAGGCGGTCGAGAAGCGCCAGCTCGCCGAGTTTTTCGATCGCCTTACGGCGTCTCTTCTTGCTCCAGACGAGAAACCACGCGAAGGCCGGCAGAAGCAGCCACAAGTAGAACGCGTCGGGGGTAGCGAACCGCATCAGGGATAGCTCTCGAGCCGAGTGCGCGACAAGAGCGCTTCGGCGAGCAGAAAGCCGAGCGCTGCCATCATGAAGTAGGGCGCGAGCTCCGAGTAGAGCACATATTGGATTTGCTGGATCTCTGTCCGCTCGAGCGCGTCGATTTCGTCATAGACCGCCTCGAGAGATTCCGCATCGCGCGCGCGGAAAAACTGCGCGCCCGTGATGGTAGCGATCTCCGTGAGCGTTTCCTCATCGATCGGGATCTCCACGTTGCGGTAGACGGTGCCATAGAGAGGATCGCGGAACGGGTAGGGCACCTTGCCGCCCCTGCCGACACCCACCGCGTAGACACGGATGCCAAACGTCTTGGCGAGTTGGGCCGCCGTAATCGGATCGACTTCGCCCGCGGTGTTCTCGCCATCGGTAAGAAGGATCATGATGCGGGACTTGGCATCGGATTCTTTCAACCGGTTGACCGCGGAGGCGATCGCATTCCCGATGGCGGTGCCGTCGGCAACCGCGCCGACGTGAACGTCCTCGAGCTGCGCCAAGAGGATGTCGTGGTCGAGGGTGAGCGGCGTTTTCGTCATCGCGTGACGCGCAAAGATCGTCATCCCGAGGCGGTCGTTGTCACGCCGCTTGATGAAATCGGCGACGACGGCCTTGCCCACCGAAAGACGGTTATTGGGTTTGAAGTCTTCCGCGAGCATGCTGCTCGAGACATCGATGACGAGCATGATGTCGACCCCCTCGGTGTGGATCTCTTCGCCGGCCGCGCCTTTCTGAGGCCGAGCGAGCGCTAGGATCAAGAGCGCCAGCGCAAGCATCCTGAGCGCGAAGGGGATCCACGAGAGGCGCGCCGCGAGCGAGCGCGGCAACCGCGCCAAGCCCGAAACATCCGAAAAGCGAAGCGCGGGGATCCGTGCACCCAAGCGCACGCGCAGATAGATGAGAAGCGGCACGATCGCGAGCAAGAGTGCGAGCCACGGGTAAGCTAACCGCGTCATGCGGGCGCCTCCGTGGGCTCGTCTGTCGATGAAGGTGAAGACAGCGAGGGGGGCGGCGCCGGCTTCGTCGTCCGGACGAGAGCGCGCGCGAGGTCGAACGAGCTTCGCGCTTCGTCCTGTTCGGGCGTCGTTTTCGAACTTCACGAGATCCGCCGACTCGAGGATGCCGCGGAGGCCTTTGACCGGCTGGTCCCTTAGATCAGAAAGGATCTCGTCGGTCGTCCGCTCTAAGTAAGGCACGTCGAAGCGTCTGCCAGCATAACGCTTCATGATGTCCGTCAGTTCCGTGAAAAAGAGCTCGAGCCGGTGATTCTCGATGAGTTTTCTCTGCGCGAGGCGTGCGAGCGCGGCTTCCGCTTCGACATCCGGACGCGGCAGAGGCGGAGCCCAGACCTGAGCCGCCTCAGAGTCCGGCTCTTTCCGAAACTTTCTATAAATAATGTAGGCGATGGCCGCCAAAAGGAGCGCCGCTAGAAGCCACCACAGGAGGCTCCAATTCCTTGGGACGTTGAGGACCGCCTGCTGCTTGATGTCGTGGATGTCGGTAACGTCCGGTGTCAAAGATGTCACGACCCGGATGGGGATCGGATCGGTCTCGAGAGTCCCTATCTCGCCATCGTCGCCTTGGTAGCTCAACTCCAAAACGCCCACTTCGAGATCCGCAGGAAGCTGATACGCGGCGACACGGTAGTGCAGCCGGGTCTCGACCGGGGACACTTCCTCACGCCAGTACTCGATCACCGAGAACGGGTCTAGCTGCGTCTCTGGCGGCGGCACGAAATTACCTTCTGGGGGGTGCGTGACGGTGAGCATGAGGGTCACGTCGTCTCCAACCTCCACTTCCGAAACATCGGTCGTGGCTGAGACGGACCACTCGATGGGACCTTCGGGGATCTCGGGCGCCTCCTCGGGCGCGCAGGCCGAAGCCCCGATAACGATGACGAACCAACTAGCCGCTCGCATCATCGTGTCATCGTGTCGTCGTGTCGTCGTGTCGTCGTGTCGTCGTGTCAGTGTCTGAGACGCCTCGCGCGCATCTCGAAAAAGCGCATGAGTGGGCGGTCATAGGGAACATCGGTCTCAACGTCGATGCGATCGATCCCCATTTTCTTCAGCTCGTCCTGTTGTTTCCGCCGGCGCGCCTCGCAACCAGCCCGATAGGCTTTCATAGCTTTGCGATCGGAGGTATCGATCAAGAGCGTGCGTCCTGTCTCGGCGTCCTCGAGCTCGACGAGGCCGACGCTTGGAATTTTGCTCTCGCCCGGATCCGAGATGAAAATCGAAATCACGTCGTGTTTTTGCGCGGCGATGCGTAGCGGCTTCTCGAACTTCGAGTCGAGAAAATCCGAGAGCAAGAAAACCACTGCACGCTTGCGCGCAATGCGATTCAAGTACTCGCACGCCTTGGCCACGTTGGTCCCTTTCCCCTTTGGCTCGAAGAAGAGTAGATCGCGGATGACGCGGAGCACGTGGCTGCGGCCTTTGCGGGGCGGGATGTACATCTCGACTTCGTCCGTAAACACGATGGCGCCGACGCGATCGTTGTTCTTGATGGCGGAAAACGCGATCAGGGCACCAATCTCAGCCGCGACTTCACGTTTGAACCGGGACCGCGTCCCGAAATCGGCGGAGCCGCTCACATCGAGCATGAGCAAGACGGTGAGCTCCCGCTCTTCCGTAAATTTCTTGACGTGAAGACTTCCCGTACGGGACGTGACGTTCCAGTCGATGGTCCGGATGTCGTCCCCTATTTGATACTCGCGCACGTCGGCGAACTCCATGCCCCGCCCTTTGAAGATGCTGTGATACTCGCCGGCAAGCGCGTCCGTAACCAAACGCCGAGTCTTGATCTCGATATGCCGAACCTTCTCGATAACCTCGCGAGCAAGCATGAGAAACAGCTAAGGTACTTCTACGGTGTCGAAAATACGCTGAATGATCTCCTCGGGCTTCACGTTCTCCGCTTCGGCCTCGTAGGAAAGGATCACGCGATGGCGCAAAACGTCCGGCCCCACGGACTTCACATCCTCGGGCGTCACGTAGCCGCGCGCACGGATGAACGCGTGGGCGCGAGCCGCTTGCGCGAGAAAAAGCGTCGCCCTTGGCGAAGCGCCGAACTCGATGAGCGGCGCCAAATCGAGCCCGAGCTCGTCCGGGTTGCGGGTCGCAAAGACGATCTCGATGATGTACTCCTTGACGCGCTCGTCCATGTAAACATTCTCGACGACCTTGCGCGCTTTGAGGATGTCGGCGGCGTCAACGACTTTCCTGGCGCGCGGCTGGTCCGACGTCGACATGCGGTCGAGGATCTCGCGCTCTTCTTTGCGGTTGGGATAGTCGAGCTTGAGCTTGAGCATGAAGCGGTCGACTTGCGCTTCAGGGAGCGGGTAGGTCCCCTCCTGCTCGATGGGATTTTGTGTCGCGAGGACGAGAAAAGGCTCTTCGAGCGGGTAGGTGGTATCGCCGATCGTGATTTGACGCTCCTGCATCGACTCTAGAAGCGCGCTCTGCACTTTTGCGGGTGCTCGATTGATCTCGTCCGCGAGCAGGAAGTTCGTGAAGATCGGTCCCTTCTTCGGAACGAACACGCCCTCCTTCTGGTTGTAGATGAGCGTCCCGACAAGGTCCGCTGGCAACAAATCTGGCGTGAACTGGATCCGCTGAAACCGAACGTGGATCGCATCCGCGAGGCTTTGGACGGCGAGCGTTTTCGCAAGCCCGGGAACGCCTTCGAGCAGAACGTGGCCCCGGCTGAGAAGGCCGATTAGCAGGCCGTCCAGCATGTTCTTCTGGCCCACGATAACTTTGCGAAGCTCGGTCAACAAGGTCTGGACGAAGACGGCTTCTTTCTTGACCGCTTCGTTGATCGCTTGAATTCCCGTTTCCATGACGATTGCGATTATAGCAGAAACATTTTCGTGGCCTTATAACCCCTTCACATGCAGCAGCTTGCGTCAGTTGCCTCAAAGCTATATGGTGAGCTTCTCGAAAAGGAGGGTGAAAAGCCATGACGAGGCAAGTCTTTTTACGTGCAACACTGTTCGGACTCTTCGCTGTCGCGGTCGTTTGGGCGCAGCCGGCCAAAGACGTCGCGAGCGAGATGGCCACAAGCGCGAAACGCCTTCTCGGCGCGCTCGACGCCGAGCAGCAGAAAACGGCCACCATCCCGTTCGCCGATGAAGAGCGCTACAACTTCCACTACATCCCGCGCGCGCGTCTCGGCATGTCCTACAAAGACATGGAGCCGGGCCAGCGAAAAGTCGGCCTCTCGCTTCTTGCGAGCGGCCTCAGCCGCCGCGGCATGTCCCAAGCGCTCGACATCATGTATCTCGAGCAAATACTGTTCGAGCTCGAAAAACACCCTCGGCGGGATCCCGATGCCTATTTCTTCACCATCTTCGGGACGCCCGGGGAGTCAGAAGATTGGGGTTGGCGATTCGAAGGCCACCACCTGTCGCTCAACTTCACTCTGCGCGACGGTCGCATCGTCTCCGCGGCGCCAGCTTTTTGGGGCGCGAATCCCGCCAATGTTCTCGACGGCCCCAATAAAGGGATGCGCGTTCTCGAGAGCGAGGAGGTTTTGGGGCGCGCTCTCTTGAAATCTTTCGAGAACCGGGACAGCGTCGTCATCATGGCGGAAGCGCCGAGAGACATCGCCACCACCACGGACCGCCGCGTCAAACTTGGAGCCCCCGCGGGCGTTTCGCACGCAGACATGAACCCCGCCCAGAAAGAAGCGCTGCTCGCGCTCGTGTCTCATTACGCGCAGCGGATGCGCCAGGAAATCGCGGAGTCAACGCTCGAGCGGATTCGCGAGGCGGGCGTCGACAACATTCACTTCGCCTGGGCCGGCGGCAACGAGCCAGGAGACGCCCACTACTACCGTATCCACGGCCCAACATTTCTCATCGAGTACGACAATACCCAGAACAACGCAAACCACATCCACACTGTATGGCGCAACCTGGAAGCCGACTTCGGCGACGTCGACCTACTATCCAACCACTACGCCCAAAGCCCTCACCATCAACCCGCCGAAGTTGCCGGCCATTGAAGCTGAAGGAGGGCCTGCCCGCCGAAGGGCGAAGGCGGGCGAAGGCGGGGGCCCTCCCGCCGTTGGGTGGCGGGAGGCTCCACACGGTTGGGGAGCGACGTCCGTTTCAACATTGGCGCCGGGCTTTTCGTTCGACCACGTTGGAGCTAGGCTAAGCCATCCAGCCGGCTTTTGCTGTGACGTCGAGCGGGGGCGTAAGCACCACGCTAAATGAGGGTAAAACTCCCCCGCTCCGTTAGAACCGGATGCCGACGCTGACAGAGGCCTCGACGTTATGCACTCGTGCCTCGGGGTTCGTGAGACCGATGAGGTTTCCGATGGTCCCGAGCCCAAAGTCGTCGAGCCCGAATGTCGTCACGTGATCGCGCACATCGAATCGCAGCACGAGGCGGCTGATGTTGAACTTGATACCCCCGCCGAAATTCCATCCGAACTTCGCGTTACTGAGCGACAGGAAGTCCGCAAGATTGATATCGACGTAGTGCAAGCCGATGCCACCCGTCACGAATGGGGAGATCGGGCCCGGCAAAACGATGAACAGAACGTTGGCCTCGGCGTACAGAAGGTTCGCCGCCAATTCCTGGTTGAAGGCGGCGCCCACGACCGAAGAGGGGTTGAAGGTCAAGCTCCCCTCGAATCCAAACGGAAAACCATATTTGCCGACGCGAATGCCGTAAATCGGGCTGTTCTGGAACGCCGCCGTGAGGTCCAGATTGGGATCCGTCAGGACGTTGAAGTCTCCGCCGAACCCTGCACCGAGAACGAAGGTGAGCTCGTTATCGGCCCGAGCCTCCCGCGTGGCAGCGCTCGAGAACAAGAGAGCAGCGGCGCAAATAAAGAACGACTTTTTCAACGAAGCCTCCTCGCGTTTTGCCGGCGAACGCGCGGACTATAACTTGAAACGATTCACAGCCGCTAGCATCGTCGTATTAGAATGATCGCTGCATGAGACTGTCGATAGGCCTTTGGGTATCCCTCGTCGCGCTCGGTCGCAATTTGTTGCGAAGCGCGCTCGCCATGGTCGGGCTCATCATCGGCGTCGCGGCGGTGCTTACGATGGTGGCACTCGGCGGCGGCGCGAGAGAGAGCGTCACCGACGATGTGAGCTCGGCGGGAACGAATCTCGTTTTCGTCCGCGCGGGCAACTACACGCGTGGCGGCGACGCCGTCAATATTCGCTCTGGCTACGGAAAAGCCACAACACTCACGCTCGAGGACGCCTCAGCGCTGGCGGAGCTCGCGAGCGTGGCCTATCTCACGCCCGAGGTCGACGACCGCGCGTCCATAACATTCGGCGCGCGGAGTCATTTCGCGCCCCTTATCGGGTGCGGTCCCGAGCTTGCGAGCGTCTACGAGCTCGAGTCTATCGCGGGGCGATTTCTGGAAGCCCACGACCTTAGCGGTGAGGACAACGTCGCCGTGTTGAGCCGCAGCGTCCGAGACGAGCTCTTCGAAACGACCGAGGAGCCGCTGGGGCGGATGATCACGATTATCGGCGAGAGCGCCAAAGTGATCGGGGTCGTGGATACGAGCGATGCCGCGGCACATCGAGACAGCGTGTTCGTGCCGCATTCCTTCTTGCAACGCGCGCTCGGGATCGAATATTTGCACGGAATCGCGATCGCGGCGGACCACGCCGGAGACACTTCGGCGATCGCCGAGGAAGTGCGCGCTCTCTTGCGGGAGCGCCACGGCCTCGACAACCCCGACGCGGCGGAGAACTTCCCGGAAGCCACGGGTGACTTCGCGATGACGCTCGCGGACGGCGTCCCCGACGATTTCACCGTGCGCAGCCAAGCTTCGAAAGCATTGACCCAGGGACTCTACACGACAGCCGCGGTGTTCGCGCTCGCAAGCATGCCGCGTCTCGATGAAGTCACGTCCGAGGAGATGGTCAATACCCTCGAGAGCGCGAACCAAACGATGACGCTCCTGCTCGCGGGCATCGCCGGCGTGTCGCTCGTTGTCGGCGGGATCGGCATCATGAACATCATGCTCCTAGCCGTGACCGAGCGCACGATGGAGGTCGGCCTTCGCATGTCGGTGGGCGCGCGCCGACGGGATGTGTTGTCGCAGTTTCTGTTGGAAGCGATTCTGCTGAGCCTCGCGGGAGGTTTGATAGGAATTGGACTCGGCTTCGCCTCCGCGGGAGCGGTAACGCAGTTTCTCGGGTGGCCGACCTATATCTCGGCCCAAGCGGTGGCGCTGGCCTTCGGCCTCGCCTTCGCCGTTGGGGTCATCTTCGGCTATTACCCGGCGATGCGGGCGGCCCGTCTCGACCCGATCGAAGCGCTGCGCTACGAATAGCGACATAACGAGTCCGCTTGCAATTATGCATTTACGTAACAACCCTAAGGGTTCGTGTGTGGGTCGGCTGCGTTCAGGTCCATCGGCTCGGCGACGAAGGGCAGATCGATCTCGTAGGGCTCTCCTTCGTGAACGAACGATACGACGGCGCGAGCATCCGAGTCCTCGACGGCGCGGCCTGTCGCCGTCCAGCTTTCACCGAACTCGTCGATGGCAAGCGCGAGCGGTTCGGGGTCTCCTTCTGTCCGCAGGATCTCGATCGTAACCTTTGTCGCGACAGCCGCGGGGAGCTCCATGCGGTAGGCGTCGCTGAAATAGACGTGGTGCTCCCCTGACGCGTTCAGCACGACCTCGAAGTGAAGGTCCCCGTTCATCCACACCGTGCCGTCATGTTTGGGGTTGTGGTCGCCGTGAGCCACCGGGGCCATCGAGGGTACGCCCTCGACGGGCACAGGGGGAGCCTCTTCCGCGCAACCGGAGCCAAGCAGCAACACCGCGAAAGGAACGGCTCTAAGGCTAAGAAATTTCATCGGCGCCGCTCGCAAGCTCACCCCACCTTTTCCATGGATCGTCGGCTTCGCTCCATGTGCGCGTCGCGTAGGCCATCACGTAACCGCGATAGCGATCGACGAAACGCAGGAATCCCCAAGCGTCGCGCATGAGCGCGTACTTCTCGAGCCAAAGGACAGTGCCCACGCGGTCTAAGCGTCTTTCGAGATAGCGCCGCGCTCCGTCGAAAGCGATTCTGCGCAGGCCCCGAGCCAGTCGATCGATCTCGTTGCGTTCGCCGTCTTCGAGCGCGAGCGCAGCGCCTTGGCTCGCGAGCGCCTCGAGGCGCCACCCATACGGACTATGAAGCGTCTGGACGGAGAACTCCTTCAAGCCCCGTCGTCGCACGAGCTCCGTTTCGGCCAGCACGGTCAACGTATGGTGCCCCGGATAGCTTTCGTGACACACCGACTCCAAAACACCACGCGGCGTCCACGCCACATCCCGGTTGATCTGCACCACGCTCGAGAACGCGCCGCGGTAGACGTGATAGGCCGCCCAGGGTTTGCCGCGCACATATTCCACGTCCACGCTCTCGCCCGCGGGGAGCTTCACGTGTTGAAGCGTACGTTGCCGGCATGTGTCGAGAGCCGTCGTCACGAGCTCGTCGAGCTGTCCTGCATCAAGGGCCACAACCGTTCGCCTTTGATAGGCCGTGTAGCGCGCGAGAAGGCTCATGTCTCCTGGTAGGAGCTCGTCCAACCGCGCGTGTATGGCCTGAACCTCCGGCTCCTCGAGCGGAGGCAAAGTGACGCCATACAAAGCTTTGAGCTCGTCTTCGAAGGAGAAAGAAAGCGACGCGCCTCTCACGAGGCGCGTGCGCGCATGAAGCGCCGTGAGCTGCCCTCTCAAAAAGCGCGCGCGCGGCGATGCGGACATCCCGTCGAGCTTGCCCAAAAGGAGGATCGCATCCTCCTCGATTTCTTCGAGCCGTAGGGGTACAGGCTCGGGACGCGTGGCGGCGAGATAGGCATCGACATACCCAGGGTCGTGCGCGTCGAGGGCCCACGCGAGCTCAACGTAGCGGCCCGCGACGGCCTCGATCGGTGCCCCGCCCGTCAAACAGCCGAAACACCCGCCTAGGCCGATAGCCAGTACGAGCAAGCGCGTCATCTCGACGGCAAGCTACCATCAAACTAGTATTGCCGTCGAGAATCGGCTAGTGTCAGCGTCGTTCCTTCCCATAAGCAAGGAGGCCACGATGAGATCGCATTGGGCAGTTCTGAGCGTCAGCATTTTCTTCTTCAGCTGCGCTCCTCCAGAAAACGAAGCTCCCGCGGCAAGCGAAGCAGCAGAAGCCCTCGGTATCCGGGCCCATGCAGACGAAGAAATCTCGCCCGACTTGAGCCTCGTTTCGGACGAGCTGAAGAAAATCTACGACTTCATCGACGCGAACGTCGATGAGCATGTCGGGAACCTGCAGCGGTGGATCCAACAGCCGAGCATCTCGAACTCCGGTGAAGGCATTCCCGAATCCGCGCAATTGGTTCAAGGCTTCTTCGAGCAGCTCGGGTGTCAGGAGTCGCGCGTCTACGAAGTCCCGATGACCGAATGGGGGCAGCCGGGCAATCCCGTCGTCTACGCGAAGTGCGACGAAGGCGCCGACAAGACGCTTCTCATCTATTGGATGTACGACACGATGCCCGTGACGCAGCCCGATGCTTGGATCTCCCCGCCTTTCGAGGCACGCATCATGGAGTACCCGCCCTTCAAGAAAGTGATCATCGGCCGTGGCGCGACGAACTCGAAAGGCCCGCAAATGGTCCAACTGAATGCCTTCCGGGCGATCCGCGAGGTCGTCGGCAAGCTTCCCGTCAACCTCGTCATCGTCGCCGAGGGTGATGAAGAGCGGATGTCGATTGGCCTCCGTCAGTTCGTGCGCGAGCATGCCGAGCTTTTCGATGATATTGACGCGATGTATCGCTTCGGTCGCCAGGGACGAAGCGGCAGCGGTGGAATCTCGGGAGGCTCCGAGGGCTGCGTCTATATCGAGCTCACCACGAGCGGCGAAAAATGGGGACGGGGCCCCGTCGCCTCGAACATCCACGGCGCGAACAAGCGCTCGACCGACAGTCCCGCGTGGCGGCACATCGAGATGCTGAGCACGCTCGTCACCGATAACGGCAACACGATCCTCGTTCCGGGCTTCGGCGACGGCGCGATACCGCTCACCGAGGCGGAGCTCGCGAAGCTGAAGACAGCCGCGGAAAAGATCGACCTGAAGGTCGCCGCCGAGAATATCGGCGTGGCACGTTTCATCAGCGACGATCCCCTCGAGTACCTGAAGATGGCCCGCTACGGGCTCTCGCTCAACCTCGACGGTATCTGGGGCGGCAACATGTATCCAGCGGGGGCCGGCGCTATCCTTCCCAACAAAATTACGTCGAAGCACAACTTCCGTTACGTGCCTAACATGGACGGGCTCGAGATGGTGAAGCGCGTGCGCGAGCACCTCGACGCGCAAGGCTACGGCGATGTCGAAGTCACGATCATCGGCGACGTGCCGTGGTCGAAGATGCGCTACGACACCGACGTCGCGCAGGCTTTGATGAGAACCTATGACATCTTCGGGATCAGCTACGGCGAGCCGCCTCAAGAGAACTCGATCCTCGGTCCGTATTGGCCCGCCTATCTCTTCGTGAACGACCAAGACACGGGTATCAGCATGCCTATCGTCGGTGGCGCCGCGGGTCACGGCGGCGGCGCGCACGCGGCCAACGAGTTCTGGGTGGTCGAGGGCGCCGGCAAGGTCTACGGCATGGCGGGCGCCGAGAAATCCGTCGCGACTTTTCTCTATGCTTATGCCGGGCTGCTGCCCGAGGAGAGCGCCGAGAGCACTGGGAATTGATCCGCACCGAAGAGCTGACGAAGACCTACGCGCTCGGTGAAGTCTCGGTCGAGGCCCTTCGCGGGATCTCGCTCGAGATCGAGGCGGGCGAGCTCGTCGCCGTCGTGGGGGCGTCCGGGTCAGGCAAGTCCACTCTGATGCATATCCTCGGTTGCCTGGACCGACCCACGAGCGGCAAATATTTTCTCTCCGGAAAAGACGTCTCCGAGCTCTCGTCCGACGAGCAAGCCCGAATCCGGAACCAGCAGATCGGCTTCGTGTTCCAGAGCTTCAACCTGCTCCCGAGAACACCCGCCGTCGAGAACGTCGAGCTGCCTCTTCTCTACAATGCCGAGCAGCTCACGCGAAGCGAGCGACGCGACCGCGCTCTGGCGGCGCTCGACTCGGTCGGTCTCTCGGAGCGGGCAGCGCATCACCCGAGCCAGCTCTCCGGTGGACAGCAACAACGCGTCGCCATTGCGCGCTCCTTGATGAACGACCCAAGTCTCCTGCTCGCGGACGAGCCCACAGGGAATCTCGACACCAAGACGAGCATCGACATCATGACGACACTCCATGCGCTCAACGAGAAGCGGGGACTCACGATTATCATCATCACCCACGAGCGCGTCATTGCGGAATATGCCTCGCGTATCATCGAGCTTTCCGACGGGTTGATTACGGAGGATCGTCCCATCGAGGCCGCCACGGCCCCCCTCGCTGGCGTCTGAATCATGCTGGACGCCCACGCGGTAGAGATCGCGCTTCAGTCGCTCCGCCGCTATCCGCTGCGCACGGCGCTCGCACTCGTCGGCATGGCGATAGGCGTCGCGGCCGTGCTCGTCACGGTCGCGATAGGGACCGGAGCGCAGAGCGCCATCCGGAATCAGCTGCGCGCAGCAGGACTGAATATCATTCAAGTCAAGGCCGGCAATTATCGGACGAAGGGAGATGGCGGGGGCGGCGTGTTGGCGCCACACGCCTTCCTCCTCTGGCTCGACGGGTGGCTCGCGCCCACGGCGCACGCCCACCCTGAGAACGATCCGATGGAGAAGCACGATCATCCCACCGCAGCGGATCGACTCGGCGATAGCAAAGCGGGCCTCGGCGGAGCCGCGACGCTGACGCAAGCGGATGCCGACGCGATCGAGGCGCTTCCCGGGGTCGCGAACGTCGCCCCGGGCGTGCACGAGAACATCAGAGCCTATGCGGGCGAGCGCCGCTGGTTCACGCGTCTCCACGGGACGGATGTCGATCTCCCCTTGATTCGCCGCGCGCACGGCATCGCCCATGGACGCTTCTTTTCACAGCGTGAGCTTCGACGCACCGAACAAGTCGCTGTGCTCGGAAGCGTCGTGCGCGACAAGCTGTTCGGCGAAGGCGCCGATCCGGTCGGCGAAACGCTGACGCTCTGGAACCAAGCGTTTCGCATCGTGGGCGTCACCGAGAGCACGAATTGGATGACACCGGGCACCGTGGGAGACGATGCGTTCGATGCCGTTTACGTGCCGTTTACGACCATCCATCGCTTGCTGAACGTCACTAACTTGAACACGATCACCGTGACTACAGAGTCGGCGGGCGAGGTCTCGAACATCGCCAAGGCCATCAGCAAGCTGCTGCGCGTGCGTCACGCGATCCCAGATACCGCACCCGAGGACTTTACGGTCACGACCCAGGCCAGTGAAGTCCTCGCAAAAGGGCTTCACCCCAACGTCGCGCGCGTTCTCATAGGCAACTTGCCCAACCTGGACCGCGCCACGCTTCAAGAGCTCTCGATGACGCTCGAGCGCGCGGCGCGCACGATGAAAGCGCTCCTCGCTGCGATCGCCGCCGTGTCTCTCGTCGTCGGAGGGATCGGCATCACCAACATCATGCTGTTATCCGTGACGGAGCGAACGCGCGAGATTGGGTTACGCATGTCCGTCGGCGCGCGCGCGCGCGACGTGGGCGCTCAGTTCTTCGCGGAAGCCTTGACGCTCGCGCTCACCGGAGGCCTTCTCGGCATCGTGCTCGGTGTCCTCGTGTCGTGGGCGCTTGAAAGCAGCTTGGGCTGGGCGATGGAGCTGTCGCTCGGCGGCATAGCACTCGGCTTCGCCGTCGCGACGGTGATCGGCTTGCTCTCCGGTGTCTTTCCCGCGCGCCGGGCCTCGGCCCTCGACCCGATCCAGGCGCTACGCTACGAGTAGCTACGCCGCGATGGCCTATCTCTACTCAAATATAGCTTTCATGGCGATGGAGTTCTTCCCCATGCCGTTTGGGCATTCTTCGAAGTTACGTTGGCGACGGTGGCGGGAGCGTGGTTCTACAACGAGTGAGCACGCTTACGATCGCTGACTTGCACAACCACTCTATTTTGTGATATTTCCACCTGGTATTGGTGCACGAAGCTAGGCTAATGGGGTTGCACGCCCCTGACACATTTCCTACACGCTATACGTTTGTCGAAGGAGAGGTGATCTTCCGATGGCAGATCAGTTAGAAATGCTCGAAGAAACAGACAAGAGTCTATCGAGACGTAAATTCATCAAAGGGGTCATCGCCGGAGGCGCAGCGACGTATTCCGCCGGCTACCTCTTCCGGACCGGTACGGTTCGAGCGCAGTCAGGCGCGGCGGGCTCCGTCGAGCGCTTGATCACGCTCAACGTGAACGGCCAGGAACGCCGCGTGGACGTCATGAAACAAGAGACGCTCGCGACGACGCTTCGCTACAAGCTGGGTTTGACCGGCACTAAAATGGGCTGCGACCGAGCCGAATGTGGCAGTTGTACGGTGCTCCTCGATGGAACAACGCACTACTCGTGCTCGGTGCTCACGCACTCGGTGCGCGGCCGCGCCGTCACCACGATCGAAGGTTTGGCCGACGCCGATGGAACGCTTCATCCGGTGCAGCAAGCCGTCGTGGACGGCGCAGGATTCCAGTGCGCGTTCTGCGCGCCCGGTTTCATCATGAGCATGGTCGCCATGGTGGACGCGAACCAGAGTCCGACGCGCGCGGAGGCAGCGCAAGCCCTTTCGGGCAATCTCTGCCGCTGCTGCGACTACAACAAAATCCTCGACTGCGCCATGAGCGCTGCCGATTACACGCGGGGGGTTTAACGTGGCCGACGGAAAACTGTTTGGAACCGATTACATCCCGGCCGATCTCGTCGCGAAAGTGACAGGTCGAGCTAAATACGCGGAAGACTTCCGGGCCGACGGCATGCTTTTCACGAAGCTCCTCTTGAGCCCGATGCCACACGCGCGCGTCCGAAGCATCGACGACCGCGAAGCGCTCGCGATGGAAGGCGTCATGGGCATCATCACGGCCGATGACCTTCCCGAGACCGACAACTTGGTCGGCAGCGATCGCGCGCTGACCATGGAGCCGATGTATCAAGGCGAGCCCATCCTCGCTGTCGCGGCGGTGGACGAGGAAACAGCGGCGGCGGCCATCGAGAAGATCAAAGTCGACTACGAGCCACTCCCCTTCGTGATCGATCCTCTCGACAGTCTTCGCCCTGGCGGCCCCAATGCGCGCGTCGGCGGCAACACCATCGTGGACCGGAAGGAAGTGGTCGAGATTAAATGGACCGCCCAAGACTTCGAGGAAGCCGGCGATTCCATGCCGATGGGTGAGGCTGAAGTGGAGTGGGAAGTCGGTGACGTCGCGAAAGGTCTCGAAGAGGCCCACCTCGTCCTCGACGAAACGCTCTACCATCAGTCCCAGACCCATCACCCGCTCGAGACGCGTAGCTGCATGGCGTATTGGCAAAACGACAAGCTCACCATCCACGTCTCTACCCAGAGCACGCAGCGCACGGCGGGAGCCGTCGCGAGAGGCGTGGGGATCGACCCGACTCAAGTCGTTGTCATCGCCGAATATTGCGGCGGCGGTTTCGGGAGCAAGATCGGTGGCACCGTGAACATGCCCATCGCCGCGCTGCTCTCGAAAAAGACAGGCCGGCCGGTGATGCACCGCGTGAGTCGAGAGGAAGAGAACGCCTATGGACGCGCACGGCCTGGCTTTCAGGGCCGAGTGAAGCTCGGCTTCCGGGCCGATGGCCGCATCACGGCCATCGACCTGTACCTCATCCAGGACAATGGGGGTTACGGCCGCTCGGGTGATTTCACGAGCGCGAGCCGTTGCGCCTCGCTCAACTACACGCCGCTCAACATGCGCTTTCGCGGAATCTCGATACTGACGAACACGCCGACGCGTGCTGCGCAACGAGCGCCCGGCGGTGTTCAAATCACGGCCATGCTCGAGCCGGTTATAGACATGGCTGCCAAAAAGCTCGGTCTCGACCAGATCGAGATTCGCAAAATCAACGCTCCGGACAACGACACGACCTACGGCTCGAACGAGCATCACGTCACGTCGGCTTACGTTCGCGAAGCGCTCGACAAGGCCGCCGAGGTCTCGAACTGGGCCGAGTTAAAGGCGCAAAGCGGCCAGACGAACGGGAGCAAGGTTACCGGAATCGGCATCGCTCTCTCATCCTATGTCGCGGGAAGCCGCGGCTTCGACGGGCTCATGGTGATAAGGCCGGACGGAAAGCTCTATGTCCATCAAGGCATCGGTAACCTGGGCACGCACTCCGTTTTCGGTACAGCGCGCGTCGCTAGCGACCATCTGGGCGTCTCCTGGGAGAACACAGAAGTGGTCTGGGGCAACACGAGCAGACACCTCCCGCACTCCGCGGTGCAAGCCGGAAGCCAAACGACGCACGCTCACACACGGGCGAACCTCGCCGCGGCTATTGACATGGAGAAAAAGCTCAAGGAGGTGGCTGCGCGCACGCTCGGCGGGTCAGCGGACAGCTACGTGGTCGCTGGCGAGCGCGTTTATCGCCGGGGCAATCGCGGAAGCGGTCTGAGCTTTGCGCAGGCCGCGGAGAAAGCCATCGAGCTCGGCGGGACGTTCGACGGGCACGAAGCACCCGAGGACATCAACGACTGGACGAAGGGTGCGGTGGCCGGCTTGGCTGGACAAGGGCTGGTGGGTGTCGCAAAGGACAATTACGGCGGTGAAGGCGACCTCTGGTCCTTCGTCGTCGGCGTCGCCAAAGTCGAAGTCGACCGGGAGACCGGCGCCGTCGAGATCCAGCACTACACCGCCGTCGCTGATACCGGTGCGGTCATGAACCCGAGAGGCCTCGCCGCGCAAATTCACGGCGGCGGCGTACAGGGCTTTGGCCTCGCGCGGAGCCAGAAGTGGGTGTACGACCCGAAATGGGGCGTACCCTTCACCCAAAGGCTCTACACCGCGAAGCCACCGTCTATCCTCGACGTCCCGCTCGACATGAGAGCCGGGACGGTCGATTTGCCCGATCCGCAGAATCCCGTGGGTGCCAAAGGCATCGGCGAGGCGCCTTTCGGCGCCGGCGTCGCCGCAGTTCTCTGCGCTATTCAGGACGCCATTGGCGAGTTCGATTTGAAGCGCTCGCCGATGACGACCGATTTGATTCTGAATCAGCTCGAGGGCGTACCGCAGCCCATCACCGTCCTTGCGACCGACGTTTAAGGAGATAAAAAAAATGGCCGTGATTCGTGACACGATGGCGGAATTCGACCTCTTTCAGCCAGCGAGCATCGACGATGCCCTGGCACTCAAACGCCGTTACGGCAAAACATCTTGGGCCCTCGCCGGTGGTCTCGACAGCCTCGACTGGTTCAAAGATCGCATCAAGCGTCCCGAGGTCGTGATCGACTTGAGCGCTGTCGAGTCGATGCGCGGGATCCGCGAGACTGATGATGCCGACGGTGTCGAGATCGGCGCGATGACGACGCTCACCGAGGTGGCCGAACATGCGGGGATCCTCTCTCGCTTCGGCCTTCTCGCCGACGCGGCGTCCAAGGTGGCGACCCCGCAGATCCGCAACCAGGGCACCATTGGCGGCAACGTGACGCAAGACACCCGCTGCTGGTACTACCGGGGTGGATGGCCTTGCTATCGCGCCGGCGGCAACATTTGCTACGCGGATACGCCGACGGCCATCAACCGGGAGCACGCTCTGTTCGAGTCGAACCGCTGCGTCGCGGTGAACCCGTCGGACACGGCGCCGGCGCTCGTAGCACTCGACGCCAAGTTCGTCATCATGGGCGGGGGCGGTGAGAAAGTCGTCGACGCGGAGGACTACTTCATCACGCCGGCGAAAGACATCACGCGCATGACGATATTGGAACCTGGCGAGCTTCTGACCTCGATCCGCATCCCCGGAACGTGGGCCGGCGCGCGTTTCTACTTCGAGAAGGTGCGTGACCGCCAAGCGTGGGATTTCCCGCTCGTGAACATCGCCTCGGCGATGAAGGTCTCCGGCAATACGATCGAGGATATTCGCCTCGTCGTGAACGCCGTGGGGCCGCGGCCGCTGCGGCTCACGGATGTGGAGCGTCAACTGAAAGGCCAATCCGTTACGGAAGAGGTCGGTCAGGCCGCGGGCGAGCTCGCCCTTCTCGGCGCCCGTCCGCTGCAGCACAACGCCTACAAGATACCGCTCATGCGGAATCTCGTGAAGCGCGCCATCCGCGGAACGGGAGCTCGAGCATGAGTATTTTCCAATGGGCACAGAATCCCTGGGGGCAGGAGATCCTCATACGGATCTCCTGGGATTTGCTATATCTCGCGATCGCGGGCGGGCTGGCCTTCGTCATCGGCCATCTCGTCTACCGCGCCAAGAATCCGCCCAAGACCGCGGAGGTGCCTGACATCGGTGACGCGGGGAAAGACATCCCGGAGAAAATCGTCCGCCACTCCTTGGCGGCACGGCTGTTCCACTGGGTGATGGCGATAACGATGATCACTCTCCTCGTCACCGCGTTTTTCCCCATCCTGGGTATCCAGTTCAATTGGGTGCCGATTCACTGGATGGCGGGCATCGTGCTCACGGCAGCCATCATCTTCCACATCATTCACGCTTCTTTCTGGCTGAACCTGAGGAACATTTGGATCAGCCGCCAGGATTGGGCCGAGTGGAAGCAGGAGATGGAGCACGCGCTCGGCAAAGGCGAACCGCCGCCGAAGACGGACAAGTACCCCGTCGATCATCGTATCTATCACAACGCGATCCTTGTTACGGGCTTTGGCGTGATCGTGACGGGCCTTTTGATGATGGTCCGTGTCGAGAACCTGATCTTCGCGCGAAACTCCTATCTCTTGGCGGAGAGCACCTGGGGCTGGGTTTACGTGATCCATGGCCTTTCCGCCGTGGGCCTCGTCGGGCTCATCATCACGCACATCTATTTCGCGATCCTGCCTGAGAAGCGTTGGATAACCAAGTCCATGATTTGGGGCTGGATTACGAAGAAAGATTATCTCGCCAATCACGACCCGGAGCGCTGGGTCGTGACGGACAAAGCTTCCAAGTAACATCTTCCTCCCCTCTCCACCTCAGCAGGTGGAGAGGGGATTTTTGTGCGTATTCATGTCATTAGCCGATATCAAGACACGTATCGAAGTCATCGAAGAAACCTATGAGTTCATGCTCGCCTATGCCGCCCAAGGGCTCGAAGGCGACAAGGGCAGCAAGACCGGCGGCCAGCTCCGCGACTTTCTGAAGAAAGCGGATGAAGCCATCGACCACCTCGCGTCCGAGCTCCGCGCTCTCGTTGCGAGCGACGGGCTCGAGCCGAAAGCGGAGTATTTGGGCTTTGTCGACGTCATTGAGCAGGACGCACGCGCCGCGGGAGCAGGTCTCAAGCTCGTCCTCGCCCAGGATTCGATCAGCTCTCAGCTCATCGACAACATGAACGCCAACATCCATCTGAGGGCGTTGCTGACGGATTTGTTTTTGGTTGACGAGATCATCAAACGGTCGCTAGCGACCGGCTGATGTTCTCAACCTCTCAACGAGCGGGCAGTTGGAGAGCCTCTCGTACAAATCTGAGAAGCTCCCCACTCCTGAGCCTAAGCGATGAGAGCTATCCCGAAAGACGAGCGAAGCGGGGCGAACCCAATGAACCCTGAAGCAGAAGAGGGCTATTCGGCGGAGGGACGACTGACCGGTATGAACTCAATCCATGCAGCGGGTTGTGAGAGTCTCAATTCGCTGCCAGACGGTAAGCGCAAGGGGTCGGTGAGGACGTATTTTTCACGCCACTGAGCTCGATAGTCCTCGATCGCCAAGATCAGTTCCACGACCCCGTCGGGAGTGACGACCTCGATACGGAGCGCTTCGTTCACGTCGACCGGATCCGGAAAGAGGGCGACGAGCTCGATGTCTTCGTCGAAGGTGTGGATCGAGCTGGAAATGCGCATCGATTGAACAGGGGTCAGGCCGCCGTCAAAGCGTAGTCCGATCTCGCTCCGGTCGGTGAATCGTTTCCCCTCGTCTTCCCAGCCTTTGACGTAGAGAATCTCGACGGCCAAGTCGGCACCTTTGGGGAGTACGTGGGCAAGCGCCACACTCCCCTGCCCCGGAAGCCACGTTGCGATAAACGTAGCACTGGCGCAGGAGTCGCCGAGCCCGATCGTCACCCGTCGCAGAAGCGTCGGCAGGCCAGGCTTGACCTCGAGCTCCGACAAGGTGCGCGGCTCGTCCAATCCGGTGGGCAGCACGAGGCACTCCGTGAGCTCGTAATCGTCTTCTCCAATTACGATAGCGTCCGCGGGGGCCAATACGAGGTCAGGTTCTTCCATTTGCCACCCCTCGAAGAGCTCGGAAGCCTCGAGCTCCGCTGCCGTGAGAGGGGCGCCTTCCGGCGTCAAACCCACGACCCAATCGATGATCAAGTCGATCTCTTCGGGAGAGAGCGAGCGCGCATGTTGGAAAGAGCCAATACCATCCGCGGGGAGCCACGGCGGCATTTGCTCACTGAGAACCTGCATTTTGATCGCGTTGGCCCAAGGTACGGCCGATGGGTAGTCGAGCAGCGACATCGGCCCGACGCCGCCTGTATGGTGACAGCCACCGCAATGGGTCACGAAAATAGGACGGACGTGCCTCTTGTAGTTGTAGCGCGAGGGGCTGCCTTCATGCGCCGCCACTTGACCCGCCCAAACGAGCGCCAATAAAGTCCATGTCCATTTACTGCGCACGTGCCGCCTCCAATTCCTGGATCGATTGCTCGAACAGCCGATAGGCTTTTTCGACCTCGAGACGATTTCCCATATCGCCGTAAACGTCGAGAAGCCAAGCGGCGCGCACGAGCTTCTTGGCGGGAGCGCTCACCCGCGCGCCTTCCTTCTTGTGGAGCGCGAGAACGAGGTCTTTGGCTTCGAGTGCAGGGATGTACAGGTCCGGCCACACACCACGCCCGATGAGCTCTTGGACGCGGGCGTCGCGATTCAGGATCGCTTCGAAGATGCCGTCGGATGTTTCGGGTATGCGAAACTCGGGAAGCACGATGGTCGTCGCCGTCTCCTCGGCGGCCGCTATCTCAGAGGCGAAAATGAAATCGAACCGCGCTTCATCTTCGTGCGCGCCCGGGAAGCCGACATGCACAACGAGCTCGGCCGGGTAGCTTTCGGGTACGCCGATATTCGCGGTCAGGATTGCCGCATCCGAAGCGGGTAGGAGAGGCGTGTCGCCGACGCGCGCTTCGAAGCCGCTCGCGTCGATGGGCTTGGTGAAGTCGTTATAGACATAGAGCTGGAACGTCCCCGCGTCGTCGAGCGTGCCTTCAATGTGGTGGAACCCGTTCGGCGCCATGAACAGCAGCCCGCCATGCTTCGGGTTATGGTCCCCATGCGCCATGGCGATGCTACGCATGTGCATCGACCTGCCGTCGGGGCATTTACCGCCGGGCAGGCTCGACGTCAGCTCCGGTTTATTGGGACAGAACCACTCGAGCTCGCGTGTCGTGGGCACGAGGTTCATGTTGCAGATGGGGCACGAGCCGGAATCTTCTTGATCGATATGCTGGTGCATCGGACAGGAATAGCTCGGGACCAACAGGCGCTGCACCATCTCGCGGTCGCAGACGGGACAGTGATCGAGCCCGGTCGCCTGCTCATCCCGGTGGACGGGACAAAGCCACACTTCGAACGACTCGCGCTCCACGGTCTGGAGCGGCACGCTCAACACAAAAGCGAGCAAGCACGTGCCTGTCATGACGCGCTCATTCTAACGCAACGGGTCGATCGCGGTCCGTCAGGTTCACCACAATGGCGCGCGCGGCGCGGACCAGATTCTGCGGCGTAATCAAGATCTCTTGTCCCCAAACGCCAGCACCCACTCCGAGAAGGGGCTCCTCCATCAACGCTGCGTCCACGAAGGAGCGAAAGTCGGTCGGCTGCCAGTGAAACGGAGGCACGGAGCCGATGACGTAGCCCGTGACTTCCTCGACCACCTCGGGACGGGCCATTCTGATGTTCCGATTGCCGATGGCTTTCTTGAGATGGCCCGATACGGCGCTCCGGTCGCCGCCCACCATGACGAGGACGCGCTCGCCCGTGCCCGATTCGAAGATCAAGGTTTTGACCATCTGGTGCTCGCGGAACCCGAGTACGCGGGCCACGTTGGCGGCACCTTTCTCCGTCGTATCGGGAAACGCGCGCGTCTCGTAGTCGATTACCTGCTCGTCCAAATGAACATGGGCGGGGAGCTTCATAGGGGAAGAGTATCAGGTCAACATTCGGCATTCAGCCTTCGAGGGGTCGAGTTGTCGCGGCGGTTTTGCTCGACACTTGCGGCGGCTCGCGTTAGTTTTGGATTGTCTTTTTGGAGAGCAGGTTTTGAGATTATTGGCTAGGTTTCACCGAATGTCGATGCCCGGCATGTTTATGCGCAGGCCGGGCAGCGCCCGTCAGCGGGGCTAGCCACTACTCGTCAGTTCTTCTACCGGCGGCCGAAAAGGCCTCTCAACGCGTCCCCAGCTGCTTTCTTCACTTCGCGCTTCACGCCTTGTTTCGCCTGCGCGAGAAGCGCGCCGCTATCCGGTCGCACCTTGGCGGCTTCCAAGGTCCCTGAAACCGTCATCGGAACCGGCACCCAACCATCGTCATCGGCGAGCACATCGAGCGTCGCGCCGCCAACGCCTTGCATCTCGAGACCTTCCCGTGGCGTCGCGACAGAGAAATCGAGATTGATGGGTCCTTCGAGACTCACCGTGCCGCTCAAATCGAGACGCGCCACCTCGCTCGTGAATCGGAAAGGTGACAAACGGATGACGTTGTTCTCGAGCGTGAAGCTCGCCTCCGTCGCTTCGTAAGCCGCGCCCACGAGCACCGGTTTCCCCAGCGCCTTATCAACGCCACTGAACATGTCGATGTCGGGAAACGTCCCGGCGGCTAGCTGCAACTCGCCAGTCGCGTGGATGTCTTTGGTCGAAGCCCCCGAGCCTTCCGCCTCGAAGCGAACCGTCCCCGGCCCGAACCCCTCGGAGGCTCCCGTCATAGAGTTCAAGTCGAGCGGATCCCCCTGCGCCGACATGGTGTAGGTGAACGGAACAGGGTTGAAGTCGATTCGAGCATCCGCGCCGAAGTTTCCGTGCGGCGTCGCGAACGTAAGCTCTGTCAAATCGAACACCGCCCCCGCAAGCTGAAACGTGCTCTTCAAATCGCTCATGGTGATCGTATCGAGCACGATTCGCGTAATCGTCAGCTTCCCTTCGGCCGAGAGCGCCGCAAGAGATTCCTCGGTCGGGTCGAAAGTCAGATTCTCCATCGTGAAATCCAGACCCTCGACACGCGTCTCCGACGAGCCATCCGCCGACTTGATAACGATGGTGCCGTCGCGAACGAGAATCTGAGAGATCTCCAGAGCCATAGAAGCCCCGCCCGCGTCTTCCGTTGAACCACTCTCACTTTCAACTTCAACTTCAACTTCCACTTCGGCTGAAGCTTCGGCCCCGGCCGAGCTCGAAGCTTCGACGAGCTCGAATTGCGGACGGTCGAGCACGATCCGATCGATAGCAACCGTACCCGAAAGAAGCGGCCAAATACGATGCTCAAAGACCAGCTGATCGAGCGAAAAATCGAAACTCCGGCCCTCGCTCCGCGACGTCGCGGTCACATTGTCGAGCTCGATACCGCTAAAAAGATTGAACCGAAACCCGGTTGCCGTCATATCAATCCCGGTGGCGTCACCGACCTCATCCAAAAGCGCCTGCCCAAGCTCAGGAGAGTCGTAGTCCCGCATCAGCAAGAACCCAACTACCAACAACAAAACCCCAAAAACAACAACGAACTTCTTCAACATCATGCCCTCTTTCTAAATAGACTACCGCCCTTTCCAGAAACGCGCTACCACTTAGCCCGCAAGCAGCGGCACAGCGCAGCGTAAACGTGTTTAGAAAAAGAACAAGAGATCGCTTTTCGCTGATGGTTGGGGGTTCGGTTCGTTGACAAAAGGTCGATGCGTTGCGATCCTGAATTGCAGCCCCCCAAACAATCGAGGCCTCGATGTTCAAGTCCCGCGCGAAGTCTGTGTCCCGCAACCCGAAACAAGAACTTGCGCGGCTTCAAGCCGAATTCGATCGGGGGCGTAGCAAAGAAGCTATCGAAGAGCTTCGGGCTTTGGCGGCGAATCGGCCCAAGTCCGCCGCACTCCGCGTAAAGTTAGCTGAGTGGCTCGCGAAGGCCGGGCGGCGGGATGAGGCGATCTCCGAGCTATACAAGCTCCAGGAAGCTTTGTCCCTTCAAGGGGATGTGCTCGCGGCCATTTCGGCGGGCCTCAGAATTGTCCAGATCGACCCGACGTTCGACAACCCGCTCTCCTACTTGGCGAAGCTGACCGCTGAGCGCTTGAAAGAGGAGACCACGACTACTTCAGCTTCCGACGGATCCACAAGAGCAGAGAGCGATGGCGCACAACACAAAATGCTGTCCGAGATACCGCTCCTCTCGGATCTCACACCGGAGGAGCTCAAAGGGGTCGCGCTCGGGATGAAGCAGCGCCTCTTATATGACAGCGCGGTCGTTTTCGAGCGTGGCGACGCGAGCCGAACTCTTTGCTTCGTGGTCAGCGGCACGCTCGAGATAAAGAACGGAAACAAGACGCTCGACACGGCCTATCCAGGCGAATGTCTGGGTGAGTTTGCCTTTCTCACTGGCGAGCCCCGGAGCGCAACGGTCATTTCTCTAGGTGAAAGCGAAGTCCTCGAGCTCTCGCTCGAGTCGATGGAAGAGATCGTCCGCAATCACCCTCGGGTGCGTAGCGTGCTCGACCGTATGTATCAAGGGAGAGTTCTCGCTCGGGTGCTCGCGGAGAGCCCGCTATTCGAGTTCATGAGCGCTGGCGAGCGGATTCGGGTGGCATCTTGCTTCGAGCACATGAAAGTGCCGCGCGGTATACGAGTCGTCGAGGAAGGGGCCAATGACGGGGCGCTCTTTCTCGTGAAACAGGGCGCGCTCGAGATCTTTAGTCAGGACGGAGAGCGTATCGGAAAAGTGGGCCCGAACCAGTTTTTCGGGGAGGTGTCGTTTCTGACCGGCGTCCCGCGGACAGCGACCATTACGACGACAGAGGATAGTGAGCTTCTTCGCATCGACGGCGACGATCTCAACGAGTTCGCTGCAGAATATCCCCAGCTTCTCAGAGTGATGAAGGAGTGTCGCGAAGAGCGGATCGCCGAAGCGATGCAGCGCGCCAAAGCCCGGGCGTGAGCCGTCACTTCTTCGCTCGATTTAGCCGGTTCAAGCGGAGGCTTTGTCTTCGGACGTGTCGCTCGCGGGGCCGCGGAGCTGCTCGTAAAAAGCGGTCTGGGCGCGGACGGCCTTACCGACTCTCGGCCGATACCGGTTTCGTAAGTCATCGTCGAGAACGCGAGCTTTGACGTTGTCCTGCCACTGCACGGCCAGGAAGTCGATGAGCTGTTGCTGAATGCTCGAGTCGTAGATGGGAAACGTTACCTCGACACGCCGATCCAAATTGCGCGTCATCCAGTCGCCGGATGACAGAAACACTTTCCGCTCGCCGCCATTGGCGAAGACGAAGATCCGCGTATGCTCGAGGTAACGATCGATGATCCCCATCGCTTCGAGATTCTCGGGATGCTCGATGGCCTTTTTAAGCAAAGAATACATGCCGCGGACGTTGAGACGTACTCTAGCGCCCGCATTCGCGGCCTCGTAGAGGAGCGCCATCATTTCGGGGTCGGTGAGATTGTTCAACTTCAGATCGATGGCCGCCTCGATCCCGTTTTTGGCGTTCTTGATCTCCTGCGTCACGAGCTCCACGAGCCTCTTCCGGAACGTGAACGGAGCGACTAGCAGATGCTTGAATGCCGGGACCCGGTAGTTGTCCTGCAGAAAGTCGAACACCGCTTCGACTTCGCGCGTCAGCTTCTTGTCAGCGGTGAAGAGGCAATGGTCGGTGTAGAGCTTGCCGGTATCCTCGTTCAAGTTGCCCGTTCCCAGAAAAGCGTATCGCGCGAGCTTCCCTTTCTCCTGCCGCGTGATGAGGCCGATCTTGGCGTGCACTTTCAGTCCCGGAACGCCGAAAACAACTTGCGCGCCTTCGTCCTGAAGCTGGTTCGCGAGCGCGACGTTGGTCTCCTCGTCGAAACGTGCCTGCAGCTCGATGATCACCGTAACCGCCTTGCCGTTACGGACGGCATTGATGAGCGCATTAGCGACGCCGGAGTGGCGGGCCACACGATATAGCGTGACCTTGATCTCGGCGACTTTCGGGTCGATGGCGGCCTCGCGCAGTAGGTCGATCACGTAATCGAAAGATTGATACGGGAAATGCAGAAGAATTTCCTTCGTGCGCATGACCGAAAAGATACTGCGCGCCCGCTCGATGGGCGCGACAGGCACGGGGTCCAGCTTCGGATAGAGAAGCGAGCTCTTGTCAATCTTCGGGAAGTCGATGAAGTCCTTGAAATTGTGCGTCCGCCCGCCCGGCACCATGCTGTCCTCGCCGCGAATGCGCAGCTTGCGCTTGATGAGCTCCCGGAGCTCTCCCGAGATCTTGCGATCATAGACGAAGCGGACGGGGCTTCCCTCTTTCCGGTGCTTGACGCCCTTCATGACTTTTCGCAAGTAGCTTTCGGTCACGTCGTCGTCGATGTCGAGCTCGCCGTCCCGCGTCAGCTTGATGAGGTGCGACTCGATGGACTCGAACTTGAAGAGCGAGAAAATGTCCTTCAAGTTGTAGCGAATCACGTTCTCCAAAAGGATGACATATTGTCGTCGCTCGACTTGCGGCAAGCTGAGAAAACGCGGGAGCGCGTCCGTCGGCACTTCGATGAGCGCGAAGCGGTCGTTCTTGCCTTGCCGGTTGCGCAAGCGTGTCGCGAGATAGATCGACTTGTCCCTGAGCTCCGGAAATTTCGAGGCGTTGCTTACCATCAGCGGCGTGAGCTTCGAACGGACTTCCTGCCGAAAATAGGTCTCGACGAAGCGGCCTTGCTCAGCCGTTAATGACGTCTCGTCGACAACGTGGATCCCAGCGGCGGCGAGCTCATCGAGCAGCTGCTCGTAGACACCCTGAAACACTTCCTGTTGCCTCAAGATGATGTTTTTGATCTCGGAGATGACACCGCGCGGGTCGTGACCGAGGAGCTTTTTGCCTTTCTTTCCGAGCCGTGCAAGACGGTGCAACGTGGCAACGCGCACGCGAAAAAACTCGTCTTGATTGGAGGAGTAGATCCCGAGAAAACGTAGCCGTTCGATGAGCGGGACGCTGCGATCGCTCGCCTCCTGGAGCACTCTAGCATTGAAGGAGAGCCAGCTAATCTCTTTGTTTCTATAGGGATAGCTCATCGTCCGCCCCAAGAAAGCAGTCTAGCGGGGGGTGTATTATAGCGAGAAAGCGGACTAGGCATCGTCGTCGCTGTCGTCGTCATTCTCAGTGACGACGAGCGCGACCTCGTGACTTCCCACGCGGAACTGGTCGCCACTCTCGAGCATCGCCTCTTCGATCGGCTTTTCGGCGACGAATGTGCCGTTGGTGCTGTGTAAATCCTGAAGACGCGCACGGAGACCCTCGATGGAGACGAGCGCGTGACGGCGTGAGATCTCAGGGTCCTCGAGCTCGAGGTCACAGCCCTCGCGGCCAATCGTGCTCTCTGCCTTTGTGATATCGAGAACCTTTCCCGCGTCGGGGCCACTCACTACCACGAGCGAATATTTTCGGCCGACCAGAAACCCGGCCTTCGGCGGGGCGAGCGTTGTCTTGGCAAAACCAAGGGGAAGCGTCATCTCGGGTAGAGCGAGCGGCTCGAGACAGCTAGGGCAGAGAACCTTCGTGGAGCCTCCAATCCGCGGAAGCTCCTCTTCCAGGATCAAGGTGTCGCAATTTGGACAATGGATCGCCATTGGAAAACTAGACCGCCCGTGAGCTCGCAAACATAAACAAGTTTACGGGGAGGGGACGGGCGCTGACAACCGGGCGAGCTCGACAGAGTATAGTGGGCGGGCCATGGATAGGTTCACGCTCATCACCGGAGCGTCGACAGGCATCGGAAAGGCGCTCGCTCACATCTCGGCCGAGAACGGGCGCGACCTCGTGCTTCTCGCGCGAGGTCAGGACAAGCTCGAGACACTGGGAAAGACGCTTCAGGATGACCACGGCGTTCGCGTCGAGATCGTTGTGCGGGATCTTGCAACTGGAGACGCCGCGGAGAGAACAAGAAGCGAGCTCGAGGGGCGCGGGCTCGAGATCGGAACCCTCGTCAACAATGCTGGCTTCGGAAATCTCGGGGCCTTTCACGAGACCGATCTCGACATGCAGCTTTCGATGCTCCGCTTGAACATCGAGGCGCTCACCGAACTGACCCATCGATTTCTTCCGCCAATGATCGCGCGAGGCCGCGGCCAGATCCTGAACGTCGCCTCGACGGCCGCCCTCCAGCCCGGCCCTTTCATGGCGGTCTATTACGCGACCAAAGCCTACGTGCTCTCTTTCTCGGAGGCGATAACGGAAGAGCTTCGCGGCACCGGCGTCACCGTGACCGCTCTTTGCCCCGGTCCGACCCGGACGGAGTTTCAAACACGGGCGAAGATGGGCAGCTCGCGACTCGCCCGCTACGGTCTTCAGGATGCGCGGCCGGTGGCCGAGCTCGGCTATCGCGCCATGGAGCGCGGCCAAGCAGTCGCGATCCCGGGTCTGTTGAATCGCCTAATGGCGCTATCGGTGCGCTTGTCGCCGCGCGCGGCGGTGCGCCGCGTCGTCCGCCATCTCAATCTGGCGCATTGAGCCCGCGCTCCATGAGCGCAGCAAAACGACGCGCGAAATCCGCCGGGTCCGCGATGTCGGAGCCTTCAGCTAGAAGCGCATACCCGTAGAGAAGCTCCGCATATTCCAGAACCGTCTCCGAGCTCTCTTGCACGTCGAGCTTCGCTTTGAGCCTCGTTACGATCTCGTGGCTCGGGTTGAGCTCGAGGATGCGCTGTTGTATCGGCATATCTCCTTGCTGCTGCCGAAGCCATTTCTCGACGCGCGGGCTCACATCCCCTTCGCCACTGACGAGACAGGCGGGCGACGTGGTCAATCGGGTCGAGAGTCGCACCTCTTTGACGCGCTCCGAGAGGGCTTCCTGGGTACGCGCGAGAAGCGTCTCGAAAGCTTTGCCTTTCTCGTCGAGCTCGTTTTTCTGCTCTTTTTTCTCTTCTTCGGTGCCGAGATCGAGCGCGCCCTTCCCCGCGGATTGCAATTTCTTGCCGTCATACTCGGTCAGCACATCGACCAAGAGCTCGTCGACAGCGTCCGTGAGATAAAGCACTTCCACACCTTTCTCACGAAAGGCTTCGAGATGAGGTGAGCTCTCGACGACATCCTGACTGTCGCCCGTCAAGTAATAGATCTTGTCCTGCCCTTCCTTCATCCGCGATACATAGTCTGCGAGGGAAGTGAGCTTCCCGGAATCCGCGGAGGAAGAAAACATTAGAAGCTCGGTCACCTTGTCTCGATTCTCGGAGTCCTCGGAGACGCCTTCTTTGAGCGACCGGCCAAAGGGCGCCCAGAACTTCAAGTATTTTTCCTCGTCGTCCGATTTCATCTTCTTGAGCGCGTCGAGGATTTTCTTCAACAGGCCTTTGCGGATTTGCCGGATCTGCCGGTCGTGCTGCAGCATCTCCCGCGAGACGTTGAGCGGAAGATCGGACGAATCCACCACGCCCCGCACAAAACGGAGATAGCGGGGCAGGAGCTCCTCGCAGCGCTCCATAATCGATACGCGCTTCACGTAGAGCCGAAGACCGGCCTCGGCGCCAACGTAATAGAGGTCCGTCGGAGCCTCGCTGGGGATGAACAAGAGCGCCCGGTACTCGATGGTGCCTTCCGCCCGTTGAAGAATGCGCTCGAGCGGCGCGCGCCAATCATGCGAGATATGTTTGTAGAACTCGGCGTATTCGTCATCCGTGACCTCGGAAGCCGGCCGCTCCCAGATGGGCTTCATCGAGTTGAGCGTCTTGTCCTCGTCTTTGGTCTTGAGCACGATCGGATAGGCGATGAAATCGGAATAGCGGTGCACGATGGTCGTGACCACGTGCTCGTCGGCAAAGTCCTCGACCGCCTGCTCTTCGTCGGCGGGCAGCAGATGGAGCGTGATGGTCGTGCCGATCGAATCCCGCTCCGCGCGATCGATCGTGTAGTCGCCTTTCCCCCCGGACTCCCAGCGGATGGCGCTTTTCTTGCCGGCGCGACGAGTGACGAGAACGACTTTCTCGGACACCATGAACGAGGAGTAGAAGCCGACACCGAACTGTCCTATCAGCTCGCCAATCTCCGCATCGCCGGACGTCGTCTTTTTCATCTTCTTCACGAGCTCGGCCGAGCCCGATTTGGCAATCGTCCCGATATTGTCAATCAACTCCTTGCGGCTCATCCCGATCCCGTTGTCGTGGATGGTGAGTGTTTTGGCCTCGGCGTCCAATTCGAGCCGGATCTGGAGCAGAGAGCCTTCCGTGAGAAGCTCGGGCTTCGTCAAAGCTTCGAACCGCAGGCGGTCGAGCGCGTCCGACGCGTTCGAGATGAGCTCCCGCAAGAACACATCCTTGTGCGAGTACAGAGAGTGGATCATCAGGTCGAGGAGCTGCTTTACTTCGGTTTGAAATTGGTGGGTCTCTTTCGCCATCGTTACTCCGCCATCGTTACTCAGGTGATATATCGAGCCTCGTTTCGGCCCAGGCTTCGGCACTCTCCCAGATCTTCACGCGCAGCCGGGATATCCCGGCCAATCCGAGCCGCTCACGAAGCGCTTCCGCGACGACGCGGGAGAATATTTCACAGCCCGTAGAAGTACCCGCGAATTCGGGGAGATCGTTCAACATATTATCGCGATAGCGGTCCACGAGCTCGCCGAGCTCTGCTTTGACGCGAACGATATCGACGAGAAAGCCGTGCTCGTCGAGGCGGTCACCCTCGAGGACGACCTCCACACGGTAGTCGTGGGCGTGAGGCTCGCCTTCAGGGCCGAAATCGCCTCCAGCAAGGTAGTGCTTCGCCGTGAAATCGGTGTTCACCCCGAGCGCGTATTTCGCCATAGCGGCCTCAAGTATAGGCCAGCAAAACCTGGAGGCAATCTTCAGGGCGCTCGTCGATAAGCGCGTAGGCTTCGGAGGCGCGCTCGAGCGGGAAACGGTGCGTGATGAGCGCAAGTTCACTTGCTTCCGAAAGAGCTTCAGCCGCCACGTCCATCCGTCGTTTTTTCGACCATCGCGACAAAAGCGGCGAGCCGATGTGGCTCACTTGGCTGCTCACGAGACGAAGACGTCCGCGGTGGAAGTACGTTCCCAAGTCCACGTCGATGCGCTTCGCGCCATACCACGAGCCGATGACGACGCGCCCTTCGAAGCCCGTCGCGGCGATGGCAACGTTCAGCCCGGCCGCCGTTCCCGAAAGCTCGAAGCTCAAGTCGAAGTCACTCCCGGCTCGAAGCTCGTCCGGATCCAGAGAGCGATCGGCGCCTGCACGTAGCGAAGCCTGCCGACGAGACGCCACGGGGTCGACGGACCACAAGAGCTCGAGAGGAAAGCGGGCCAACAGCTTCGTCGCCGCCAGTCCCACCACGCCCTGGCCGACCACGAGCACGCGCTCACCCACGAGCGGTTGCGCGTCGAGGACGAGATTGACAGCGGTCTCGATCATCGGCCAGTGGGTCGCGGTCTCTGCGGTAACGCCCTCGGGAACCTCGTAGAGCGCCTCCTCGGCCGCGAGAAAGTGGCTGGTGTGGGGGTGAAAGCTGAAGACGGTCTTTCCCATCCACGAGGCATCCGCGCCGTCCCCGATCCCGACCACTTCGCCGACCGCCGCATAACCATAGCTCGCGGGGTAGCGGAACGGTGCTCGAAGCGCCGGCAAGGTCTCGTCGAGGACGAGACCTTCTGGGATGTCGCCGCGATAAAGAAGAAGCTCGGTGCCAGCGCTAATCGCCGAGAAAGCCGTGCGGACGAGGAGCGTTTTCCCTGCGGGAGTAGGGACGTCATCTTCCAGAATTTCGATGCGGCGCGGCGCCGTGAAGGCTAAGGTGCGACGCTTCATGCGTCGGACCAGCTCAACTCACCAGCTAGGACAAGATCTTCCCCGAGACGCTCACTTTTCCACGAAGTCAGCTCGGGAAACGGTGAGAGCTCGTGCTGGACGAGCGCAGGCACGCCCCCAACGAAGCGAGGCGCCATCGTGAGGACAACGTAGTCCGCAAGACGGGCCTTCAAGAAGCTCGTCAGGATGCGGGCCCCGCCTTCCACGAGTAGGTGCGACGTGCCTCGCTCGGCGAGCACCGCCATCGTACTCTCGAGGTCGACCCAGCCATTCTCTAGCGCCGGCAGTCGGAGCACATCGGCGCCCTTGGCAGTGATGCGCGAAACGGCCTCGTCGCTCGCGTCATCTGTTGTCGCGACCCAGGCGCCGCGGCCATTCGAGAGCAAATGGCACCTATCGGGGAGCCGCAAGCGCGAATCGACGACGATGGGCTGAGGGTCGCGTCCGGTAACGAGGCGAACGTTGAGCTGAGGATCGTCGGAGAGCACCGTGCCAATCCCGACCAGAATCGCGTCGTGGGCGGCCCGGAGCTCATGGGTGAGCTGCAGTGAGCTCGGACCGCTCAAGCCCAGCGGACGGCCTGTGTCGCCCGCAATACTGCCATCGAGGCTCTGAGCATAGGCCAAGGTGACATAGGGGCGCTTCCTTGCGGACAACGTCTCCTTGGCGTTCGAGAGTCGCGCGTAGAGGTCCGTCAGGATCGGGCTCAGGACATGGGCTCCTTTTCCAGCATCTTAGCCTGTCTATCCTACCGTATGAGACGCTAAGATACCGGTCGTGTCGATATCCCAGCGCTACCTGGAGGCGAAGCGAACGGTCGACGACCGCGCGCTCAATTGCCGGATCTTGTCGCGGCTCTCTGAAGAGCTTGAAGCGCAGGGCGCGCCCAGCTTCGTGGATATAGGGGCCGGGATTGGGATCGGTCTCGAGCGTTATTTGGAGCTCGGCCTTCCCGCGCCGCGCGACTACACGGCCGTCGACGAAAGCGCCTCGTTTCTCGAAATTGCCGAGCGCCGCCTGCGAGATCGCGTCCAAGGCCGATTCATCGTGTCCACTCTCGAAGACTTCTCGTCGGATCCCTCCGAGCACGGCCGGTTCGACATCGTTCTCGCGCACGCCTTTCTCGACATCGTCGATCTCGGCCCGAGCCTCCAGGCGCTCATCCGCCTCGCCCGCCCAGGAGGCCTGCTCTACTTCCCGATTACGTTCGACGGCGAGACCATTTTCGAGCCTTCGCACCCCTCGGACGACGAGGTTCTCGAGCAATATCACGAGACAATAGGTAGTGGCGGCAACGGCGGCAGCAAGACAGGAAGACGGCTTTTCCACGCGCTCGCAACCCACCCGGTCGATGTCTTGGAAATCGGAAGCTCCGATTGGATCGTCCACCCGACCGAGGGCGGCTATCCCGCGGAGGAGGCCTTTTTCCTTGGCCATATCCTGGAGATGATCGAAGGCGCCGTCGGTAGCCCGGTAGCGAAGGAGTGGGCGTCCGCGCGACGGGGCGAGCTCGAAAAAGCCCGCCTCCTCTATATCGCGCATCAGGTCGACTATCTTGTCCGCAAGCGCTACTAGTCAGCTCACAGCGCTCGAGACCGCGGCCCTCATTTTGTCGCTGTTCTTTGTCGGCGTCAGCATTGGCGGCTCCTCGCCGCTCGTCTCGGCGCTTCTCGAAGATCGTGGTTTCAGCGAGTACTTTACCGGCGGCGTCGTGGCCATGCTTTCGCTCGGGCTCGCCTTGTTCAGCCCGCTGGCCGGCCGGCTCGTGGAACGTCACGGACCGAGGCCCATCAACGTTATCGGGATCTTGCTCTCCGGAATCGGCTTGGGTGCGCTTCACCTGGCGCTTTTGTGGGACGAGCGCATGCTCTTCGGGGTGAGACTTTTTCTCGGCGCTGCGGACGCGCTCACTTTCGTCGCGGCCGAATACGCGCTCTTGAGAGGTACACCGGAAAGCCGTAGAGCCCGAGTGATGGCCGCCTATACCGCCGGCTTCGGTCTCGGCTTCATGGGCGGGGTCTTCGTAAGCAATCCTCTATACGACACCTTGGGCCTTCCGGTGTTTTGGCTCTTCACGGCCGCCGCTGCCGCCATCGCGCCGCTCGCACATTGGGGATTGCGGAACATGAACGTCGAAGCGCGCGCGCGGCATGAAAATACGGTTCCGGCGGCCGTTCCTTGGCGAGGACTCGCGATCGTTTTCTACGGTGCCGTCGTCTACGCCGTACTCGACGTGGCGATGTCCGGGACCTACCCCGTCGAAGGGCAGCGTCTCGGCTTGACGCGCGCCGAGACCCTGCGATTCGTAGGCTTCATGGCTCTTGGGAGCGTCGTGATACAGCCCGCCGCCGGATGGCTCGCGGATCGCTTCGGGAACCTGCGGCTAATCTACGGGTTCTCCTTATTGGGATTCTTGGCGGCGGTCGCAGCGGGCTACGTTTCAGCAACGTGGCTGCCGGAGCAGACAACGCTCGCTCTTGCGAGCTTCACCCTCATCGGCTGCGCCGCGGGCGGTATCTTTCCCGTTAGCCTGGCGCTACTCGGCGAGCGCACGCCGGTCTCGGAGCTCTCACGTGCGAACGCCGCCTTCACGGTCGTCTTCGGCTATGCGTCGCTCGTGGCGCCGCTCGTAGCGGCCGGCTTCATCGACGCCTCTGAGCGCCTCGACCTATTGGGCTGGGCGGTCCCCGCTCTCGCGGGTCTGAGCTTCGCTATCGCCCTCCCCTGCGCTTGGCTCGACACGCATTGGCACTCCTCGAAAACCTATCTCGTCGAGGAGAACCACACCGCGATTGCTGTTGAACCGAAAGAGAATGGAAACGAGCGCCTTTGAGTCGACACCGTCGAAACGCGACAGCGGCAACCAGTAGCTTTGCAGGATCGGCTCCCAAGTGCTGTTATAGGCGGCGCGGTTGAACCACTCGATCTTGAGATACTGAACTTTTATGGGCGGTGTTATCGGGGCAATGTCCAAGAGTCGCACCGACGCGACGGCGCCATGCGCGTCGGTGAGCTCCACGCTGAGCTCGAGCGGCACCGATTCCGCGTCCTCGTCGTCATCCGGCTTTTCCGTCGAGCTCGACAAGAAGAAGCTGAGCGCCATCGAATCGTCGAGCTCGAGCGTGTCGTCGCCGAGCGTGACCGCGTAGCTCGCTCCGCTCTCGTTCCAACCGAGGACGGCAACATTCGTGCTCTGCGTCAGCTTGTCGCGGCCGAGAAGCTCCTCTTCCCTCCAAAGGGTGAGCCCATCCGTCTCGATGAAAGCACCTTCGCGGCTCGCCGTCGTGACGTCGATATCTTCCTCGTAATCCGCGACGGCACTAAACGTCGAATCGTCGAACTGTTGCACGTAGACGATGTCGTTGGGTAGCCACTTGGAAGCGACACGGGGATCGCGGAATAGCGGCAAATAGTCCAGAACCTCCCGGAGTGTCGCCAACAGGAATGCGGAGATATAGACCTTCGCAATCTCGCGTTGGTCCTCACCTGAAATGAGAGGGCCCGTATTCAGAAGCCATCGTCCCGGAAAACTCGAGTCGAACCGACCCCAGCTCGAGTTGAACTGGCCGTGGTTCGCGCGATGGATGTAGATACCGGCTTTGAACCAATAGTCGTCATCCGTAAACGTCAGGCGGCGAAACTGCCGAAGACCATGAAAGCTCGGCTCGTCAGCGTCGTAAGAGCCTTGAAGCGCGAGAAAGTTCACGTTCTCGAGCTTCATGCGGCGCGGGTAGCGCTGATCGATTTGAGCGATGGCCACGAGCGACCGGATGTTGAACCCGTAATCGAAGTGGACGGTCGCATCGTCGGGATAAAACGGGAGTTGGTTGAACGCATGGGCAATCGCCACAGCTTCGCCGCCGCGAGAGTGGCCCATGAGCGCGATCTTCTCGACATCGATGCGACCTTCGAAGCGATGGCCGGGTGTCTCGTTCCATTCGTGCCAAAGGCGGAGATGCTCGAGCAAGAGCCACCCGCGCAGCTGCATTTCCTTCCCACGGAAATCGCCCGACCACGTCCCGTTGATGTAGTTCTCGTCGACAGAAGCCATGATGATTCCTTGGCTCGCGAGGAGCTCGCCGAGATAGGCATAGCCGGGATCGGAGTGATCCTCCATGCGGTGGTTGCCGTGCACGATGAGCGCAAGCGGGAACGGCCCATCGCCGCGAGGCATCCACACCCGCGCGTTGAGCGGTGCTTCCTCGAGCGAGAAGCCCCAATACCACTTTCGCGCACGCGCCTTGAAGTCTTTCCACTCGGGGAGAAGCTTCGACGCGTCCACGGTCGCGGTCGCGATGGTGACGTCGGGCCCGAACTCGGGCCGGCGGATATCGGTACCGCTTCCATAGGTGAGCGTCTCGACGTCGAAAGTCCCGGGCTCGGCAGGGTTTCGCATGTCGAGTACGGGCGGGCTCGGGCTCGGGTTCTCGACTTCAGCGACGGGGTACGGATCGCTTCCGTCATTTGCCAGCCAGGCGAACCCCGCAATGTCGACGGCGAGCGCAACCACCACCAAAGCGCCATAGAGCCCGCGACGGCCTTCGGTCTTGAACCATCCCCAGAGCGCTCCGAAGAGCGTCGCTTGCGCCGCGAAAAAAACGATAGCCGCGGGGTAAAAGAGCATCGGGTTCCAACGGAAGCGCGTCGAGCGCAGCACGATCGCGACGCCGATGGCCGCGACGACGAAGCTCATGAACTCAGATAACGGGATGCTAAGAATCCGAGCCAGAAGGCGCGCGGCGACCATAAACAGCCAAAAGCAAAGCGCCCCTGCGAGCGCGCCGACGAGGGCCTCTACAAGCCATGGCAGCCCGGTGCCGTAAAAGCTGCCGGTGAGTCCGGAGACCAGGACCGCTGCCACAACGAGGCCCGCCGAGGCGGCCTTCCAGAAACCCGGGGAGAGCTTATTGCTGTCGGAGGTAGTCATCGGTGCCATCGAGCCAGTCCTGGCGCGGAGGCGAGAAGATGTCCACGTCGAGCGTATCCTCGAGCGCCTCGGCCTTGTGAGGAACGTTCGAAGGCAGCACGAGCACCTCGCCCGTGCGCACGACGATGGGCTCGGCATCCTCGGAGCCGACCCAGAATTTCAGAGCGCCCTCGAGCACATAGGTTAGCTGCTCGTTCTCGTGATGGTGCAGCGGAACGACGCAGCCCTTCTTCATGTACACGTGCGTGAGCATGGCCTTCTCGCCCGTGATGATGCGGCGGTCGAGAAAGTCGGTGAGTTTTTCCTTGGGAAGGTCATCCCAACGGATATGCCGAACGTCACTACTATTGGCCACTGGATCCTCCTTCGAAAACGCCGCCTACGTTACCTGAGCAGCTCACCCTTGACAACAAGGCGCTGGCGCAAGATAAATAGCGGAGATTCTGGGGGCATATGGCGAACGACTTTATCCGCGTGGAGCGGGACGGCTGGTTCATCGACATCGAGACGCTCGACGTGTCCGAGCGGCCGGATTGGGAGATCCGCTGCTGCATCCGGCGGAGCAAAGAACATCTCGAAGAGCAGCGCGGCCACCGCTTTGTCGTCTCTCGGGAGCTCAGCGAGCGCTTCAAGCTCGACTCGCTCTCGGAAGAGCGGCGCATGAAGCTCCTGACCCAGGCCGCCAAAAAAGTGATCTTGCGCGAGATCGACGAGATCTTCGACGAGCCCGAGGAAGGGCTCGACTCCGTCCGATCGCTAGTGGCGAGCGACTTAGCGTGAGCTAAGCCTAGCCAAACAAAACCTGAGGAGCAGTTCTGATGGGTTCGGAGCTAGATCAACATTAAGAAAAGCGTAACGCAAAGGCGCAAAGGCGCAAAGAAAGGAAAAGAGAATGAGAGGAACCGCTGATGTCGCTAAATATTTAGATATTTAGCCCCTATGCTATTAGCTACCTTGAGCCCGGAGAAAGCCGGGCGAATTTTCTTGTTTTTTTCTACTTCCTTTCAGTTCTTGCTTTTTTCTTTGCGACTTTGCGTTACGCTTTTCTTAATATTGATCCTGCTCCAAAACTTACAGGAGTGCGCGGTTCTGGCAGGTAGAGCCTAAGAACCCGAGAGTCCGAGAACGGCGGGTCCTTGTTCGAAGATGATGTCGACGGGGATCGCCGCCGCCGCGAGCCGGTCGAGACTCTGACGAAGTCGATCGGTGGTGACCTGGTGCTTTTCCATGAAAACGCCGAGGCCTTCGTAGTCCCCGTCGCCCTGGATCTTCAAAATCACGCCGGCAAGGTCGTTGACCGCCTGCTCCATCTTCTCGAGGTCCACGCGGTAGGTCTCGGTGCTCTCGTCGTAGGAGAACGCTCCGGCCTCTGCGAGAAAACTGAGCTGCATCAAATTCGCGCGGCCATGCGCGCTCGCCCCGCCGAAGCGAACCGAGCGGAAGATCGACGCGAGAAACGTGACGTAGTTGTCGTCGAGGTTCTCGTCCTCGAGCTCCCCTCTCTTGATGAGCTCGGTGATCATGAATAGACCGAGCACGTCGGCTTTCGCTTCTTCGAGAGCCGAGGCGCGCTCTTGGAGCGCGTTTCGGACGCGACCGCGGCCATTGACGGTGTTCTTGATGCCAAGTCCGTGCGCGACTTCGTGGAACATGACGTTGGCGAAGAACGCGTCGAAGTTGATGAGCTCGCGCTGATCGGCCGCGATAACGAGCTGACTAATAGGAAGGAGAATCTTGTCGAACTTCGCCCGCATGGCATTCTTGAGCTGAAGACGACGCGTGCCTTTCTGAAGCTGCACTTCCTCGTCGTTCGGCAAGTTGACTGCGATCGCCTTCGAGCCCGCATTGGCGTCGCCGGCATAGTAGATGACGTCATAGGCGTTCAAGTCCGAGTCGCGCCCGGGCGTCTCCTGCTTGTACGTGTCCGCAACCGGAAGGGCCTCTTGGAGCTCTGGTAGAAGCGACGTGTAGCGGGCGAGCCGGGCGCTCCACTCGTGGTCCTTGACGAGCACGAAGGACTCGTTCGCCGCTTTCGAGCCGAAGAGTTGATCCTCATAGGTCTCGATCGGGCCGATGACGATGTCGAGCGTGTTGTCCTTCATGTCCATCCACGCCATGTCGCTCGCGCGGTAGTCGTCGGTAAGCAGCGCCTCCGCGCGAAGCTCGAGATAGCGTTTCAAGCCTGGATCTTCGGCGAGCGCGGCCGCGGCGCGCAGCTCCTCGGCCGCGGTGCCGTAAGCGGCTTCGAAGAACACCGAGTACGGGATCACCGTGAGCTTGCCGTCGTCGTCGCGCCGCACCATCGTCGTGAGGCTTCGAAGCTCGGGGTTATGCGCGGCCTCGAGCTCTTCTTTGGTCATGTCGGCGGGGTAGAAATTCGAGCCCGCGGACTTCTCGTCCGTGCCCGCGACGAAAGGCGCGTTGTCGTCGAGACGATCCCACGGACCGTAATTGATCGCGGCGAACCGCTGGGCGTCTTCGTCGAGCGACGCCATGAGCGCATCACGATCGCCGTAGGCTTGCTCCCAGTAAGCGCCCTCCATCGCCTGGGCCGCGCGGATGAGGTGCGGCAACATCGCACGCTCCGACTCCGTGAGCACGTCGAGATTCGTAGTTAGACGCACCGTCGTGTATTTACCGAGAAGCTCCTGCATCCGGCGCCCGGGCGCTTCCGGTTCGGGCTCCGGCGCGCTCTGACAAGCGGCGATGGCGACGACGACGGCTAGAGAAGCAGCGAGACGTGGCATGGCGTCCTCCTTGCTGCGGCATTGTAGCAAGCTGACTGTTCGCGTGCCTCACGTGAGACACGCTTTCCACAGGTTTTCCACAGCCCTATGGCCGCTTTTCAACAGAAAACGTTTCCGCGGGAACGCTTTCGCACTGTTTGCGCCCGACATGACGTGGCCCGAGACTCACGGCGCGTGGCCGCGAGTCCTCGTTTGCCACCAAAACCTCTTGACATTATCCTATTATTCTAGAATAATCGAATTATGGAGAACACGGCGGACGTTGCACGGATGTTCGGGGCCCTCGGCCACGAATCGCGGGTGGCCATCATCCGACTTCTGTTAGCCGCGCACCCCACCGGGCTCGTTGTTGGCGAGCTTCAAGAAGAGCTCGCTATCCCGGCCTCGACTCTCTCCCATCATCTCGACGCGCTGCGGCACGAAGGGCTCGTCGACCAGGAGCGCGAGGGGCGCTTTCTTCGCTACCGCGCTGGGACGGAGTCTCTTCAAAAACTCTTGAACTTCCTCTACGCCGAGTGCTGCACGCGGCAGCCCGTCGTCAACATCTCCGTACCCGCCAAGGTTTAAGCACAATGAAGCCCACCCGAGCCGAAAGCCATCTCAACAATTCGATTTTTCTAGAAACATAGGAGGAAAGGCATGACCACAAGCCAAAAAATTCACATCGCTTTGAACACCAACAAATTCGACGAGTCCGTTACGTTCTATCGCGGCTTCTTTGGAAAGGAACCGCTGAAGCTCAAACCCGGATACGCGAAGTTCGAGCTCGAGACGCCCGGGCTGAACTTCACGCTCAACAAGAGCGCCCACGCTCCGAAGGACCCGAGCTCGCTCAACCATCTCGGGATTCAAGTGAGCTCTGCCGAGGAGGTCGCGGATGCGACGAAGCGCCTTGCTGCAGCGGGTTTTACGACCCTCGAAGAAAAGGACACCGTGTGCTGCTATGCGCTTCAAGACAAAGTCTGGGTCGCCGACCCGAACGGCTATCGCTGGGAAGTCTTCGTCGTCAAGGAAGATGACGTGACCGACAAGAATGACCCGGCGCTACAAGCTGCGGCGTCCGAGGAACCTTGTTGCGAGCCGACCTGCTGCTCGTAGTCGAAAACTCGAGTGCGGAGGTGGCCGCTTCTAAATCACCTCCGCACTCTGTTCGCTCGCAAGATTCAAAGAACGTCGTCAGGCGGTGCCCTTCAAGTAAGCTTTGGCGCTTCTTCTGAGACGATCGAGACCCCTTGTCGATTAAGGAAGTCGATGGACGGCAGGATAGCGTGGATTCATCATCCTTGAACGCCACCCGACCTCGCGATACGGTTCTAGGTTATGGGTCTGATAGCAGCGATATAATCGCCACATGCTCCGTCTCGCAGCACTCGCCTCCCTGACGCTCCTCCTTCAACCAGCGCTTCGCAATCCAAGGGACGAGGCCTTCGCAGAGAAAGCCCCCGAACGCTTTCACGTTCGGCTCGAGACGACCCGAGGCGTCATCGTCGTCGACGTCCATCGAGCGTGGTCGCCTATGGGTGTCGATCGGTTCTTTCATCTCGTCGAGAACGGCTATTACGACGACGACGCGTTTTTTCGCGTTATCGAAGGCGCGTGGGCACAGTTCGGCATTCACGGCGATCCTGACATCGCGCAGGTTTGGAGAGCGGCGGTCTTCGCCGACGAGCCCGTGCAAGCGAGCAATCTTCGCGGACGTGTTACCTACGCCCATGGTGTGGCGCCGGACGATCGGACGACGCAGCTGTTCATCAACTTGAGAGACAATCCGGCCCTGGATGAGCAAGGGTTCAGCCCCATCGGCGAGGTCGTCGAAGGGATGCGGGTCGCGGACGCGCTTTATTTCGGCTATGGCGAGGCGGCGGGCGGCGGTATCCGAGGCGGGAAACAGGCGCCGATCTTCGAAGGCGGCAACGCGCATCTGCGCGCGAACTTTCCAAAGCTCGATTACATTCGCAAGGCCAGCGTCGCTCCGTGAGCCCGGATTTCACGGCCACGTTCGAACAGAGGGCTCGCTTCTACCGCCAATATCCCCAGAAGAGCCCTTGAGCGAGCGCGACGATAGCGGCGACCAAAGGAAACGCTATCACCGCAAGCAACCATCGTTTCCCGAGGCTCACATTCGTGGGTAAGAAAAAAGCCGCCCACTGCGCCAGGAGAGTCACGCCGAACGCGACGCCGCCCCCCGCAAGAGGATGCTCGCACCACGGACAATGCGGCCCGATCGCCGCGTGGATGTTGCAATAGGTCGAGATTCCGTTCCAGAGCGATCGGCAGCCGCATTTAAAAACCAAAGCGCAGAAGTCCACGAAGAATACGGCCATGACTAGAACGGCGATCCCGAAGGCCCACCGCATGCGCGTCATCACAAGGAGGCTTAGGGCTCGGGGAGGATCCAGATATCCACGCGTCGATTCACACGGAGGCCGTCGGCGGCGCGGCTCGAGCTCACAGGCGCCGCGGTGCCCCAGCCGTCGACGACCATACGCGACGGATCGGTCCCTAGCCGTTCTAGAAAATCGGCAACGGACTGTGCTCGTGCGAGCGAGAGCTCGGCACCCGCCGCGTTCTCGGTGGGCCCCTCGTGGCCGCGGATCCAAACCCCATCGCTCGTTGTCGCCAAGAGATTCGCGACCTCCTGCACGATCGCACGCGCCGCGGGACTCAGGCGGCTCCCACGAAAGCCAAAATCCACGCGCCTCATTACGACGTCGGGCACGTCGACGCTCGCGCCCGCACGACGCCCGAACCCGTGAAAGCCCGCCACAGGAGCGAAGCCCGCCTCAGCGAGAACGCGTTGGCCATCATGCAGCAACAGGAACCTCAAGAAGTGACGAAGCTCGCCCGTCGCCTCGCCCACCCTGTAGAGCCAGATGGCATAGCAGAGTGGGTAGGCGCCGCTCGCGACGCTGCCAATGTCCGGGCGGCGAAATACTTGCCCCGACGGCCCCACGATCGGCACCGTTCGGACTCCGGAAAGGTCGCGATTCATGCTCACGAAGCCGACAGCGCCCCGATCGACAGCGACGCGATCCACGATGTCATCCGCCCAAAGATAGACGGTGCTTCGCGGAAAACTCTCCCCCGGATCGCCGAGAACGAGGTCTTTGAACACGCGTTGCGTGCCGCCGGCATCAGGAGAGCTCAGAAGGTTCACCGTCTCATCAATGCCGCCGAAACCAAGCCACCGAACGATGCGCCCAAGATAAAGCGTCTCGAGTTGCTTCATCGTGAGACGTGAAACGTGGTTGTCGGGATGTACGATGACCGCGAGACCGTCAAGAGCCAAAGCGGTCTCCTCGAGCTCTAGCCCGAGCCGACGCGCAAGCTCGAGCTCCCGAGCGGTGATCGTTCGGGTGCTGACGCCGAGATCCGCCTCGCCCGCGAAAAGAGCGGTGAATGCGGCGCCGGAGCCCGCCGCATCCCACGCGAGCGAAACGTCGCCATAGCGGGCACTGAACCGCGCCGTAAGGGCCGCGCTGACGTGGTCGAAAACATCCACGGAGCCCTGAATACGAACGCTCTCACTCGCGATGCCGTGCGCGGCGAACACGCTCAGGATTGTCGCGGCCAAGACAAAGCGCATCACTTTATTGGAACGAGACGCTCCAAGGGATCCACGCGGCAACGGGAACGCCTTCTCGCTCACCCACGGTAAAGCGATAGTTCTTCACCGTATCGAGCGCAATCCGTTCATAGAGCTCGAGCTCGTCACGCGGGTCGACGACTTCGGCCTCGATCACGTTACCTTGATGGTCGATGAGAAGTCGGCAGGCGATCTTCGGGCGTAGACGCCGCTCGGGAAAAGGTGTCTCCGGTGGCTGGCCTTCGAGAAGAGTCGGCAAGCGGTCGCGGGATGCTCTGAACAGGCTCGCCGGAACGGGCTCCATCGTGTCCGCAACACGCGGAGCGCGGACGAAATCAACCGGCCAAATGATCCAGACTGGCACGGCGACACCTTCACGCCGGGCCGGTGAAAAACGATACAGCTTGACGGCGGCGATCGCCGCCTCCTCGAAAGCATCGAGCCCGGAGCGTGGCTGAAAGACGCGGACCTCGTACACGCTCCCACGCGTATCGAGAAGTACACGACACAGAATCGTCGGGAGCACCGGACGATCTTCCGGGGCCGGCGGCGGCATACCGGACAAGAGTGCCGGCACGACATCGCGCGGGCCATTTAGATCGGAAATATTGACAGGGTCTCTATGCTCTTCGACAACGAGCCAGCCGGCGCGCCAAGCGAAAAGGCTTCCCGTAACGAGAAGGGCGATGCCGATAACGGCCGCGACGATCTTGGGAGCACTGGACTTCACCTCGACTTCAGCGGCGGCCGCATCGGCGAAGAGAACGCGTCCCATGGCCCGCCTCAAAGCTTCCGCTTCGGGACTCTTCTTCGCCTCGTGACTCCGCGGCCGCGGAGGTTTGCGTGACTCTGCCTCGCCGATCTCGATCGAGACTTGTCGAGGACGCTTCAAGAGTCCTTCGTCGAGGCGCCGCATCGCTTCCATCAGAAGCTCCTGGGCACCGACGTTGATCGTGTGGCCGGGGATCTCGGCGTCGGTTTCGATTTCGAAGTCCACGCTCTGCTCAGTCACAAGGACGTGTGCGGCATCGAGTGGCGCAAGGTCGCCATAAGTGGCATGCACGATGCGGCCACCCTCGATGAGCAAGAGGCCATCACCGGCCGGTCCGCTCAAAGTGAACCGGTGAGTTCGCGGATCTTGCGTCGCAACCACAATCAGATCCGCAAGGGATAGCTCTCTACTGTTTCCGGTTAGCGTCATTTTCTTACGCCCACACGGCTTCGCTCGAGGATCGAGCGAAGGCCCCTCGAGACCTCGCTATGCCCGCATCATACCAGACTCACCTCAAGCTTTTAACTCTCGAAAGCATCGTTCTCGATCGTGCGGCGTGGTATCATCTATTAACTGATTGGTTTTGCAGAAGTAACGTGCGCCTGAAGATCCTCAGCTACAACATCCACAAGTGCATTGGCGGCGTCGACCGGCTCTACGACCCGTTGCGCGTCGCGCATGTCATCGCTCGATACGATCCCGACCTCGTCATGCTGCAGGAGGTCGACCAGCTCGCCCGTAGGTCGAACGCCGATCGCCAAGTGGACCTTCTGGGCGACTTCTTGGGGTTTCGACATCGCACCTATTTTCCAAACGTGAAGATAAGGAGCGGCGGCGCCTACGGCAACGCCATCTTGAGCCGATTCCCGCTGACAGAAACGTCGAACATCGACGTCACCGTGCCGCCCAAGAAACGGCGCAGCGTTCTGCACGCGCGCTTCCGGGTACGCCTGAATGGCACGCCTGGACGGCATACGCGCACATTGCACGTCTACAACCTCCACCTTGGACTTTCCGGAATCGAGCGAAAGATCCAGCTTCGCAAGTTTCTCGAGAGCGATCCGTTTGTCGGGCTTCATCATCGAACGCCGGTCGTGGTTGCGGGAGACTTCAACGATGTCTGGGGCACGCTCGGAAGAAAGCTCTTGGAGCCCTCTGGCTTCGACGGCGTCGGCTCGCCGATAAAGACGTTTCCCGCCTGGGGTCCCGTGCGAGCGCTCGACGCCATCTACGTGCGCGGCGATGTGCGTCTGAGCCATGTTTACCGGGGGCGGCTTCGGCTGGCGCGTCGCGCTTCCGATCACCTTCCACTGATTGCCGAACTCGAGATCGAGTAACATTGCTCGCATCGTGACCGCGAGCCAAAACCAACAGAACAAGCTCGACTTCGCGGCCATCCTCGACAAACAGCGGCGTTTCTTTCGCTCGGGCGCGACGCGTCCCTACACGTTCCGGAAGCAACAGCTGCGAAACCTCCGCGCCCTCGTGCGCGATCACGAAAGTCGGATTCACGAAGCACTCGCCGCGGATTTGTCAAAGCCCGCGTTCGAAGCTTTCGCCTCGGAGACCGGCTTCGTCCTATCCGAGTGCTCGCACGCGCTCGAACATCTCGAGACGTGGATGGAGCCCGAGCGGGTCAAAACGCCGCTCACGTTTTTTCCATCGAAAAGTTTCGTCCGTCGCGAGCCCATGGGACTCGTGCTCATCATCGCTCCATGGAACTACCCCTTCCAGCTCGTAATGTCGCCCCTCGCCGCCGCCCTCGCCGCCGGAAACTGTGCGCTCTTGAAACCGTCCGAATGGAGCGTGAACACATCGGAGCTCGTGGCCGAGCTCGTGGCGAGCTATTTTCCCGCGGAGGTCGTGAGCGCAGCGTTGGGCGACGCCAAAACCGCCGAGGCGCTCCTCGACGAGCGCTTCGATCACATTTTCTTTACCGGGGGATGTGAGGTCGGACGTATCGTCGCTACTGCCGCGGCCAAGCATCTCACCCCGGTCACGCTGGAGCTCGGCGGTAAGAGCCCGGCCATTATCGACGAGAAAGTCGATCTCGAAGTCGCCGCCCGCCGAGTTACCTGGGGCAAGTTTCTGAACGCGGGACAAACCTGTATCGCGCCCGACTACTTGCTCGTGCCAGAGACGTTGGCGGAGGATTTTCTGTCTCTCATGAAGAAAAACGTCCGCCGGTTTTTTGGAGACGATCCGAGAACGAGCCCCGACTTCGCGCGTATCGTCAACCACCGCCACTTCGACAGGCTTTCCGGCTATCTAGAAGACGGTCGCATCGTCATTGGGGGCGAGACACAACGCGACGAACGCTACATCGCACCCACAATCCTCGCGGAGGTTCCGGAAGGTGCTAGGTCTCTCGACGAGGAGATCTTTGGGCCCATCCTCCCAGTGCTCACCTATCGCGGCCTCGACGAAGCCATCGAGATAACCTTGCGCCATCCCAATCCTTTGGCACTCTACTTCTTTTCGAAAGACCGCAAGAATCAAGAACGCGTGATGCAGGAGATCCCGTTTGGAGGCGGCGCCATCAACGACGCGTTGATCCAATTTTCGAATCCAGACCTACCCTTTGGCGGCCGGGGCGGGAGCGGCAGCGGAAGCTATCACGGCCGCTACGGCTTCGAGACTTTCTCGCACAAGAAATCGGTCGTCGAAGGCAGCACGCTCTTCGATCCGCGGATCCGCTATCCGCCCTATGGCGGCAAGCTCCGGTGGCTGAAGATGCTGATGAAATGAAACTGAAGACGACGCGGCCGCGCCTCGACTTCGACGCCGCACGGGCGGTTTTGAAAGAGGCCTACGGAGTCGAGGCGAGCGAGATCGAGGAGCTCGTGAGCGAGCGCGACCAGAACTTTCTCGCCGAAACCTCCACTGGAAAGCTCGTGTTGAAAGTCGCGAACCTCGGCGAAGAGCGCACGATCCTGGAATTTCAAAATCAAGCGCTCGCCCACGTCGCGGAAAAAGACCCGAAGCTTTCGATTCCGCGGATCCAGGCGGCACTCTCGGGCGGTCTCATCGAGAGGACCGAAGGCGGCCACATGTGCCGGCTCCTGAACTTTCTTCCGGGAAAGCCGCTTGCGGATACGAGACCTCATGGTGAAGCACTCCTCCGCGATCTCGGACGCTTCATGGGACGCCTCGACAAGGCGCTCGAAGGCTTCTCTCACGACGCGCAGGATCGCTATCTGTATTGGGACTCGAAGCACGCCGCAACCACCATCCGCGAAGGGCTGGAATATATCGCGGACAATCAGAGGCGCCGCCTCGTGAAGCATTATCTTTCGATCTTCGAAGAGGAGGTCGCGCCGAGGCTCGAAACACTCCCGAAAGGTGTCATCCACAACGATGGGAACGACCACAACATTCTCGTGCGCGATGGCGTGATGGCCGGCATTCTCGATTTTGGCGACATGGTCTCGAGCGCGCTCGTCTTCGAAGTGGCGAACACCGCCGCCTATTGCATCCTCGACAAAAACGACCCGCTCGAAATCGCGTCCCACGTCGTCGCGGGCTATCACGAGGCACGGCCTCTGAGTGCTACCGAGCTCGAGCTGGTCTTCCCTCTCATCTGTACTCGCCTTGCGATGAGCGTCGCGAACGCGGCGCGACAAGCGAAGGACGAGCCCGACAAGGACTATCTGAGAGTGAGCGAGCGCGCGGCGTGGACGATGCTCGAGAAGCTGAAGCCGATATGCCGGAGGCTTGCGCATTACCGCTTTCGCGACGCGTGCGGCCTCTCGCCTCTCCCGCACACCCAGGCGGTCGTGGATTGGCTCGCCGCGCACGCCGAGGAAGCCGCGTACGTTCTCCCGGATGCGTTACGGGATGGAGGGCTTCACGAGCTCGACTTGAGCGTGGCTAGCACCGAGCTTGGCGGTCTCGACGTGCTCGACGACGTCGAGCGCTTCACCGCGCACGTTTTCGGCGCGATGCGAAACGCTGGCGCGCGGGTCGGTATCGGACGCTACGACGAGCCTCGCGCTCTCTACACGAGCAAGACGTTCCAGCCGGGCCCCGGAGAAGGGTTCGAGCCGCGCACGATCCATATCGGCATCGACTTGTTCGTCGAAGCGGGCACGAGCCTCGCGGCCCCGTTCGCGGGACGCGTGCACAGTTTCCAAGTGAACGACGCGCCGCTCGATTACGGCCCCACCATCATCCTCGAGCACGAGACCGACGCAGGCGAGAAATTCTGGACGCTTTACGGCCATCTCTCGGAAGACTCGCTTTTTCGGCTAGAGCACGGAAAGTCCATCGACCGCGGCGAAGTCTTCGCCGCCGTCGGGAGCTACCCGAAAAACGGCAATTGGCCGCCGCATCTTCACTTTCAAATCATCCTCGACTTGCTCGATCGGGAAGGTGACTTCCCCGGCGTCGCCAAACCGTCCGAGAGAACGCTCTGGCTCGCGCTCTCGCCAAACCCGCGCGACGTGCTCAGGCTTCCGGAATCGGCCCGTCGAGATCCGCGAATGACGGACGAGGCCATCCGCGCAACAAGGCGGCGACATCTGTCCGGAACGCTCAGCCTGTCCTATCGCGAGCCCCTCCGCATCGTTCGCGGGCACGGCGCCTTTCTCTATGACGGCGAGGCGCGTCCTTATCTGGACATGGTCAACAACGTCTGCCATGTGGGCCATTGCCACCCGCGCGTCGTCCGCGCCGCCCAAGATCAGATCGCCGTCTTGAACACGAACACGCGCTATCTCCATCCCAACATCGTGGACTATGCCGAGCGCTTGACGGCCAAGCTTCCCGCTCCCCTCGAAGTCTGCTTCTTCGTAAACTCGGGGAGCGAGGCCAACGATCTCGCGCTGCGCCTCGCCCGCACGCATTCCGGCCGCAAGGACACGCTCGTGCTCGACGGCGCCTATCACGGAAATCTGGCATCGCTCATCAAAGTGAGCCCCTACAAGTTCGACGGCCGCGGCGGTCGCGGCGCGCCGCCACACGTCCACAAGCTCGCCATGCCGGACGGCTACCGCGGCCAGCATCGCGCGTCGGACCCCGAATACGGAGAACGCTATCTACGCGATGCGCGCGCCTTGATCGAACGTCTCGCGAAAGATGGACGGCCCGTAGGGGCTCTCATCGCCGAGTCGATCTTGAGCTGCGGTGGCCAAATCGTTTTTCCTCCCGACTATCTGAAAGGGCTCTACGCGCTCGTCCGCGAGGCGGGCGGCGTCTCTATCGCGGACGAAATTCAAGTGGGCTTCGGACGCGTCGGCTCGCATTTCTGGGCCTTCGAGACCCAGGACGCGGTGCCCGATATCGTCACGATGGGAAAGCCTATCGGAAACGGCCACCCGTTGGCCGCCGTCGTCACCACACGCGCGATCGCGGAGTCGTTCCAGACGGGGATGGAATATTTCAACACGTTTGGCGGCAATCCGGTCTCGTGTGCGATCGGGCTTTCTGTGCTCGACGTAATCGAGGAAGAAAAGCTGCAAGCGAACGCGCATGTGCAGGGCGATCGCCTCTTGAACGGTTTGCGCGAGCTGCAAGCTGAGCACCCCATCATCGGGGATGTGCGGGGGCGAGGACTCTTTCTCGGATTCGAGCTCGTGCGCGACCGCGAGACGCTCGAGCCGGCGGCCGAAGAAGCCACTTATCTCGTCAACCGCATGAAACACGGCGGCGTGCTCAACAACACCGACGGGCCACTCGAGAACGTCATCAAGCTCAAACCGCCACTCGTGTTCAACGAAGCCAATGCCGACCAGTTTCTCGCTCGCCTTCGCACCGTTCTGAAAGAGGATCCCCTAAAAGGATGACACGATGACTACCGAACTGCTTCCAGCTGTCGAACTGAACCCGTCCTCCGAACCAAAAGCGTCCGTCATTTGGCTGCATGGCTTGGGCGCGGACGGTCATGACTTCGGCCCTGTCGTGCCCGAGCTCCATATTCCGGAGACCGCCAGCGTGCGTTTCGTTTTCCCGCACGCGCCGATGCGGCCCGTGACCATCAATGGAGGCGCCGTCATGCGCGCCTGGTACGACATCAAAACGCTCGACCTCGAGCGGCATGTCGAAGAGACGGATCTCGAAGAGTCCCGAGAACAGCTCGAGGCTTGGATCGCCCACGAACGCGCCCTCGGCATCCCGAGTGAGAAAATCGTGGTGGCCGGCTTCTCCCAAGGCGGCGCCATCGTCCTCTATGCGGGTCTCCAGTCCGAAGAGCGCCTCGGCGGAATCCTTGCGCTGTCCTGCTACCACCCTCTTCCCAACCTTATTAAAGAGCGCGCCTCCGAAGCGAACCGGGCCGTCCCCATATTCATGGCCCACGGATCACAAGATCCCGTCGTGCCTATCCACCTTGCGGAAGGGACCGTCACGACCCTCGAGGAAAATGGCTACGAGGTCGCCTGGCATAGCTACCCGATGCCGCACAGCCTGTCGCCACAAGAGATCGCCGACATAGGCAGCTGGCTCCGCCCGCTGGTATAGTGGGCGGCCACACGAGTGGCGGAAGTTCCTCCCGGCGCGCCCCATGAAAGGTTGTCCCTGACATCCGCTAACCGGACCTTTGCCCCTCTCGGTCGAAGCCTCACCGTCGGAAACCCATTCGATTGCCGCTCGGAAACTCGATCGTGATCCGATCGTCGCCCACCTCGAGACGACACGCCTCTATGACCGGCTCCGTGACGCCGGGCACGTCGAATCGCAACGGGATCTCCGAGAGGCTTCCTATCTCGTTGCCTGCGATAACGAGATAGTCGCGCGTCAGGACGAGACGATCGCCGTCGAGCGTGTAGGGACCGCCCTCTCCCGCGCCACGTTGCGGCTGGCCATCGTCATCCTTGACGAAGTAGACAACCGCCCAGTCGGTGTCGCCGAAGAGCATCAGGCCCTCGACGTGATGTTTCGATCCGTCCTTCAAAACGTAGGTGTCCGCATGCCAGGCCCCGCGGATATCCGCTTCCTGCGCGCGGGCCGGCGGCGGCACCCAAAGAACCGCCAAGAGCACGGCGCTCATCATTTCGACTCGAGCTCGCATCGTTCGTCCTCCTATATCACGGGAAGATACAGTGTAGACGGCTTGATTTCCATCGATTGGAATAGCGGCCGCATCAACCGAGCGCCCGGGCGGCGGCGTGCCGCCCACAAGAGATCGCCAATATATAGGCAGTTGGCGCAAGCCGCTGGTATAGTGGGCGGCCATGCGAAAGAAGGTCACCCTCGTCACCGGCGCGGCTGGTGAAGTGGGCACGTCACTCGTTCAACGTCTTTTGGAAAATTCGCCACGTCCGCTTCTCACGCTCGACCTGACACCCCTCCCGAACGCGCTCGGGGAAGCTCACACACACATCGTCGGAGACATCCTCGACACCCGCCTTCTGTCGCGCCTCGTCGCGGAATACGAGATAGAAGCGATTTTTCATCTGGCGGCGCTCTTGTCGACCAAAGCCGAGTTCACGCCCGAAACGGCGCATCGCGTGAACGTCGAAGGGACGCTCGCGCTTCTTCATCTCGCTTCGGAGCAATCGACATGGCGCGGCAAACCGGTGCAGTT